>CAYXID010000013.1:0-33918 GCA_964465535.1 uncultured Ruminococcus sp.
GGGTTCAAGTCCCATCACTCGCACCAAGAAAAAAGCACTTGCTATGGCAAGTGCTTTTTTCAGTTATATTCGCCTTACGGCAAGTTATTTGGAGGCTATTCTATGGAAAAATATGCTTGGAAAGCAACTGTAAAAAGCGGTTGTATTGAGGAATACAAGAAAAGACACAATGAAATTTGGCCTGAACTAGTATCTGTTTTAAAACAGGCAGGAATTTACAATTACACAATTTGGAATGTCGGCAATGAACTGTTCGGATATTATGAATGTGAAAAGGGAATAAAATTTGCTGCAGATTTTCAGGCAAATAGTGCAGTGGTAGATAAGTGGAACGAATATATGAAGGATGTTATGGTTATGGAATTAGACCCTGTAACCGGTGCTCAACCTTTACTTACAAAGGTGTTTGAACTTGATTAAAAAATAACATCAAATCAGTAAAACATTTTTATCTTTTCCGCTATTGTATTGCTTAGGTTGGCGGCTAGTCGGTGTTTTGTTTTGCTCCGCCGGTTGTTTTTCTGATGATAAGCTCTGTTTGTAGTTTTATAGGTAAAATTTCTAAATCCGGCTGATTGAGTTTCCTGATGATAGCAAACATTATCTGACTTCCCATATCGGTGGCTGAAATTTTTAGGGTTGTAAGCGGCGGATTAGAGTTTTCGGAAATCATAATGTTATCGCATCCAATTACCGAAACATCTTGTGGAATAGAAAGACCGTTTTCTGTAAGAGCATTAATCGCACCTATAGCAAGTAAATCGTTAAGTGCAATTATTGCAGTGAAATCGACTTTTTTCTTCAAAAAGGATGTAACCGACCAATATCCGTATTTTGCGGTTGTTTCATAAGGATAAACACCGTCAATTACAAGATCGTAATCAAATTCAAGATTGTTTGCGCGAAGCGCATTTTGGTAGGATAAATAGCGTATGTTATCGGGTGAATTTATTGATAACCCGCTAAGATACGCTATTCTTGTATGTCCAAGATCTAAAAGATATTTAACGGCTTTGCTTGTAAGTTCATCAAAATCAATTTCAAAATTTTCCCACGAGAAGAAAAGCATAATGTTATGAGATTGCAATAAATTTATTTGAAATTCAGATAAAACTGACCGATTAAATGCAAAATATATGGCAATCGGATTAGCGTCAATTACCGAATTGCAAAATTCGTCAATATTATTCCAAATCGGGAGCATAGAAACAAACAGCGAATGTTGAGATGCCGCTTGTTGCATACCGTTTAAAATGTGTGCATAGTGGGGGTTGAAAATATCGTCAACAACCAGAAAAATGTTTTTGCGGGAAGCGAAAGCAGACAAGCTTTTTTTGTCGGGAGTATAATTAAGCTCGCTTGCTGCCTGCAAAATTTTATTCTGCGTATCTGTAGACATTTTCTTTTTGCCGTTAAAGAAATTTGATACCGTAGCAGGTGAAACACCGGCAATTTTAGCAATATCTTTCTTTGTAACCATAAAAGACCTCCTGTTTGGAATACATATAAAATATACAACAAAAGCCAAAAAAAAGCAACACTAATTAAAATGGACTAAAAAATAGAAACCATTTTAATTAGTGTTGCTTTTCTATTGAATAAGTATATGCGTTTTTATAAAAAAGTTGTTAAAAGCGCTCTTATACGTATGGTATAATCATAATATTTTGAATGTATTATTTACCAAATTTATGATATTTTTAAGAAAAAATAAGAATTAACTTAAATTTACTAAATAATTTACTTAAAGTTGTTTACAATTACCTCGATCTAAACAATTTGACCAATATTCTGCTTGACACAGGTGCATTATTGTGATATTATACATACGATAGGGGATATGGTTTACTTTTGGTAACCTTTAGTAAATTTTGGTAAATTTCAGTAAATTTTTCACAAATCGATTGCTTGTCCTGTTTAACTGTTGTGACTCGGTTTGTATGGAGGGATTGCCTTGAACAAAAAAATGAGCATTAAGTTTTTTGCCGTAATGGTTATGTGTTCGGTTTTTGCTTTTATGAATATGTTTCCATCAGTGCATGCAAATAGCAACAAAAAAGTTGAAGGAAAAACATATTACATAAGTGCAAGCTCCGGCGAAGATTCCAATAGCGGTCTTTCAGAAACGGCGGCATGGAAATCCTTTAAAAATCTTAAAGGCTTGAAGCTAGGTGCCGGCGATAAGGTTCTGCTTAAAAGCGGCGATTCGTGGCTCGAAAAATTTTATTTGAAGGACGCTGTGGGAACAAAGGAAAACCCGATAGTGATTTCAAGCTACGGCGAAGGAGAAAAGCCCAAGCTTGCTTTGTTTGAGGATTCGGTTCCGCTTAATTCAACCGAATCTCTTATGTATATCGAAAATTCTGCCGGAATTGAATTTAAAAATCTTGATATAGGTTTTTGTGCTATAGGTATGAATTTGCATTACGATATGGTAACAAATATGGAATATGTATTGATTGAAAATTGTCATTTTCATGATATATACGGTTTCAATCAAGGATTAGGCGATCCGATGTATCCACATGCCGTATCAATAATAGTAACAAGCCGTATCGGTGTTCCCGGAGAGAGTGATCCCTCTTTAATAGGACTACATATAAATAAGTGTACAACCTATGATGCCGGCGCATTGTTTACATACGGCGGAAGAATCGGCGGAACAGGATACAATGTAAAAGACTTTTATGTTACAGACTGCGTGATGAGGAATAATGCTTATTATGGCATTTCGATTTGTAATATAACAGGCGGATATATGGACAACTGTAAAATTTTTGACTGTGGTTCAAGATATGCGCCTATGGGTTCAATGGCAATAATGATGTCCTGTAAGGATTTTACTGTAATGAACAGCGAAATTGCTTTTCAGCAGAGACTTGAAGATAACCCTGATGGCGGCGGAATAGATTTTGAACACATGACCTACGATGTAGATTTTATAAATAACTATATTCACGATAATTCGGGAGTAGGCGTTATGTTCTATTCTTCGCACGGTGATTCTTCTCACCAAAACAAGCGTTTAAGATTTTTGTATAATGTGTTTGAAAATAATAACCGCAACTTTTATAATCCGGGCGGAGCTGAGCTTATAAGCTTACCGCTTTATTCGTTGGTAGACGGAGCGATTTTAAACAACAAGTATATGAAATCCAACAATATGTTTACTATGTATATGGATGCGAGCGTTCAGCTTGGCGGTAACGAAGAATATTCTTATGATAAGCAGGGTAAGGTTTGGCCGTTGCTTGATTTTGACGATGTGCGCAATTATGTTATAAACGGAAAGCCTCTTCCTCAAGAAAATGTTATTGCGAAAAGCAATTCGCTTTCAAACGATACAACAAATTATTTGATTGGAATTTTGGGAAGCTTGGCAATACTTACAGTTGTGGCAATAGTGATTTCAATTGTATCTGCAATAAGGAGGAAAAAAGCGAATGAACAGCTTTAAACGATTTATCGGTTTTGCTTTGTCAGTTGTTTTTATTGTTTTGAGCTGTGCGGTTCCGGCTTTTGCTCAAACTCTTCCAACTTATAACGCTGTATCGGACTTTAAAACCTCACAGGGAGGCGTATGGCGTTATCAATGCGGATATAACAATGACGGCCTTTACGGTTTCTCTGATTTAACTTATGATTCAAAAGCTAAGATTTACGGTAATTCGGCGCTTGGTATGATAAGCGTAGCCGCAGATGATAATGTAACAAATTCACCGGCAATTTCTTTACATCCGGGTAGTTCAAGTGACGCCGTTTTAACCTTTGTAGCACCCTACTCAGGAAAAATTGAGGTTTCAATGGCTAATGGCGGTGTTTACTGTCCGTTAAACGGTGAGGCACAAAATTTTGACGGTATTAACTTTTATATGTGCTGCGGCTCTAAAAAAGCGGCAGAGTTTAAATCTGTCAGTGCCAAAAACAGTGCGGTTGAAAAGAGAGTATTTGATGATGTTTATACGGTTTCAATAAGAAAGGGAGAGCGTATATATTTTATTGTTCAGCCAAACAACGAAACATCTAACGATACAACACACTTTAATCCGCAGATAAAATATACTTCGATTTCAAAGGCGGCAGCGGTTTCGGCAACGGTTCCGGCTTATATTGGTAAGCGTCCCACAGCGGCACCTTCCGGTAGCGGAGGTTCTACTGCCCAGATAACATCCTCAATCACAGGTAGCGAAAAAGACGGTGTTTACCGTCTTTCAAGAATGTTTTCGGACTTAATGGGTGATTGGAAATATTATTGGTTTGATAATGTTAATTATCACGAAATGATTTATCAGGACGGCACATGGACCGGAGGAACAGCTGCATCTTATGCAAGAATCGGCGGCGGAGGCGTTTCATGGCATCCGCATATAAACGGATATACGGTTGCGGCATTTACCTGTCCTCAATCGGGAACAATACATATTGGTTCTGAAATACCTGTTGAAGTGAATGCTGCTTCGGCAGACGGCGTAATCTTTTCGGTAGTAAGCGAAAATCAGCTCTTGGGTGAACAGTATATTGTTACACCCCAAAATCCCTCGCAGGAATTTGCGCCTATTGAAATAGACGCCTATAAAGGTCAGGTAATATATTTCTTCCTTTATATGAACGCAGGTAATTCGGGTGACTCAACTAAAGTAGCTCCCTATGTTAAGTATGTGGACTACAAATATGTTGAACCCTATAAGAGCAATGTTACAAAAGAAGATGATGTAGAGCCTACTTTAAGAACAGATGTTAAGCCTATAGAAACAGAAGATGGCGAATTTACTTTAAATATTCTTCAAATTTTGTTAGGCTCTATTCCAAGTTTTATAATTGTTATTGCATTTGTGCTTTATAAAATTATAAAGAGGAGAAAGAAAAATGGCTAAAACAGATTGGTTTATGCAGGATAAATGGGGCGTCTTTGTTCATTATCTTGGAGGTCAGAATACGAGGGCTTTCGGTGTAGATCCGTTGCCTTGGAATGAACATATAGATTGTCTTGATGTAAAAAAGTTAGCGGCTCAACTTCATGAAGTGGGGGCAGGATACTTTTGCTTTACCGTTCAGCAGCAGGATAGATACTTAACTGTACCGAGTGAAAGGCATGAGCAAATAATGGGAATGCCGCGAGGTGTTGTAACACCTCATAGAGATATTGTTCCTGAGCTTTATGAAGCTTTGTCTGAATATGGTATTGATTTGATGATGTACTTCACCGGCGACGGTCCTTTTAACGACGGTCCGTTGGATGACCCAAATCATTCTGGTGTTAAGTACGGTTATACAACACATGAGCAACCCGTTACAGTTGAGTTTGTAAAGAAGTGGGCGAGTGTCCTTGAGGAGCTTTCTGTACGCTACGGAAAGATGGTAAAGGGCTGGTGGCTAGACGGTTGTCATCCTTGTCTTACATATGATGAGGAAAAATGGGGAATTTTAGCCGATGCAATCCATAAGGGTAACCCTGATGCGATTATTTCTTTTAATGCTTCAATTGTGGAGCGTGTAAAGAGTTTTTCTCCGCTTGACGATTATACGGCAGGAGAACGCAGTTGGCTGGATGAAATACCCACTGAACGCTTCATCGACGGCGGTAAGCAATGGCATATTTTTACATACCTCGGATACGATAAAGAAAGCTTCAGTGTGTATGGCGGTTGGTGTAAACCGGGATGCCGCTTTACAAAGGAATATCTGTACGAGTTTGTAAAAGCGGCTACAGATAAGCAGGGCGTAGTAACGCTTGATGTTCGTATGGATCGTTACGGTAATTTTGACCCTGTTCAGTTTGATACTCTTAAGGCATTAAAGAGTATCAATAATTAAATTATCTTTAATGGTTTCGGGAACCATAAAAATATAAAAGGAGATTCTATTATGAAAACAGCAAGAAAATGTTTAGCAATTCTTCTATCCCTTTTGCTGCTAGCAGGCAGTTTTTCAACAGTTTTCTTTGTTTCTGCAGAATCCGGTGACGAAGCGTATTACTTCAACGCTGCACAGGATTTCAGCAGGGAGCAAAACCCTAACGGCGTATGGACTTATCAGTATCGCCATAATAACGGTTCTGGGTATACATACACCAATTTGCCGTTTGAGGTCGAAACTAACCTCTGGAGAATTCCTGGTGTAGGTTATATAGGCACAAGTCCCACAAACCAGGTTGACAGTAATGAGCTTTTTGTTTTGACTACCCCCGAGCAACAGATTGACGATCTTGTAGTTGCCTTTACAGCTCCGTATTCCGGAATTATAAGCTTAGCTATGACAGCCGGTGCTGTATATGCGCCTCATCAGTCCACTGATGCTGTTCGTTTCAGCATATTAAAGAATGATAAGGTTATCAGCGAAATAAACAATTTGGATGCCGAATATAATCACAATAAACTCTTTGCACAGCCTACTTCTCTTGTAGTTGCAAAGGGCGATGTAATTCGTTTTGTAGTAGGTAAGAATAATTTTGATCCTAATCCAACTACATATTTTAATCCCGAAATCACATATACAGAAACTTTTAAAACAACTTACAATGCAGTTGAAGACTTTAGTTATGAAAATAATCCCAACGGTGTTTGGGGTTATCAGTTCGCACACGATAACGGTGATAGTTTTACTTTTACACCCTTGAGTGTGTTAAATGTTTCTAATCAATGGGATACTGCAGCTAATTATGGCGGTATGGCAAGAATAGGTATTCATACAGGTGATATGATAACTACAGCTACTGATCCTATGATACTTTTCGCTGCTGATCAGCAGGAAAATTATGCTGCACTTACCTTTACTGCTCCTTACAGTGGTACTGTAAATGTTCGTTTAGCAAACGGCGGCGCGTTCTCTCCTTATCAAAGCATAGGAAACGCCAGATTTAGACTAATACATAACAATGATGTTTTAAAATCGATTGATAATCTTGATGCAACTTATAATGCTTCAAACCGTTTCTTTGATGATGTAGTAACCCTAAATGTTAAGAGCGGTGATATTATTGCTTTTGCCGTTTCCAGAAATGTTCCTGACGAAGGAAGCGTTCTTTGTAACCCTGAAGTTTCTTACACAAGCATAGTTAAGGATACATTCAGAGCTACAGATTCATATACTACTACAAATAATCCAAACGGATTCTGGTCTTATCAATACAGACAAAATACAGGTAGCGGATATGATTATTACGATATCGGATTTGATTCTTCCATTAGCCAGTGGAATGGCGGTGGATGTAGAATGGATTTGGTTATAGGCGACTATGTTTCATCAATGACCTGCCCTGTAATCAGAATGGCTGCTGACCAGGAAGCTAACGATTCAGTTTTAACCTTTACTGCTCCTTATAGCGGTACTGTAAATGTTTCTATGGCTAACAGAGGCGTATTTGCTCCTTGGAATGGTGAAGATGGTGTTCGTTTCAATATGTTACATAATGACACCAATATTATCTCCGTAAATGATCTTGATAACGGATATGTACTTGCGGCAGGAAACTGGGTGTTCCAGGAGCCACAGGTACTTGAAGTTAAAGCAGGCGATAAGATTCGTTTTACGGTAGGTCGCAATGCTGCAATTGACAGTACAACCTACTTAGATCCTGTAATTAAATACACTTCAATTATAGAAGAAGAACCGGCTATAGGTAATGCTTACTACTTCAGTAACAGTGCAGGTAACGATGCTTATATCGGTACAAACCCGAGTGCTGCTTGGAAGTCACTTTCAAAGATTGCTGAATTAAATCTTAAATCAGGTGACCGCATTTACCTTAAAGCAGGTGACGAGTGGAACGAGCAGTTAGTAATTAACGGCGTATCTGCAACTAAAGAGTTACCTTGTGTTATTACATCCTTCGGTTCAGGTGCAAATCCGAAGATTAATCTCGGCCTTGTTGAAGATCCCGCTACTCCGGCAAGTGAGCTTGCTGTTCCGGTAGTTTTGGTAAACAACGCTGAAGGTCTTGAAATTCAAAACTTAACTATTACCGGTTCAGGTGTCGGAATTGATTTACATTACGACAATTCCTTTAATAACGAATATGTTAAGATAGAAAACTGTCAGTTTGACGATTTAACAGGTTTCCATCAGGTAGACGGTCGCGCAAAAGATGTTTTAGACCGCTATTATGTAGCAGGTGCGGTTACTGTTACTTTAACTAATAGCAGTATTGCTATAAAAGACCCTGCTCTTATCGGCCTTTATATTGACGGCTGTACAACTAACCGTTGCGGTACTTTGTATTCGAGTGCTGCTTATCCGTACAATACCAATGAAGGTAATTCTATCTCTGTAAGCGGTCTTTACATTACAAACAGCGAAATGTATAATAACGATTATTACGGAACAATTATTGCGGGTGTTGAAGGCGGATATATAGACGGCTGTAAGATAATCGGTTGCGGTGCTGCAGATTATTATGCACCCGGTACTGCCGGTATTATGATAAGCACTAAGGATTACGCAATAATCAATACAGAAATTGCAACACAGCAGCGTGCAGGCGTTGAGTATGACGGCGTTGGTATTGATTTCGAGTGGAATTGTGAAAATATATTGGTAGAAAACTGCTGGATTCATAATAACACAGGCGCAGGTCTCTTCTTCTATGACAGTAACAATTCAACTTCCGGAATGGAGAACAAAAATATTACCGTTAAAAACTGTGCGTTTGAAGATAACGCTACCGCAGCTACCGGAGACAGTGCTGATCCCATTACTGATATTCGTGTATTAGCAAACGCAAGTGTACATTCACTTATTAATTCTGTTATTTCCAATAATATTTATTGCAATGAAAACGCTGACTATGAATTTGTTTCAATGTATCAAAGCAGCCCTGAAACAGCAAATAACACTATTGAGGGTAACACCGAAGGATTCCTTGACGGATTCTTGGCTGATAGTGCACTTTCAGAGTCAGTAATAGAAAATCTTGGCAGCTACAATTCAAGTGAGTATACCGTTGATACACGAGTTGGTTATTATAATATAAACGGCGAGGGTATTGTAACTGATACTTACAAGTTCTCTGAAGCGTTTGGTTCAACTATGGGTGTATGGCAGTATAAGTATTATACTGGCGAATGGACAGATATGACCTTCGATGCAAATCAGAACTATTGGGTTTACGGACTTGGCGGTTTGATTCATGCAGGCGGTGTGCATCCTGCAAACTCTGAGACACCCGCTATTGTGTTTAAGGCACCTAAGGCAGGAAGAATACGCATAAAGATGGAAGATCTTTTATCTGTTGCTTCGAGCTCTGCAGACGGTGTAGTTGTTTCTATCCTTAACGGTAAGAATGAACTTATAACCGATCCTATCGCATTAACACCTGCTGATAATAATAAAGCATTGCAGGATGTTTTTGTTAATGTTGCGGCTGATGAAAGCATTTATTTCTGTGTTAGCAAGCATGATTCAAATATGGCTGACTCTACCACAATCAGACCTATAATAGAGTATGTAGTAACACCCACCAGCCTAAATGAAGATGATAATATTGATATACTTGACTTTATTCGTCTTAAAAAGCATATGGTGGATAGCAATGTAACTCTTGCCGGAGATGCTGACTTTGACGGCGACGGTCGTGTAGAATCAAGCGATGTTATTATCATGCGCAAGTATATTCTCGGAGTATTTAATATAGCATAATATTTAAATTTCGGCGTAGCGGGTATTTTCCCGCTACGCCACCCATGCCATAACGGAAGGCATCTTAAATTTACCGTTTATTCCTCGAATTTCGGGAGGTTTTTATATGAAACTAAAGAAAATTTCATTGGCAGTTATTTCTGCCGTTGCTTCAATTGGAGTAATTTTATCATCCTTTACATCATTGAATGCAATAGCGGGAGAATCCCCAAAGCAAATTTACAATGCATATTCGGAATTCTCTTTGTCGGATGCATCTGATAGTGTTTGGAATTTTCAATACAGAACTGCCGGTAATTCGGGATATTTATACACTGATCTTACTGTGTCCGGTAACAATTGGGGCGACACCGCAATCGGTACCATTACCACAGTAAAAACCGATAATGTAACCGGTAATCCTGCATTATATTTCAATCCTTCAAATCAGGATATAAATAAAGAACTTGTTTTGAATTTTATAGCGCCATATTCGGGTACAATAAAGGTCGAAATGGCTAACGGTGGTGTTTTCGCTACAAGAAACAGCATCGGTCTTGTTAATTTTAAAATGCTTCACAATGAAAATAATGTGAAGTCGATTTCAAATCTAGATAGCACTTACGGCAAAAACAATCCTTTTTTTGACGACGCACAGGCAGTTACTGTAAAGGCAGGCGATGCTATTCGTTTTGTGGTAGGCCGTAATGCCAGCAACGGAAGAGCATTTACCTATTTTAATCCGCAAATAACCTATGTTGACGTAGTTGATGATAAAGTAAAAGAAGAATACAATGCGGCCGACGATTTTACAACCCAAAACGGCGGTCGTTGGAAATATTATAATCGCAATATTACTACCGGAGTTTATACTCCACTTGCGCTAAATTCGAGCGGCAGTTGGGGACCTCTCGGTAACGGTTCTATAGCAAAGGCAAACGATCCTGTAACAGGAAAGCCTGCGCTTACGCTTCATTCGGGATTGGGTGTTGATGCGGCCCTTGCTTTTGTTGCACCTTATAGTGGCACTTTAGAGCTTTCTATGGCTAACGGCGGCATTGTTGCGCCGGAAAGTGGATATGACGGCATCAATTTCAGCTTATATCATAATGACACATTAAATTTCAGTTCGCATGTAAACAGCGCCAACAATTATGAAGGACACCGCATTTTTGACGACAAGAAAACCTTTACTGTAAAGGCAGGAGATATCTTCTATTTTGTCGTTAACGCAAACAACAACACAACAAAGGACAGTACATACCTAAATCCGTATTTTAAATATACAAATATAACCGATACAGATAATTCTCTGTTGAGATTTTTGGATGAGGACAAAATCGAATCTTCAAACCTTTATAAAGATAGCTTTGATATATCCTGGCCATCTGCAAGAGGCGGTATTGCCGATTATACATATACCGTATATCTTTCCGAAACTCCTATAACGGGAATACCGGAGAGCGGTGGTATAGAAGTTGGAGCAGTTCGTTCCCATACCTTTACAGGACTTAAAAACGGAACTTCATACTATGTTGCAGTAGTGGCAAGCGACGGTCTTTCTACGGCTTTGCTTTATAATGAAGAGCCGGTAAATACAATCGGAAAAATGTTTGTCTTTAACGCTAATGACGATTATTCAAAGGAAGTTATGAAATCACCTTGGAGTTACCGTTATGCAAAGACAGGAACAACCGATTTTAAAGATTTAGCTTGGACAAACGGAATGTGGGGCGATTCAGCTTCTGTAGGTTCAATTACGGCGGTTACTTCAGACCTTGTTACAGGTAAGCCGGCGCTCTGTCTTACACCGGCATTCGGCAACTCTCTTGCAATAATATTTACTGCACCTTATACCGGTACAATTAATCTTTCACTTGTAAACGGCGGAATTTTTGTTCCATATAGCGGTGAATCTGACGGTTTTGACGGCATAAACTTTAAGCTTTCTCAAAACGATAAAGAGCTCATTGAGTTTGATGCGGTAAATTCTAAAAACTGTCATCCGAGCAGCGTAGGTTCAATGTATGTGGGCCGCGTTTTTGATGACGAGAAAACAATCTCGGTAAAAGCAGGGGATAAGTTAATTTTCGCTGTAGATGCAAACAAGGTTGTCGGAAATGATCCTACATTCTTAAACCCTGAGATTATATACACTTCGGTTGCCGAAGGTGCTTTAGATCTTCATTTTGAAGAGGGCAAATTAATTGAGGGTAGTTTAATAACCGACAGTTCTTTCACTGCAAATCTTCCGAGTGTGTATGGCGGAACAGGAAATTACAGTTATAAACTGTATGTTTCGGATAAACCTATTACACAAATACCCGATGAGGGCGGTATTGATTTAGGGGCAAAAACATCCTACTCTCTGGACAAGTTAAATCCTTATACAAATTATTATGTTGCGGCAACTGTCTTTGACGGTGAAAAAACTGCATCTATCATTAATTCAAAACCAATTTCAACCATTGGTAATACCTATGAATTTGTGGCAAGTAAGGACTATACCACAAAAGAGCAACCAATAAACTCTCCGTGGCGCTACTATGCCGATAACTCAAATACGGATGAGCGTATTGAACTTTATTGGAACGAGGCTACAGCTCAGTTTGAAGCGGGAGGTATTGCTCCTTCAATTTTACTTAATAAGGCTGAAAGCGATCTTGTTACAGGTAAAACCGCACTTTGTGTACATCCTGATCTTAGATATGAATTAATTGTTGCCTTTATTGCTCCGTACAGCGGCAAGATCACCATTGATTCTGCAAATGGCGGTGTCTTTGTACCGATAAACGGTCAGGCAGTAAATTATGACGGTATAAACTTTACCGTGTTAAAAAACAAGGATATCATTTATAGCAAAAATGCCGTAAGTGCACTTAACAATCAAAGCGATCGTTGTTTTGCAACGGGAATTTCAACAACCGTGAAGCGTGGAGATATTCTTTATTTCAAGGTTAACTGCAATACAGCTGCCGCTAGTGATATGACCTTCTTTGATCCGCGTGTTGAGTATACATATGTTGAAAAGGGAAGCGACAAGTTCGACTTTATGCCGGGCGCTAAGGTTATGGTAACCGATGTAAAGGAAACTTCCTTTAAACTTAATTGGTCAAATGCCTTTTCACCCTTAGACGGCGATATTAAGTATGATGCTTATATAAGCGAATCACCAATTAAAACAAAACCCAACACCGGAAAGGTGTACAGTGGTACAAAGCTTAGTGTTAACTGTAAAGGTCTTAAAATAGGAAGACGCTATTATGTATATATTGTTGCAACCGATCCGTCGGGAGCAAAGGCGGTACTAAATCCGGCAGAGCCCGTATTAACTGCTACTCCAACCTATAATGCACATAGCGACTTTAAAACAACTAACGGTGCAGGCATTTGGAATTACGCAAACCGTAATTTTGACGGCGTTACAAACACTTATAAATATACGTTGCTTTCCTATTCAGAGGATAGTAAGGAATTCGGTAACACAAGCGATGGATTAGTACGCACAGCCGATTCCGATGCAGTAACAGGAAAACCTGCTCTTATGTTACATCCGGGTATAGGCGGAAATGCTGCAACATTGGTATTTACAGCTCCATATTCGGGAGAAGTATCAATTTCACTTGCTAACGGCGCTGTATTCTGTCCAAACAACGGAAGCGATCAGGATTATGACGGCATTTCATTTACTGTGTTGAAGGGTCAAAAGCAATTGTTTAAGAGCGATAATGTATCTGCCAATAATAATATTGCTGATAAGTACGTATTTAACAGTACTATCAAAGCCAAAATAACACAGGGTGAAAAACTGTATTTTATAGTTGATGCAAATGCAAATAACTCAGCCGATGTTACTTACTTTAACCCGTACATAAAATATAATTATGTTTCGGGTGGCTCCGGCAAGGTTACATTAAGCGGATTTGTTTCTCCGGTAGAAACCGAGACCGAAATTGTGGATTCGGTTCATATTGATGATAAGTCATTCCGCGATAATAAAAGCGTGGCTGCACAGACAGTTTCAGGTGAGAAGTTCGCAGAATCCGAAGACGGCATAAATATAATTCAAATTATCTTGATAGGTTTACTTGCTTTTGTGGTAGTAGGCGGCGTATTCATTCTGATTTTAAATAGTAAACATAATAAAAAATAAAAACGGAGGGTGTTTTTATGAAAAAATATATTAAGGTTATAAGCTTGTTGCTAAGCGTAGCTATCATAGCTACTTGTATGGTTGGTTGCGGTTCAAAATCCAAAGGCGGAAAGGTTACAATAACCGTTCCGGATTTAGTTTTAAATTCTTTAGGCTCCAATGCGTATCTGCAGCAAAAGCAGGAGGAATTTAACCGTCTTTACGGCGACGAAATTGAGGTAAAACACATTCTTCCTACTACAAGCTCAGACACTAACGATGTTCAAAACCTTTCTGCTGTGCTCATTTCAAATGACGCTCCGGCATTTATAAATGTTTCTTCTACTATATACATGAAGGATTTGTATAACATGGGCCTTATCCGTGATATTACAGATTTGGTAAAAGACAGTGAAACATTTAACAAAAACACTAAGCTTTCTATCGAGGCTTGTAAGTACAGTGACGGCAAGATAATCGGTTACCCTGCTGCTGCAGAGGTACCGCTGTTAGGATTTTATAATTCAGCTTTGTCTGAGGCAGGATATAATCCCGCAACCTTCAGCGTTAAAACCTGGGACGAATATTATAAAGCAGTAAAGAAGATGAATACATCTGCCCATAAGGGTGCATCTCTTTTTGCTTCTGAGTTCTTCCTTTGGCCTAATAACTGGATTCTTTCTAACGGTGGAAGAATTGCTTTGCAGAATACCGACGGAACAATTAAACTTAATTATACCGATAGCAAGGTAGTAGAAGCTATTGAATTCCTTCAAAAGCTCTATAAAGAGAAGCTTACAAACTCAAATATCGGATATACGGATATAGACAGTATGTTCTCATCAATTTACAATAAGCAGGTAGCAAGCTTTACAATGTATCCTACATGGCTTTCTCGCTTTGTTGATTCAGGTATTGAGCCGAATCAGATTACCCTTAGTATGTTCCCTAAGGGACCGAGCGGCGAATATACAAACGTAATGTATGTATCATCTATAGTATTTAATGCTTCTCTCACAGACGAAGAAGCAAAAGCTGCAATTAAATATGTAGAATTTATGCATTCCGAGGAATATTATAAAGGATATTATGAGTTCTGTAAGAATAACGGTGTTTCTCAGTTCACAATTCCCTGTGTTGAGGGTATTGATTGGTGGTCTTCTTTAACTGACTTCCCGCAACAGTGGATTGAAGTAATTAAGACAGCAATAAAAACTGCTGAGGATATTTCCTTAGACTCTACAGGATTTTCTACCTATATTTCTGCCGACCTTCCTTCAATTATTACAGGCAGCGGTAAAATATCAGACGGTTTAGCTGCATCTGAAAAAACTGCTACTAAGGAATGGTTAAACACTTATAACAAGAAAAAATAAAATATATTTTAACTAGGATTTTAACTAGGCTTGCGTGGAGGTATTAAAAATGGGAAAAGGTCTTAAAAAAACCGGCTTGAGTTGGTTTACAACTCAAGCGGGAAAACGCTGTATATGGGGAATAGTGTTTTTAATTCCTATTTTTTTGGTTCTCGCAATTTTTCAGTATTTCCCCATAATTCAATGTATTATTCAGTCGTTTTTTCAATATAGAATAACCGATTTGCCCGGAACATTTGTGGGTCTTGATAATTATAAAGCGGTTTTTAGTTCCTCTTTGTTTTATACATATTTCAAGAATACAGTTGTTTTATATGCTTTTAATATGCTCTTTGCGTTTTTTGTGCCAATTCTTCAGGCATTAATGCTTTTCCAACTTACAAAGAGTAGGGGATTCTTCCGTTATTTATATATTTTCCCAACAGGTATTACGGCACTTGCCGGTCTTTCGGTTTGGAAATATGTTTGGGAACCGGAAGGCGGTATTGCAAACTTCATAACCGAAGCAATAGGTCTTGGTAAATTTGAATGGTTATATGATGAAAGAACGGTTAAATTCTGCTTGCGTTTCCCCGGTATTCTTGGCGGAGGTATGGCAGTAGTTTTGTATTTGGTAACCATGAATAATATTTCTTCAGAGCATTTTGAAGCCGCGAGGATAGACGGAGCAAATTCCTTGCAGATACTCAAACATATAATTCTACCGGGTATTAAAGGTATGGTTGAGATTCAGCTTTTGCTTAGTCTTACCAGTAGCTTACTTGCCTTTGAAGATGTTTATATGATGACACAGGGCGGACCGGGATATTCCTCTACTACACTCGTGTTAGGTGCATATACTAAGGCATTTAAAGAGCAGAATTTTGGTGTTGCAATGGCAATGGCGGTAGTTATTTTGGTCTGTACCGTCATAATAACATCGCTTGTCAATTATTTTGTTAGCAGAAAGGAAGATTAGTCTATGTCCAAATTGACAAAAAATAAGATAAAACTTTCTTTCTCAGACAAAATTTTTAAGGGTATTGCTACAATACTTACTGTTATGTGGATAGCATTACTGTTTTTTCCTATTTATTGGATGGTAGTTTCTTCTTTTAAAGATGCAAGTGTGCAGTATGCCGACCCACCGCAATTTAATGTTTCATTTCCTTTGGAATATACAGTATATGTAGATTATGATGAAGACCCCTCAGAGGATACTCTATATAAAGACACAAATTTAATATTGTGGAGAATGTTTGGTGTTACAGGGGCTCAAATCGGTAAGGCAAAGGTTATTGCAAGGGTAGACGGAAAAGCTGTGCAATCTGCATATATTTCAAAGGCAGATTATGTTATAAACCGTAAACAGTTGTGGACAAAGAGTATTCTTTCACAGAAGGATATTTTATCGGCAATTCCGAGAATTACAGAGCAGGATTGTATTACTTTTGATAAAGAAGCGGTAAAGCTTCCTAAAAAACAACTGTCAAATGAATATACCAAAAAAATGTCTGAGCTTTTTTCTAATGACGAATTTATTACGGGTTCGGTTAATTCTTGTACATATACAAAATCTCCCGCTAATTTTTTCGACAACTATAAAATAGCTTGGGATTATCCGCGTGATTTAGGTCTTGAAAACGGTCTTATACAGCCTATTTTAAATTCTCTGTTTATTGCTGTTATGGAGTTTTTCGTTTTAGTAAGTGTGTCTACGCTTGCGGCCTATTCCGTTTCAAAATTGCTTCCGAGATCGGTAAAAAATAAGGTTATGATAATTATTTTGATGTCGGGAATGGTGCCTGGAACGGTTACACTTATACCAAAATATCAGGTGGTTCAGAATTTGGGTCTGTCTGATTCGTTTTGGGCAATTATTTTACCCGCTGCGGCATCCTTCGGCGCAATGCTGCTCTTTAAGGGTACATTTGATGCTTTCCCTGATTCAATAATTGAAGCTGCACGTCTTGACGGGGCAGGGGAAATGCAGATATTCCTAAAATTCATTATTCCGTCAGGTGCGGCAATTATTGGATTTCAGGCAATAACAATTTTTGCAGGCGTATGGAACGATTATTTCTGGCCGATGATGGTTTTGCGTGACCAAAGCAAGTATACCGTAGCGCTTGTAATGAATATATTGCTTAACGGCTCGGGCGCTGCTCCCGATTACTCGGTAACATTGGCGCTTGGATTTATGATTTCTATCCCGACACTTATTATTTATGCAGTATTCCAAAAAGCCTTTACCTATGGATTTGATTATAGTGGTTTAAAAGGCTAAGTTTATATTTATCTTTAACAGGGAGGGCGGTTCGTTGAAAGTGGAGTTTCAAGCAGCAAAGTCGATATGGATTAAAGACGACAACGGCGAAATGAATGTGCGCGCCATTTTTAGAACGGTTTTAAATCTTTCGAAAGATTCAGAATTGCGAATTGCCACCTCCTGTGTTTACAGCCTTTTTGTTAACGGTGAGTTTGTGGCTTACGGTCCATCGCGAGCCGGCAGAGACCATTTTCGTATGGACATAATAGATTTGAGTCGTTTTGCAGATATTAAAGACTGTATAATAACGATTGAAGTTCAATCCTTTCAGGTAAACAGTTTTTGCCTTATTAAGCAAAATCCGTTTTTACAGGCTGAAATAGTCTCAAACGGTGAAATTTCTGCCTTTACCGGTGATCAGGGCTTTGATGTTGGAAGAGATAAAAATCTAGTTAGGAAACTACAGCGTTTCAGTTTTCAACGCCCGTTTGTTGAGGGATATATTTTAAATGAAAATTCCTATAAATATCGTGTTGATAAAACGGTAGAATTAGATGACGAATGGGAAATTCTGCCTGAGAAAAAAATAATTAAAAGGGGTACTCGGTACCCTCAATATGATTTATTTAAGGCTGATAATCTTTTTTCCGGTAAGGCGGTTGCTAAAAGCAATCCTGAATATATAGATACCCGTTCTTATACGGGTATCTGCGATAAATTACAAGGGTTTTTGCCTGACGAATTAGAGTGGCATGTTTCACGCGAGGTTCAACAATACAAATTTGTTCCTGATGAGACTTTTAAAAATAAGCTTTCCTCTAAAGAGTATAGTATATATGACTTTGGCGTTAATTTAACAGGTTTTTTAACGGCCTATGTTGAAGCGTTGGAAGATACGGTTTTATATCTTTTGTTTGATGAAGTTTTAAAAGATTTCGATGTTGATATAACCCGAGACGAATGCTGCAGAGCAGTAAAATATGTTTTATCCAAAGGCAAATACCAATTAAAGCTGTTTGAACCGTACAGTATGAAGTATGCAAAGGTGTTTGTATCTGAGGGTAGCTGCCTTGTAAATGGGGTAGGTCTTATTGAGTACTGCCATCCCAAAATAAATTCACCCTTTAAAAGTGACGATAATGACATAAATGTATTGACAGCGGCTGCTATCAATACATTTCGTGCAAACGCTGTTGATCTTTTCACAGATTGCCCTACAAGAGAGCGAGGGGGATATTTGTGTGACAGCTTTTTTACAGCGAGAGCAGAGCATCTTTTAACGGGTGAAACCCTTGTTGAAAAGGACTTTTTAACTAATTTTTTACACGAAGATAATTATGATTGCATTGATCATGAAATAGATCGCGGAATAGTTCCGATGTGCTATCCCGCAAACCATCTTGACGGTGTGTATATTCCAAACTGGGGTTTATGGCTCATATTGGAAGTAAGAGATTACTATAAGAGAACCGGAGACCGCGAGCTTGTCGACGCTTTTCGCAAAAAAATTATGGGCATATTAGAATTTCATAAGAAATTAGAAAATTCAGAGCATTTGCTTGAAAAAATTCCTGAGGGAGTTTTTGTTGAATGGTCTCATGCAAATGAGATGGTTCAGGATATAAATTTCCCGTCAAATATGCTGTATAGCGCTGCATTAATGGCTGCATATCAGCTTTATGATATTTTGGAATTTTGCGAAAACTCAAAGCTTGTAAAAGAAGCGGTTTTGAAATATTCTTTTGTTGACGGATTCTTCTGCGATAAAGCCATGTGTTCAAACGGTGAAATAATAACCGTTGAAGAAAGCAGCGAGGCTTGTCAGTATTATGCTTTTCTTTTTGGAATTGCTAATAAGGATACACACCCCGAATTGTTTAAGAAGATGGTAAATGAGTTTGGACCGGACAGAAAGTACGATAATAAATATCCGAATATCTGTTTTGCGGCATTGTTTATAGGAATACCCTTGCGAATTCAGATGCTGTTAGAAAACGGACTTTTTGATTTGGCATACGAAGAAATTAAAAAGTATTATCTAAATCAAGCGGAACTTACCGGAACATTTTGGGAAATTTTAGACGGCGGGTCAAGCTATAATCACGGCTTTGGCTCAATAGTCGTTGTTTGGTTAGAGCAAATTTTCAAACGACAAAAATACGGAATTTGCTGAGTAATTTTTTAAGAGGTGTCATAAATGAGTAAGAAGCTTATTGTGTTAGTATTGAGTCTTGTGTTATTTGTTTCTGCCTGTGCGAAAACCAATAACAACACAAATGATTCTTCTAAAGACGATGTAGTAACTGATTCTTCGAGTGTTGTTTCAGAAAATGACGGTGATTTTATTGAGGTCAGACCTGCAAAACAGACAGGAAACGGTGCAACAGTAAACAAGGTTCATGTTGCGAAAAGCGGTGCTACCGTAATCAGCATTTCAAAGAAAAAGGACAACGATAATTCGTCGTCAGGAACAATATCTTCGGGTTCATCGTCTTCTTCAGGCTCACAGGGAGATAAAGACCCTTATTCCGAATTGCCGTTAGACTTTGTGCTTGACTTTGATACAGAAAACATAAATATTTTGCAGTTATCTGATTTTATGGTAATAGATTCTTCTCAACAGCGTCCGGAAACGATGATGGGCGATGCAGATACTCTTAAGTATGCTCCTTCTAAAAAACAGGAACTATTGTTTGATGAAATTAAGGCAGTAGTTGACAAAGCTAAGCCTGATTTAATTTTGGTAACAGGCGATTTAGTAATGGGATTCTATGATGATCTTGGCACCTCATTTGAAGCTGTTATAAACTATATGGATAGCTTGAAAATCTTTTGGGCTCCTGTTTTCGGCAGTTATGATAATTCAAGCGCGCAGGGCGTAGAATGGCAGTGCAATAAACTTAAAGAATCGAAATATTGCCTCTTTAAACGCGGTAACAGCGTAGGGGGCAACAGTAATTATTCGATAGGCTTAGGTGTTAACGGCGAGCTTTCTAGGGTTGTTTATATGATGGATTCCAACGGTTGTATAAATTCTACCGATCCGGCAGTTGTTACAACAGCAGGAATTAAAGATACACAGTTACAGTGGGTAGAAACCGTGAATAATTTACTTAAAGAAAAAGAATTCAAGGTTCCGTCATTTGCTTGCTTTAATTTAGCATCATCCGATGTTTTAGATGCTGTAGTAAATGCAGGGTACGAGGACCAAAGCAATACAACTGTTTATGAAATAGGAAAAGATGTAACGGCTAAGAACCAAGATTTTGGTGTTAAGGGCGAGCCGTTTGTAACAATGTTTGCGAACAGTAAGTTGTTAAATACTTTTAAAACTGTGGGTGTTGAAGGTGTCTTTATGGGCTCAAATCCGCTTACAGATATAAGTGTTTTATATAACGATATTCGTTGGACAATTGGTCTTAAAACGGGCAAATATTATAATGCTTCCCGTACAGGCGGTATGCTTATCAAACTTTCAAGCAATTCCTTTAAGGTAAGCGAAATATTAATATGATAAAAAAGCAGTAACTATATTTTTATAAATATAGTTACCGCTGTGTTTATAGAGAAATTTATAAAAGCATAAGAAAAATAGCTGTCAGGGAAATTACTGTTGAAATAATATGTTGCCAAGTGCATTTTTCTTTGAAAATAAGTAAAGAAACGGATATACTTGCTAAAAATCCGAGCGCTGTCATAGCAATCGTATGTATGTAAAGGGGAACACTTCTTAAAATATTAAGGCTTATTATTGACCCTATATTTGATAAGAGCGTGTTAATTCCAATAATAGATATTTGAAATTTAGATAACTTCATCGTATCCTTAAAATTTGTTTTTTTATCTTTGCAGTAGATAATACCGATTGATAAGCAGAGTACTAAGAGCATAAGGTTTGTAAGTAAAAAGAAGGAGTTTGAACTGCAAACCTTTTCTTCCATAGTGTAAAGTTTAGAAATAATATAACTTGATGCCATAGCAACTGCCAGAAAAAAGCATACTACAACACCCTTTTTTTCAATTTTCCCCTTTTCGCCAAATGAGGGAATAACAATCGCTATTATCATAATTATCAGTACTAAAAGCGATATGAAGGTAAATTTCTCTTTTAAAACGAACCAACCGAAAAGAGTAGTGCATATTATTGAGACAGAATTTGAGATAATATTTTTGAAAATTATTGTTATGTATTGTAGTGCGACAATTCCAAGACAAAGGTTGAAAAACACAATCAAAGCAAATATAAAAGAATACAAAAGTGTTATACCGTTCACTTCTACCTTAAATTTTGAAATCACTAAAAATATTACAGAAGAAAACAGAGCGTTATATACATTTAAAGATAGAAAGTGAATAAAATCGGTTTTTAATCCGAGCTGAATTTTCTTTAAAATAATAAGTCCCGCCATACTTACTAACAGGGTTATAAAATATAAAAAAATGATATACAAAGGCATCAACTCCCGAACAAATAGTATACTTATTATCTCAGTAAAGTAAAGACAAAAAAGGTTGATTTTATGGAAAAATCGTGCAACGATGAAGTTTTTTATGTTTTAGAGAGAAACCCTCGGTTTGGTGCGCCAATCCATTTAAATCCCGAGTTTGAATTTTTGGTGGTAAAGAAGGGTTCTGTTGAGGTCTTTTATCGAGATCAAACATATAAGGTAGATGAGGGACACGCTTTTGCTATTCCACCGTATCAAGTTCACGGATTTGGAATATCCGAAGCTTCTGTTGCAACGGTTTATATGTTTTCTTACGCAGTGTGTGAAGACTATATACTTAATTTTACAAACGGAAATCTTCAAAACAACATTTTTTACTGCAAAAAGGAGTTGCGAGATTATTTAGACTTTTTGTCATCAAATAAACAGCGCAATGTGTTTGTTTGCAAGGCAATGTTTTATGCGTTGGCTTCAGAGTTTATAAAGGATAATTGTATTTTACAGGATAAAATTCATTCGGATAACATAGTTTTAGAAATTTCAACATACATAACGAAGCATATATCAGATAAAATTACTTTGCAGGATATTTCGTCAAGTATGGGCATAAATAAGAGGAAAATGTGTAGTGTTTTTAAGGAACAGTACGGTATTTCCATTTTGGATTTTATACATAACATCAGGCTTGAAAAAGCGGCTATGCTAATCGAAAGCAGTGGGTTGGCAATTACTCAGATAGCCGACCTTTGCGGATTTGAAAGTATCAGAAATTTTAACCGCGTGTTTGTAGATAAAATGAGTTGTACACCGTCAGAGTATAGAAAGAAAGCATTCGAAAAAAGGCATAAAGGGGTAATGTAAAAAATGATGTTTTATGGCGAAAGAAAAAAAGGCTGTCGTTTTATGGAAGTCTTTTTTCACGGTTACAGAACCTTGATAATCGAAAACGACAAAATGAGATGTACTATTCTTGTCGATAAGGGCTTGGATATTATATCCTTTGTTGATAAAGCAACCGATACAGATGTTATTTGGACAAACCCAATGGGACTTTCTTGTATGGAAAAGCGCCGTCTTGCAATAATGGATGAAGACTGCTATAGCGATAACTATCTTGGTGGATTTTTTGAGATACTTCCAAACTTTGGTGAGGCTTGTGAATATCATAATATGAAGTTTTCACAGCATAGTGAGATTTCACATTTGCCGTTTGAGATGAGCGTTTTAGAGGATTCGGCGGAAAAGATAACCCTTTTGTTTGTTACGAGGCTTTCTAAATATCCGTTTGAAGTAAGAAAAAAGCTCACATTTACGAACGAGGATAAAACACTTAGTTTTGAAGAAGAGATAAAAAATTTAAGTTCAGAAAACTTACCTTATCTTTGGGCGCTTCACCCTTGTTTAGGCGAGCCTTTTCTTGACGAAAACTGCGAATTTGTTCTTCCTGACGGAACGCAAGTTAATATGTCGAAGTCAGGCTCTTTTGAAAACAGTTTCCATATATACAAGGTTAAAAATGAAGGCAGAGTTACCGTTCTTAACAAAAAAAGCAATCTGAAATTTCAAATTGATTTTGACGCTGATGTCTTTACTCATTGTGGTCTTTGGATAAGTGCTGAAAACAATTATGGACATCATAAATTTTCAGGTGCTTATGTTGCGAGCGTTTTGCCCTGCAATTTTGAAACTATGACCTTAAGTAAAGCGGCTCAGGAGCAAAATGTACCCATGCTAAATGGCGGAAAAGCAGTAAAGGCATACTACAATATAAAACTTACGGATAATTAAGATGATATCTGGAGGGCAATTATGCAAGGGGTAAAAAACTATTCAATACTTCAACGCAATTCTGAAGGCTTTGCAGAGGCTTTCTTTAATGGAGAATTACCGGAATGGTACACGGGGGATAGGGTATGCGGCCGTGTAGTTTCGGAAAAAGACAACAGTGTTGTAGTAGATTGGTCTGACTGTAAAATAGACGGCAGAAAATGGGAACTGAAAATAAATGTGCCACAGGGCGGATTGTACTGTTTTGAAGTAAGACCTTATGATGAAAATGATACTGCATTTGAATGGGTAAACCGCTTTGAAAGTATATACCATTTTGGCGTCGGTGATTTATATATTATAGCAGGGCAAAGCAATATGTCAGGCTATGGCAGAGATTTTGCCTATGACCCGCCTTGCCTTAATGTACATCTTTATAAGAATAACGGCACATGGGATATCGCAACACATCCGCTTAACGATTCGGTGGGCACAATTTACCCTGAAAACGCTGAAAACGCCACAGGAACATCTCCTGCGCTTTCATTCGCAAGAAGAGTACACGAAGAATTAGGAATTCCTATAGGGCTTGTTCAGGCATCATTAGGCGGCAGCTCACTTGCAAGGTGGCATCCTAAAGAAGAGGGAAGTCTTTACCGTGCAATGCTAAGGCGCTTAGAAGTAGTAGGAAGCGTTAAAGGTGTTTTGTGGTATCAAGGCTGTGCCGATGCAGGAGAAGAGGCTTCTGAAACATATTTAGAAAGATTTGCCGATATGGTAAATCTTTGGCGACAGGAAATAGGCCACCTTCCTTTTCTGACCGTTCAGCTTAACCGTTGGGCAGGTTCAACGGGAGAGGTCGACAGATATTGGGCAAAACTTAAAGACGCTCAAAGAAGGGCTGCATTAGAGATAGAAGATGTTTTTGTTGTACCGTCAAGTGACTGTGCAGTAAACGACGGTATTCACAACAGCTCAACTGCTAATGTTATAATTGGAGAACGCCTAGCATTAACTGCGTTATCTGGTATTTACGGACGAAGCGGAAGATTAGCACCCAACATTCTTTCGGCTAAAAGGGTAGGTACTAATAGCATATTTATAGAGTTCGGCGAAGAATTTTATGTCAGAGCAATGGATAATAAAGGCTTTGGATTAAACATAGAGGATAAAAATGGTATTATTGATTGCGTAAGTGCAGTTCCAAAGGGAAAAGGATTGCTTATAACGGCAGAAAGAGATTTTCAGTTACCTGCAAGCTTTCACGCGGTTTGGCGCTGCAATACCCCTGCCTTTATCCCCAAAGATGTTTACGGTATGCCAATGCTTTCTTGCTACGGGGTTGAAATAACCGAATAAAGTTATAGAGGAATTAAAATGTTATATAAAGATTTAAAATGTACTTATAAACCGGATTTTTCGATGCAAAACGGTATAGCAAATGACCGTTGGTTTGCGGCAGAAAACGGAGAAAACGGTTTTAGGTTTTTTACAGCACCAATTAATCGTGATTGCGGTAAAATAGCTGAAGACGGTTCACATACATTAGAAAGAGATTTGCTCTTTTTAGATGTCGATGAAGACCAAACCGATTTGTTAAGAACATACACGGCTGATTATTTAGAATACGGAAAAACAAAGATTTGTTTGCCGTATCACTATTACGGAGCGGTAATTACATCCTGTAATAATCTGAAATTTGTCTCTTCCGCTGAAAAGGGGATTTTTCACGAAAAAGGCGAAACGCCTGATTGGAAATATAAAGATAATTATGCTGTCATGAAGGACGGTTCTTATACCCTTGTAATTATTACAGAAGGCAAAATAGAAGCCATTAAAAACGGCTTAGAGGTAAAGAGTAATAACATCGTTTGTAAGACAGTAGTTTCCTTTTATATTGACGAGGATAAGGCTTTTGATATTGCCGAAGATTTGTTTAATAATACATCGAAAGTAATTGAGAAGAGTGAAAAATTTTGGGAGGATTATCTTAATTCCTGCCCAATATCCGAAACCGATGATAAAGAGTTTAAACTTCGCCAATATTGGCATTGGTTTTCTGCCCTTACAAATGTAAGTAATGTTGAATTCAATGATTTTCCTATTTATGTTGCGCCTGCGCGTCCTGGCGGATGGCTTGGTACCTGGAGTAATGACGGACCTGAAACTATGGCTGTGTTAAGTCTTACTAATCAAAGTGAAATTAGTCGCAGTCTCATTTTAAGTTATGTCAAGGCTGCAATAAATGACGATGGCATACACTCTTGGTATTTGCACAGTGACGGCGAGGGGTGCTATGGAAGGCAGGGTGATGTAGGTGTCTTTTCACACGGTGTTCCCTGTATAGTACATACTACCGATTTTTATATTAGAAATACAGGCGATAAAAGTATTTTAGATGCTCCCTGCGGTAATTTTACGCTATATGAAAAACTCAAGAAGTATATGATAAATTTCTTTAAGTTAAGAGATTTAGATAATGACGGACTTATTGAATGGCGTAATCTTTGGGAAACCGGATGGGACGATAAGCTTGGTTGCTTCTTTAAGGGCGCTACGCTTGAAGAATGGTGTGAAATGGCGGCAAACGGCGAGGGGCAAGAACAAGAGAAGTTTTACAAAGAAAACCAATACCCCGTAGCCGCTATTGTTGAGCAGGTATATACGCTTTGGGCGTTGCTTGCAATGAAAGATATGGCAGAGCTTTCGGGCGATTCTCAAATGGTTAGTTTTTGTGAAGAAAAATACAACAAAACTAAGAATGGTGTAGAGCAAAAATGTTGGAACGAACAGAGCGGATTTTATTATGATTATAATGTTCGCGAAGGACGTCTGGCTGAGGCTAAGAGTGCAGATACATTTTATTATCTCTTCTTTGAAAAGGACAAAAACCGCATTGAACGCATTTGTGAATATATCAAAAATCCTGATTGCTTTGGACTTAAATATTTACCTATGCAATCGGCTGATGCAGAAGGATTTTCGCCTACAGGATATTGGAGTGGCGGACATTGGCCGAGAGAGATGAGTTATGTAGCATTAGGACTTCATGTCGCAGGGAAGGACGACTTAGCACGCGATATAATTATCAAAGCCTTAAACAGCGGTAGCGGTAATTTGTTTTATGAGGTAATGAATCCTTATACCGCTCTTCCAACAAGTATCGTTACGAAAATGGCATATAATTCACTAATCGAGGTTGTCCTACTTTGTATAGAAAATAAAATCGATTGGGTATAAACAAAAAGGGGTTCAACAAATGAAAAAGTATTTAATTACCGATTATAATGTTAAAGCCGATATAGAAAAATTACAAACAAAGGAAATACAGGCAGTACTAGATATGTGTCGCGAAGAGGGAGGAATAGTTGTAATTCCTAAGGGTTGTTTTCGCGTGAGCAGTCTTAGAATGTGGTCCGATACCACGCTTTATTTAGAAAGCGGAGCTTATTTAAAGGGTTCGGATATATGCGAGGATTACGAAATTTTTGATGTTCCCGAAAATGTAGAAATGCGCTCCGATATGGAGTTACTTGCTTCCTATTATGAAAAAAAGCCTTGGAAAGAGTATCGTAGGGCAATGATTTCGGTTTATGGCGGTAAAAACATATCAATTATTGGAGAACCTGATTCATGTATTGACGGAGACGATTGTGCCGACCCTAACGGTGAAGAGGGATATCGCGGACCTCACGGCATATATCTTACAAATGTTGTAAATGTTAACCTTTCAGGTTATACAATCAAAAACTGCGGTAATTTTATGCATCAGATGGATAACTGCAAAAATATAACTGCAAAAAATGTTTCCTGTATCGGCGGTTCTGACGGTATGCATATGCATTTCGGTAAGAACATATTGATTGAAGATTGTATTTTCCATACAGGTGACGACTGTGTTGCAGGTGTTAACATTGAAAATATAACAGTTCGCCGTTGTGATCTTAATACTTCCTGTAATGTTTTCCGTATAGGTGGCACTCATGTGCTTATAGAGGATTGTCATATCTGGGGACCGGGTATTTATCCGCATAGAATGACAGTAGTGCAAAATCGCGGAACAGAAGCAGTGCGCAGCAAAGCAAATGCCCTTCCAAGAGAAGCGGGAAGACATAACGCTTATACTGTATATTTGCATTTTGCAAGCTCTACTTTTCCAAATGGGGAGCCCTATCACGATGTTGTTTTTAAAAACTGCACAGTTGATTATGTGGATAATTTCCTCAGATATTTTTCAGACGAAGAACCGTTGCAAAACGGAACTCATTTAGTAGAAATGAGGCTTGAAAATGTTTCTTTCAAAAATCTTGAAACTCCCTCGATTGTTACGGCATCTGCTGAGGAACCGTTAATGGTTTACCTCAAGAATGTCAGCGTTCATTTTAGAAATGAAGTGCCGTGTGAAAAATTGTTTGACGGCACAGACCCAAATACTATAGTTAAAGAGATTAGTTAGTTGTTATGATATGGATTGATAGATTAAAAGATAATATCGATTGCTATAGACCTATTCCGTTTTGGAGCTGGAATGCAAAGCTCGAGGCATCAACTCTGAAAAAGCAGATTTTAGAGATGAAAGAAGCCGGAATGGGTGGCTTCTTTATGCACGCAAGAAGCGGACTTATAACCGAGTATATGGGCAAGGACTGGTTTGAGTCAGTAGATGTTTGTATTGAAGAAGCCGAAAGGCTTGGTATGCAGGCGTGGCTTTATGATGAAAACGGTTGGCCAAGCGGTTTTGCAGGTATGAAATTGCTTGAGGATGAAAAAAATCTGGTTCATTATATTACCTTTAAACAGAACGATTTTTTTGATGAAACTGCTCTTGCAAACTATATTTTAGACGGAACTGCGCTCATAAGGGTTAATGGTGAAAGAGATAGCAAAACAGACTATTATGCGGTTTATGATAATGTCAATTTATCTACTGTAGATATCCTTAACGAAGAGGTAGTAAAAAAGTTTATCGAAATAACACACGAAAAGTATTACGATAAATATAAGGATGATTTTGGTAATAGATTAGTTGGCTTTTTTACCGACGAACCGCAGTATTTTAGATACGATACGCCATATTCACCGGTTTTAGCAAAGCTTTATGAGGAGCTTTACGGTGAGAGCATTTTAGACAATCTTGCAGCATTGTTTATGGATTGTGATAACTGTTATCGCTTTAGATGGAGATATTGGAAGCTCTTAAATGAACAATTTATTAAATCTTTTGCTAAGCAGGTTTACGATTGGTGCGAAGAGCATAATTGTAAGCTTACAGGTCATGCGATTGAGGAATGTGCATTGCATACACAAATGTGGTGTTGTGCAGGTGTAATGCCTTTTTATGAGTATGAGCATATTCCGGGCTGCGATTGGCTTGGAAGACAAGTTGATACCGAAATTACTCCAAAACAGGTATCTTCAGTAGCTCAGCAGCTCGGTAAAAAGAGGGTTTTAACCGAGAGCTTTGCTTGTACGGGATGGGATGTTACTCCTAGAGAGCTAAAGCACATTCTTGATTGGCAGTTTGTTAACGGCGTTAATATGCTTTGCACACATTTAACACCTTATTCGCTCGAGGGCAGCAGAAAGTATGATCACCCTACATTCTTTTCTAACGCTAATCCTTGGTTTGAAAAGTTCGGTATTATGGCAGATTATGCCGCAAAGGTCGGTTGTATGCTTTCTGAAAGTCAAGAAGCTGTACAGGTAGGTGTTATTCATCCTATTCACAGTGCATATCTTACATACAATAGAGGTACTGACGATAAATCGGTAGAAAAACTTAATAACGATTTTAGAGAGCTTAGTGAGAAATTAGGCGCTGCGAATATTCCGCATCATTATATAGATGAAACTCTGCTTGCAAAACACGGCAGGGTTGACGGTGACGAGCTTTGCATGGGACTTTGCAAATATAAATATATTGTTATTCCGTCTATGAAGCAATTAGATGCTACAACGGTTGAATTTTTAAAGTCTTATATTGATAACGGTGGCAAAATTTATCTCTTTGGAGATGCTCCTGCTTATCAAAATGGGGAAAAGGCAGACCTCTCATTTTTAAAATCAAATGTTAAATTTGATGAAATGAAACCTGAGTTTTATTTTACCGATGATAATACTACGGCTGTGCGCTCTACTTATAGAAAAAGTGAAATGGGCGACTTTCTGTATCTTGTAAACTTAGATATGGAAAAAGAGCAAAAAATCAAATACAAAATTAGCTGTAGCGGTGTAGCGCAATTGGATATTTTAAATAACGGCATAATACCTGTTTGCTACAATAAGTATGATGATTTTGTAGAGCTTGAAGTGTCGCTTAAACCCGGAGAATCAAAAATACTTATTATGGGTGAATATGAAAGCGGAGCCAATCTCCAAAACAAAGTATCTGTAGATTTTTCAAAGCCTGTTATAGTAGATAGCACATATAATTCTTTGGTTATTGATAGTGCAGAGCTTTCTTTTGACGGAGAGAAATATTTAAAATCAATGCCGATAGAGGCGGTTTCTGACTATTTACTTTCGAGATGTGAAAATCAGGAAGTGTTTTTAAATTACCGTTTTTATATTAAAGAAATACCAAAGGTTTTAATTGCTGAAATTGAAAATATGAATATTCTTTCTGTGATTTTAAACGGAAAAGAGATTGTGCTTAAAAACTGCGGTATTTTGGATAGCCATTTTATGTCCGATGATATTTTAGAGTTTGTAAAAATCGGCGAAAATAATCTTACTCTTAAAATTGATTATCGTCAGAGCGAACACGTCTACGATGTGCTTTATCGAACGGAAAATGTTACTGAAGCCCTTATAAACTGTCTTACATACGATACTGAAATAGAAGCAGTTCGTTTGTACGGTGATTTTTCGGTAAGACCAAAAAACTATGATAGAGATAGCGACGGAAACTATATTGCTTGTCTGCCGTTTGAAATTGATAAGCCGCAGAATGCAGATATGTCAGATATAGTTGGTAGCGGTTTTCCTTTTTTTGCAGGAAAAATGACATTCACAGCGAAGGCATCAGTTTCTGAAATTGCAGATATTGAGTTTGACATAAAAGGTAAATTCCACGCAGCACATATTAAGTGGAACGAATATGAAACCGACGCTATTTTGGAAACTAAAGTAACGATACCGAAAAAATGGGTACAAAAGGATAACAATATTACCATTACAATTTATAATGGTAATCGAAATTTACTAGGTCCGTTTCATTACGCTATTTATAATGAGCCGAAAACCGTATTTCCGGGTGCATTTACAATGCAAGGCACATGGAACGAAGATCATGTCAGCGATTATTACCGTGATACCTTTTCTTTTGTTCCTTTTGGAGTGGAATTTGAATAATATAAAAACAATCAAAGGTTGGAGTGAATAATTATGAGTGAATTTACTTATGAAAGCCAAACGAACGAATCCGCCCTTGAAACTTTTGAGTGGGACAATGTTTGGTGGGAGCATACTGAGGACTTAAATTCAAAGCGTGTAGTTTATATCGGCGACTCTATTTCGTGCGTTGTTAGACATATCGCTACAAATCTTTCGGGAAATACACTTTTGTTTGACGGCTTCGGCACATCAAAGGCTCTTGATAATCCTTATTTTAAACCATCGTTGATTCAGTTTCTTTCTCAGGAAGCTAAAATAGACGCTCTGCTTTTTAATAACGGGTTACACGGTTGGCATTTATCCGAAAGCGAATACGAAAAAGAGTATCGCAGTATGATAGAATTTTTAAAAGAAAATGTAAAGGCTCCAATATTCATACTCTTGACAACAGGTTTAGAAAACGACCCTGAAAGAAACGAAATAGTAAAAATTCGAAATGAAGCAGCACAAAAAGTCGCAAAAGAGCTAGAACTGCCGATTATTGATTTGTTTTCTGTTTCACAAGAACATTCCGACTTGCATCTTGAGGATGGAGTGCATTTCAAAAACGAAGGATATACCGTCTTGGCGGAGGAAATTTTAAAGTCAATTAAGCCTTTATGATTTAGAGAGTTTGTTTTTGAAAAAAGGGATAATTGTGACCGAAATTCTGGAAGATTGCAACGACTTAGAATTTCACTGCAATAAAATAATATAGGTGCTCATTCCTATATGTTAATTCTTGTAAAGACTTTTATTACTTCTATCTAAAAATAGCTGAAATCTTTTGTTTGTAAGGGTTTCAGCTATTGTTTTTTCTTGACTAAGTGAAATAGAACACTTTTAAAATGAGGTTGCATTAAAATCTATAAGGTGGTAAAATGTTCTCATAGCAAGAATTTTTACTGTATAGGTGATATCTTTGGAGATGGTATGATGAAGAAAAGACTGATACTAATATTTGTTTTACTTTTTGTTTTGTTGCTTGTTTTAACATATCTTCTCTACCTATTCAATTTCATACCTCATGTTAAATATAATAATGATTATTTTAACATTAAAACTTATATCAGCAGTATAGATAAAGATAATGACGGGATTGATGACCAAACAGATATATTGCAAAATGTTAGAATCTATATTTCTACAAAGCCAAAATACAAAAGTAAATATTATTCAACAGGTTATCCGAATGATGAATACGGTGTCTGTACCGATGTAGTAGCTTTTGGATTAAAGGATGCAGGATACGATTTGATGAAATTAGTTAATGAAGATATAAACAATAATCGGATTGATTATAATGTTGATGTTGTCGATAAAAATATTGATTTTAGAAGGGTAAGGAATCTAAAAGCATATTTTGATAACAATGCGATACCGCTGACTACTGATATATCAAAAATAGAGGAATGGCAGGGTGGAGATATAATAGTATTTGAAAAGCATATTGGAATTGTTTCGGATAAGAGAAATAAAGACGGTATACCTTTTGTTATACATCTTGCAAACCCACATCAAAAGTTTTATGAAGAAGATATTTTAGAATTAAGAAATGATATTATCGGACATTATAGAATAAGCTGATAATTCGTTTGTGTATATCTAATGCTATATTTATGATAAAAACTTATGTATACAATCATTGAAAATGAGGTTGAGATATTGAACAGAATAAAAAACATTAAACTTTTCCTTTTCGATATGGATGGCACTCTTTATTTAGGTGATACGCTTTTTGATTTTACTAAAGAACTGTTATCAGAAATAAAAAAACAGTCAAAACGTTATTTGTTTATGACAAATAATTCCTCAAAAAGTGTTAACGCATATATTGAAAAGCTTAAAAAACTCGGAATTGATGCTGAGTATGATGACTTTATAACTTCTTCACAGGCAACGGCGCTGTATTTAAAAGAGCACCATAAAGATGCAAAACTTTATGTTTGCGGAACAGATTCTTTTAAGGAAGAGCTCAGGCAAAACGGTTTTACTGTTACTGAAAATGTTGACGAAGTAGATGTTATCGTTTTAGGCTTTGATACAGAACTTACCTTTAAAAAGCTCTTTGATATTTCAAAAATGTTATGTACGAGAGATTTGCCGTATATAGCAACTAATCCCGATTATGTTTGCCCTACAGAGTTTGGTAGTGTTCCTGATTGCGGAAGTGTTTCAGATATGCTTTATAATGCTACGGGTAAAAGGCCTGTGTTTATAGGCAAACCCTCTCCGTTAATGCCACAGCTTGCTATGGAAAAATTCGGAATAAACCCCGATGAGTGTGCAGTAATTGGGGATAGAATTTATACTGATATTAAATCGGGTATAAATGCTAAAGCACTTACAATTCTTGTTATGTCAGGTGAGACAACAAAAGAAATTCTTAATGCTTCGCCCGATAAACCCGATATTGTCCTTGAAAGCGGTAAAGAAATTTTAGAGGAAATTAAATGAAAAAACTTATGCTTCAGCTAGTGAAATTCGGTGGGGTAGGCTTTCTGTGCTTTCTTATTGATTTTGCGATACTTAGCCTTCTCACCGAAGCTTTTAAGGTGAATTATCTCGTATCGTCTGCAATAGCGTTTAGCGTTTCGGTTGTTGTAAATTATGTTTTAAGCGTTGTTTTCGTCTTTGATGTAGACCGCCAAAAAAATAAAAAAAGAAATTTTATCCTATTTGTAATTTTCAGCGTAATAGGGCTCGTTTTAACAGAACTGATTATGAAACTCGGCGTGGATATAATCAGTTGGGATTACCGAATAGTAAAAATCGCAGCAACAGCAATTATTATGATTTATAATTTTGTAACTAGAAAACTTTTTTTAGAGAAAAAAGGAAATAAAAATTAAGGAAAACGAGGGATTTTCATATCGAAAATCCCTCGTTTTAATATAAAATCTTACTTCATGCTGTTTTCGTAAGACTCGATCATCTTTTTAAAAGTGTGTCCCGTACGGC
>CAYXID010000014.1:0-32383 GCA_964465535.1 uncultured Ruminococcus sp.
CCTAGTGCTACTATTACAGGGGTGAGCTTATCGTTGCCGTAAACCTTGTCTGCTCTTGCCTTTTCAACATTGAGCATTTTACCCCAAAGCGGTAAAATTGCCTGATAGGTACTGTTTCTGCCCTCTACGGCACTTCCTCCCGCACTGTCTCCCTCTACTATAAAGATTTCGGTCTTTGTGGGGTCGTTAGAGATACAGTCCTTAAGCTTTTCGGGCATTCTTGCCTTTCCGCCGATACCTGATTTACTTCTCTGCAAATCACGGGCTTTCTGCGCTGCCTCTCGAGCATTTGAAGATGCAATAGACTTATCAAGAATTATCTTTGCCTCTGCAGGATGCTCCTCTAAATACTGATAAATCTTTTCGGCTACAATATTATTAACAAGAGTACCAATCGAGGTGTTACCGAGCTTTGCCTTTGTCTGCGATTCAAACTGCGCGTCGGTAAGCTTTACAGAAACCACCGCAATAAGTCCCTCTGTGATATCCTCGCCCTTTAAATTGGCATCACCGTCTTTTAAGAACTTAAAGGTTCTTCCGTATTTATTTACTACCCTTGCAAGACTTGTCTTAAATGAAGCCTCGTGGGTACCGCCGTCTACAGTATGAATGGTATTTGCAAAGGACATTACCTTGCTATCGTATCCTGTTGACCACAAAAGAGCAATTTCTGCCATTTCGTCGCCCTTAGAGCCCTCTACATAAATAACATCGTTATTAAGACGCTCTTTTTTGCTCTTTTCTAGTAAAAACTCTACATAAGACTTAATTCCGCCCTCAAAGTAAAGGTCGTCAGTTCTGTCGGCTTCGTCTGCATCGCTTCTCTTATCGGTAAGAACAATTCTTATTCCACCGTTTAAGAATGCCTGCTCGCGAAGTCGTAAAAGAAGAGTATCATAATCGTAACGGGTTGTATCGGTAAAAATTGTGGGGTCGGGCTTAAAGGTTACAACTGTTCCTGTTTTATCGGTATCGCCTATTATTTCAAGATCGGAAACAATGTTTCCGTTTTCATATCTCTGCTTATAAATATGCTCTCCGTTAGAAACCTCAACCTCAAGCCAACTTGATAGCGCATTAACAACCGACGCACCAACGCCGTGAAGTCCACCCGATACCTTATATCCGCTGCCTCCGAACTTACCGCCTGCGTGAAGAATAGTAAATACAACGGTTACAGTAGGAATACCCTTTTGCTGATTTATACCAACGGGAATACCGCGTCCGTTATCGGTAACTCTTATAACACCGTCGTCAAGTAAGTCGACCGTAATCTTATCGCAGTAACCGGCTAAGGCTTCGTCTATAGAGTTATCCACAATCTCATAGACTAAATGGTGAAGACCCCTCTCTCCCGTAGAGCCGATATACATACCCGGCCTTTTTCTTACCGCTTCGAGACCTTCGAGTACCTGTATGGAATTTTCATCATAACTTTCTGTTACAGGTAAATTAATTTCGTTACTCATAATCTTCTCCTTAAATTAAACTGTCAACATTCTGAAGTCTTTTTAAAAGTGTTGCAGTTGAAATTTGTGAAATATAAACCTTTTGGCTTTTTTTATTCTTATTTTTGCAAACAATAAAGGATTTTGGTAATTCATAGGAAACATTTACTACCTGTTTTTCCTTTTCTCTTACCGCTAAAAATTTTCTTGTGTGGCGCGAAATAGAGGCGTTTTCCAAATCAAAAATTCCTATTATTTCTTCCTCTTTTATTACGGTTTCGTTTCCTAAATGTAAATACATTAAGAGAACACCTCACCCTTTTTAACCGTGAAAATTTTACCGTTTTCAAGGTTTTTAATATTTGAGGGGTCACAACAGCTTAAAAATGACTGCCAATCCCTTATATGATTTAAAATGTAGCTTTGTCTTTGAGGGTCTAGCTCACTCATAACATCGTCTAAAAGGCAAACAGGATATTCTCCCGATATATTTTTAATTACCTGAGCACCGCTGAGCTTTAGGCTTAATGCTATACTTCGCTGTTGCCCTTGAGAGCCATAATTTCTCGCGTTTACTTTATTTAAAATAAAAACTAAATCATCTCTATGCGGACCGACTGAGGTTATTCCGCTATACATATCTTCTTTTCTTGAAAGTACTAATTTTTCCTCAAAATCCTGAGGCTCAGAAGAAAGGGAAAGGTCTATTTCTAAATTTTCTCTGCCTCCCGATAAGCCGACATAAATTTCAGGTAAAATTTCTTTAATTATTTCGATATACTTTTTTCTGTACTCGATAATTTTTATGCCGTTTTCAAAAATTTCTTTTTCAAAAACTTCTAAAAGGGTAGAAATAGAGGCATCATATTTTAAATCTTTTATAATCTGATTTCTTTGCTTTACCGCCCTCATATAATTTTGAAGAATTGAAATATAGTTTGGATAAAGCTGACCTATTGCAATATCTAAAAATCTTCTTCTTATAGCGGGGCCGTCCTTTACAAGACCTAAATCCGCAGGAGAAAAAACAATCGCATTAAAAATTCCCGCAAGTCCCGACGGATTGCTTAAAGGCTTATCATTTAAAAATGCCTTTTTCTTATCGGTAAATTCTAAAACAGCAGTATTTTCAACACCTAGGCTTTCAAATACAAGCTCACACTTTGCCTTATTCCTAGAAAACATAACAGGACTGCTCTCTTTAGAATTTCTAAAGCTTTTAGCTCCCGAAAAAAGCCAAATTGCCTCTATTATGTTTGTTTTACCCTGAGCGTTTTCTCCGCAAATTACATTCATTGAACTATCAGGCAAAAGCTCTGCCGACTCAATATTTCTGTAATTTGAAATTTTTATACTTTTAATTTTCATTTTATAACAAGGGTATTTCCTTCAAATTCTGCCGAGTCTCCCGAGCGGAGTTTTTTTCCTCTCATAGTACAAACTTCGCCGTTTACCTTTACTTCACCGTCTTGAATAACAATCTTTGCATGCCCGCCGGTTGAAACAAAGCCCGCAAGCTTTAGGGCAGAATCAAGACGGATAAAGTCTTCATTAATACTAAGCTCTTTTTTAAACATTTATCTTAACCTCATAGGCATAATCATATAAACATAATCACTGTTTTCATCGTTTGCTGAACGAATAATTACACCTGAATTAGCACCGTTAAATAAAATCTTTACAGTATCGTCGTCAACAGCTCTTAAAGCCTCTAATAAATATCTGCTGTTAAGACCTATTTCAAACGGCTCACCATCTAATGTTACTAAAAATGTATCGGTTGCTCTTCCAACTGCGGTAGCACAGCTTAAAACCATATGGTCTTCATTAAAAAGACATCTAAGAGGAGTAGAGAAAGAATCGTTAATTAAAAGAGAAACGCGCTCAATTACATCTATAATGTCAGAAGTTTTTATTTCTACAACCTGTCTATGCTCTGTAGGAATAGTTTTCTGATAATTTACGAATTCTCCCTCAAGTAAACGGGAAATAAAGGTATAACCGTCAATTTTAAACATAATAAGACGCTCTGCTACCGATATTTCAACCTCTTCGGTATCTTCATTAATAATCTTAACAACCTCTCCGAGTGCCTTACCTGCAATAATAAAGTTTAAAGAATCTTCAAAGGCAACCTTTTCTCTTCTGATTGCAAGTCTGTATCCGTCGATAGCAACAAACTGCATAACTCCGTCTTCAACAGTTACATTTATACCTGTTAAAATAGGTCTTGTTCCCTCTATCTGCGAAACGGCAAATAATGTACCCTTTACCATTTCATTTAAAACTTTTCCTTCAAGATTTATTCTCTTGCCTTCGGGAGCTGACGGCATTTCAGGAAAATCAATAGCAGCCATTCCCATAATATCGAAAACAGAATCTTCGCATTTAATGTGGCACATAAGCTTTTCATCAGTAGAGATTTCCACCTGAATTCCGTTCATACGGCGTAAAATATCTCCTAAAAGGCGGGCATTTATAACGATATCGCCTTCCTCTTCGGTTCTTGCATAAATTTCCTTTTTTATTCCCATTTCGAGATTGTAGGCAATCATTGTAACCTTACCCTGCTCTGCAGAGATAAGAATACCCTCTAAAACAGGCATAGAAGATTTAGAACCTACTATTCTTTGTAATTTTGAAACTGCGTCTAATAAAACAGAACGCTCGGCTGTAAAAATCATTTTTTTCTCCTCCGTGTTATATAAAAGAATTAAAAAATAACAGTAGTCATAAGCTATGTTAATTGTGTTGAAAAGTCATAAAAAGGCTTTATCTAAAAGAAAAGATGATGTTGACAAACTAAACAATAAAAAGTGGACAACTTTAAGCAAAAAAAAGTTATTAAGATAAGTGTTTATAACTTTTAATAAGTTTCGGTTAATTGTGTGGATAACTTTAGGATTTTAAGTTTTTGATAATATCCTCTACAAGAGCCTTTTCGTATGGGCGCTCAGCTAAGAATTTTTCAATTCTGTCTACATTGTAAAGAACGGTTGAATGGTCCTTACCAAAGCTTTCGCCAATTGCTTTAAAAGACATTCCTGTAGTTTCTCTTGCAATATACATTGCAACCTGACGGGCAAGAACAAGCGGCGCTGTTCTGCGGTTGGATAAAATATCGTTTTCAGAAACATTGTAAGTACGGGCAACTTCCGAAATAATTTTTTCTATCTTTATAGGCTCAGGCTTTGTATCGTTGATAACATCTCTTATAAAGCCCTGAACCGACGACAGATTTGGAATTTTATTTTGGATAGTAATTAGTGCCTGAATTTTTTTAACAACACCCTCAAGCTGACGGGTATTAACTTTTATGTGGTCTGCAATATAGTAAACCAAGGATTCTTCAATTGTAATGCCTGCCTGCTCTGCCTTTTTGTTGATAATACCTACTCTTGTTTCAAAATCGGGGGGAACAATGTCAGCAAAAAGACCGCTCTCTAAACGGGAACGGATACGGTCGTCTAAGGTTTTAACCTCACGGGGCGGACGGTCAAGCGTTACTACAATCTGTTTTCCGTTTTGATGCAGAGCATTAAAGGTGTTAAAGAATTCTTCCTGTGTCTGCTCTTTTCCTGCGATAAAGTGAATATCGTCAATCAAAAGAACATCGGTATTCCTAAACTTATCTCTGAAGTCTTCAATGGACTCTATCCCGAGTTTTCCGTTTTGGAGAGCCTTGATAAGTTGGTTTGTGAAATCCTCGCCTCTCGTATATTCAATCTTTTTGGCGGGAAAACGCTTTTTAATGTAGTTCTTAATGGCTAACATCAGGTGGGTCTTACCAACGCCTGAGGGCCCGTAAATAACCAATGGATTGTAGATTATGTTAGGGTTGTCCGCAACGGCAAGAGACGCTGCGTGGGCAAATCGGTTTGTTGAACCTACTATGAAGTTATCAAAGGTAAAAAAGTCCTCAAAGGTAAGTCCCTCTGAAAAAATTTCGGCGTTACGGATTTTTTCTTCGTTATCATCGTCCTCAAGGATAATGAAAACCTCCATCTCAATTCCCATAACCCGCCTTACTGCATTGTTGAGAACTTCGGTATAGTTCTGCTCAATAAGACCTTTCATATATTCGTTATCTATAGAAACCTTAAATGTGCCCTGTTCAATAGAAACGGGTTTTAAGTCTTTTAAAAAACAGTCAAAAGCAATTTCTGAAATAGAATTTTTACATTCCTCGCAAACTGCCGCCCAGATATCGTTTAAAGAATTTATCGGCATTTCTTCACCCCATAATTAAATAATAATATATAAATGAATATATAATTATATATATAATAATACTTACATAGTATATCATAGACAGTACATTTTTTCAACAAAAATAAAGCAGATTGTTAAAAACTGTTATTAAAGCCAAAAACACTTACTTTTTTATGGAAAAAATGTGTAATAAAAGGGAAAAAATTTAAAGAAAATAATTGATTTCTCAAAAAGGGTATATTATAATTGGTTTATAAAATTTTTTTGAAAAGAAAAGTTAGAAATACGGGAAAGGAAAACAGATATGGAAATTATTAAAAGACCCGACGATATGCAGAGAATTACAACCTTTGACCTTGCCGAAAAGTTCATTGAGGAACAAGTAAAAGAGGTAAGAGAGCAGGTTGGTGATAAAAAGGTGCTTTTGGCTCTTTCGGGCGGTGTAGATAGCTCGGTAGTTGCCGCTCTTCTTATTAAGGCAATCGGCAAACAGCTAGTTTGCGTACATGTAAACCACGGCCTTATGAGAAAGGGAGAAAGCGAGCAGGTTATAGAAGTTTTCGGTAAAGAGCTTGATGCTAATTTAATTTATGTAGACGCAACTGACCGCTTTTTAGGTCTTTTAGAGGGTGTATCAGATCCCGAACAGAAAAGAAAGATTATCGGCGGCGAATTTATAAAGGTTTTCGACGAGGAGGCTAAAAAGCTAGAGGGAATATCCTTCTTAGCTCAAGGAACAATTTATCCCGATATTTTAGAGTCTGACGGCGTTAAAGCCCACCACAATGTAGGCGGACTTCCCGAGGATATGCAGTTTGAGCTTGTAGAGCCTGTAAAGCTTCTCTATAAGGACGAGGTACGCGTGGTAGGCGAGGCACTTGGTCTTCCTCATTCTATGGTTTACCGTCAGCCGTTCCCGGGCCCAGGTCTTGGCGTTCGCTGTCTTGGCGCTATTACCCGCGACAGACTTCACGCTCTTCGCGAGGCAGACGCAATTTTAAGAGAAGAATTTGATAAGAACGGTCTTGCAGAAAAGGTTTGGCAGTATTTTATCGCTGTACCCGATATGAAGAGTGTGGGCGTTCGTAACGATAAGAGATACGAGGGTTGGCCGGCAATCATCAGAGCCGTAAACACAAAGGACGCTATGACCGCAACAATCGAAGAAATCCCTTATGCACTTCTTCACCATATAACCGACCGCATAACCCACGAGGTAGAGGGTATTAACCGCGTTCTTTTAGATTTAACACCAAAGCCTATCGGCACAATCGAGTGGGAATAATTTTAAACAGATAAAAAATTATATTGTAATGTTTGGCGAAGCCAAATTCATAATTCTATGAAACAAAAAATTAAGTTATAAATGCTTTTTGAGAGTTATGATGGGCTTCGCCGTTTTTAAATTTACTGATAATTTATTTTTTAACAGAATTCTAAAAACCTGAAAGAGAGAAGAAAAGCATTATGTTTAAAAACGCAAAATGGATTTGGCCTACAGAAAAATTTGAAAAAAACCAAAGGGCAAATTTTTTCTTTAGTGCCGAGTGTAATAAACACCCTGACAGTGCAACCCTTTACATAGCCTGTGAAACGAAATATTGGTTGTTTGTAAACGACGAATTGGTTGTTTTTGACGGCGGATTATTTCGTGAAAGTATTGCTGGGTGCGGATATTTTGAAAAGGTTGATATTTCAAAGTATCTTCGCATAGGAAAAAATGAAATAACAGTACATGTGTGGTATTACGGAAACGGAGGCAGAAACAACAGCTTCTGCGAAAAACCGGGTCTTCTTCTATATTGCGAAGAGCTGTCCTTGGCAACTGATGAAAACACCGCTTGTGAGATAGATACAGCCTACGAACAACCGTCTGAGCGCGAAAAAACCTTTATATACGGCGGAAACCATACCGTTTATAATGCCGAGGTTAGACCTTTTTCGCTATGTCCTAAGGCGGTTTCAAATAACACTCGTGCAGTAGTGCTCGGAGAGTACGGCGATAAACCGTGGGGAGATTTGGTAGAGAGGGTAATTCCGCCCTTGTTTTTCTCGGAAAGAACCGAATGCAAGGCCGAAAAAACAGAAGACGGATATATGGTCTCTTTGCCTTACGCCATGCATTTTTCGCCCTACTTTAAAATCCGTGCGGTTGCAGGCACAAAAATCGAGGTGCACTCTGACAGATATAGCGTAAACGGAGGCCCGGGTGATTTTAATTCCTATTTCGGACACCGAGCAGAATACACCTGCTGTGACGGAGAACAGGAATTCGAGATGCTCGATTGGATATTTGGTGAAAAGATAATATTTATTGTTCCAAAAGAGGTCGAGATAATTGAGCTAGGCTATAGGGAAAGCGGATATGATAGCGAGGTTACTACTTCCTTTACTACCGACAATGCCGATGTAAATATTCTTTTTGAAAAGTGTGTTCGTACCCTAAAGGTATGTATGCGGGAAAATTATATGGATTGCCCCGACAGAGAGCGCGGACAGTGGATAGGCGATGTTTCGGTACAGGCGCCTCAAGTGGTTTATCTTCTTGATAAAAACGGATTGCTTCTTCTTAAAAAAGCGATACTTGATTTTATAAATCTCCGTAAAGGCGATACACTTGTAGGCAATGTTCCCGGAGATAATTTCTTGGAATTGCCGTCACAAAGTCTTAACGCAATAAGCGAGCTTGGAATGATAGCCACATATTATAACGCTACTAAGGATAAAGAGATATTAGCCCTTGCCTTTGAGCCTGCGGTTAAGTATCTGATGCTTTGGGAAACAGATAAAGACGGCGTTGTATTGCGACGCGAAGGAAGTTGGGAATGGTATGACCATTTGTTCAACTGCGATAAGGAAATTCTTAATATTTGTTGGTATTATTCTGCCCTCAAGTTTGCAAAAACTATGGCGGATGAACTCGGTGACCATAGATATGACCCCTTTATACAGGAAAGAATGACCTCAATCGAGAAGAACTTTGAAGCGAGATATTGGAGGGGCGAATATACTGAAGGGTATTTTGCAAGCGGAGATTTTGTAGACGACAGAGCTAATGCTATGGCAGTTTTGTCGGGACTTTGCGACAGCGAAAAATACTCTAGAATAAGATATCTTTTGATGTCTGTATTTAACAGCACAACCTATATGGAAAACTATGTTTTAATGGCTCTTTGTGAAATGGGCTACAAGCAGGACGCCTTTAGACGAATGATGTGCAGATATCAGCCTTTAATACATAACGAAAACTCTACCCTTTGGGAAGACTTTTTCCATCTTGGTACCCGCAATCACGCCTGGTCGGGCGGTGCTGCTACCATTTTGTTACGGTACTTTGCGGGAATAAATGGCGATTTATCAATAAAGGATACAGATATTTCGCCCTTAAAGCAGTTAAAATGTAAATTTACCAATTGCAATACGGGAGAAATAAACCAAATTGAACGAAAATAAATAGGTTTAATAAAAACGAGCTATTAGACTTTAAAATCTAATAGCTCGTTTTGTAGCATATTAATTTTTTGTATGGCGTGCATTTTTTCACGCCGATAAGGACAATATTGTATTTATATTATAAAAAACGGGCGATTCGTGAATCGCCCCTACAAAGATAAATTTTATCTTGCGCTTACAAATACTGTATTTTTGTATTTTTGTTTAAGCTCGTCTGAAAAAGTACCGTCGCTGACGAAATAATCAATATCATCAAGGGTAAGCCCTATGAATTTCCCCGTTGTATCAAACTTATCGCTTCCGCAAAGATACACAAGCTTTTTTGAGCAGTGTCTAAAGTGCCTGTGGTTGCGAAGTCCGCCCTCTCCTGTTGAAACAATTTCTCCCTCGTGGGTAAATGAGGTAGAGGCAAAAAAGGAAATATCAATATTAAAGTTTGATAGGAAATCGAGCATAAACTGTCCGCCTAAAATGCCCGGATATTCAACAACCTTTCCGCCCGTGCAATATGTAGGAACCCCGTGTTCGCTTAAAAAATCCGCTAAAATCATATTACAGGTTATGACTGTTATGTCCTTTTTTTCAAGCAAAAAGCGACCCATATACTGAGTTGTAGAGGAACCGTCGAGAAAAACGGTGTCGCCGTCCTTTACCAAGGTTGCCGCCTTTTTTGCTATAGCGTGTTTTGCAATCTTCATACTGTGCTGACGAAATCTGAAAGGGGAAATGTTAGCGTCTCCAAGCGACACTCCGCCGTAGCTGCGCTTTACCATTCCCTGCTTTTCGAGCAGGGTTAAATCTCTTCTGATGCTTGCAGGGCTGTACTTAATTTTCTCTACAAGATAGTCCACCGTTACATAGTGGTTTTCCTTTAAAATCTTTAAAATTTCGTCCATTCTCTCCTGCTGATACATATATATCACCTTGATTGTTCTTGATTATTTTTAAATATTTCCGCAAATGTTGATTTTTCTTGATTATTATATTATACTCTTTTGCGGAATAAGTCAAGGGAGAGAGTAAAATGAAAAAGCCTGAAAAACTGTATGAAGGCAATATGCGTAAAAAGTACTTTTTGTTTGCGGTACCGCTGATTTTATCCACATTACTTGCGCGCTCGTATAATATCATCAACTCTATGATGATTGGCGAGTTTATCGGAAGCGAGGCCTTTGCGGCAACCGCCGTTACAGCACAGCTTATCGAGTTTATCGACTCTATTTTCTACGGCTATCTTACGGGCGTTGGCATTTATGTTTCGGTTTTGTTCGGAAAAAGCGAATATAAAAGAATGCTCAATGTAATAAAGCTTAACTTTCTTATAACATCAATAGCAGCAGTTTTGATAAGTGTGTTATGTATTGTTTTTTGCGCACCGATTTTTGATGTGCTTAATGTAAACGCCGAAATATATGATGCCGCAAAGGCTTATTTCACAACATTTATATCAGGGCTTGTGTTTCTTCAGTTTCGGTGGGGCTTTACATATATTTCAAACGGAATAGGAAACACAAAAATTCCCCTTTTAACCTCTTTTATATCGGGTATTTTCAATGTTTCACTCAATTATCTCTTCCTTGTCGTTATGCACAAGGGTATAGAATACAGCGCACTTGCAACTGTCATTTCATCAGCTATTGTTTTAGCATTCGAGTTTGTTATCTTTATACGAATGTTCAAAGGTATGGGAATAAGGGCAAAGGGTATTCTCTTCAATATGGGCGATATTAAGGCGTCCTTTGGCTACGGCGCTCCCTCTATGTTTCAGCAAATGGCAATGACCTCTTGTACAGCGCTAGTATCTCCCCTTGTTAATAAATGCTCTACCGCCGCCCTTTCGGGTTATTCGATTGCGGGTAAAGCGTACTCAATTATTCTTGCCGTTTATCAGAGCTCGAGTAAGGCTAATACAAACCTCGTTGCACAGGCAATGGGAGCAAGACGCCTTGATAAAATCAAAGAGGGTACCAAGATTGGTATTGCACAGGGTCTTGCCTTTTTCGGCGTGACTTTGGGACTGTTTATGATTTTCGCGCAACCCTTTACCTCCCTTTTCTTAGACCCCGTAAAAGATGCCGAGAGCTTTTATGTGAGCACAAACACAATACTGTATTTGTTCCCGCTTATAATATTTAATGTTTTCAATAACCTCTTCCACGGAATTTTCAGAGCCACAGGTTCAGGAAAATTTATGTTTATTTCAACCTTTATTTATGCCGTGGCGTATGTAATTTACGCATATATCCTCTTTAATGTTTTACCTTATGATATAAAAATTTACGGGGTACATATAGCCCTTAGCGGAGCCTATATAACCGAAGTAATTTTCGCGGTTGTATTGCTGATTACAGGCAGGTGGAAAACCGCCGAATATAAGCAGATGGAAAGAGAATATAGGGAAAACCTCGCATTATGATGCTAATTAATTGATTTTGTGTAGGGGCGATTCACGAATCGCCCGAAAAAAGTTGCAATGAGTAAGGTATAAAAATTTAAAAAAGATATTAAAAAAGGAGCTGTCTCACCAAGGTTAAAATGCACAAATTAACGGTATAGATATCACCGTTGGCTCCCTCTGACGAGGGTGACTCCCTACAGTGTAGGGAGATGTCACGAAGTGACAGAGGGTACGGGCTCCCGTCAGGAGCTGTCGAGTGAAACGAGACTGAGGGAGAGAAAAAACTGCATTTTTGCAGAATTTTCATATCTTCTCTCCCTCCGTCACGGCTACGCCGTGCCACCTCCCTCGTCAGAGGGAGGCACAGATTGTGCAAATTGCCTTTAGTGAGACAGCCCCTTTTCTTATTCTACATAAAATATATCCTCAGTCCATTTTTGAGGGTTGGTATCAATGTAATTCCAAATTTTTAAATAATCCCTTTCGCCTCGGATTATATGGTCGTGGAAGGAGCGTTGCCATATTGTATCCGTAAACCCGTTTTTATGAATGTCTCTTGAAGCGTTCATCTTTAAATATCCCATTGCCTTTGAAATTAACGCGCGTTTTCGTAGGGGCGATTCACGAATCGCCCGTTCACCGACAATTGCAATTAAATGAATGTGATTAGGCATTATTACATATTTATCAATATTTAAACCAAAACGAACATTTAATTTTTTAATATAATCATCAACAATTATTCCGTTTGAATTTAATTTGTTTTCGGGCGATTCGTGAATCGCCCCTACGATAGAAAATAATTTGTATTGGTTTGTAGGGTTGATTCACGAATCAACCGCGTTTTTCGGGCAATTATTTTTAATCCTCTTCTAAAAGTTTTGACGGGGCAATGTTTAACACCTGTGCCATTTTGAAAAGAGTTTCAAGAGAAACACCCCTAATCATACCTGTGCCCTCAACCTGACCGACAAAATTTACACTTTTGTCGATAAGTTCAGCAAAGGTTTCTTGAGTATATCCTGCTTTCTTTCTGTAATAAGCAATTTTAAGACCTAAAGTGATATAACGCTCAGGAAATTCTGTTTTCATTTCTCCGCCTCCTTAGTACAACATTATTGTACCTTTGAAAACAAAGAATTATAACTTAACAAAATTAGATAATCGTTTACTTTAATTCAAGTATATTGTATAATGATTAAAGAATTTTGTTGGGAGTGTGGTTATATGGATAAAACTTGTTGCTTTATCGGTCATAGAGAGATGAAAGAGAGCGAAGAGTTAGAGCAAAAGGTATATTCTATTGTTGAAAAGCTTATTTTGCAAGAAAAGGTTGATACCTTTCTTTTTGGTAGCAAGAGCCGATTTAATAGTTTGTGCCTTGAAGTTGTGACCAAAATCAAAGAAAAACACCCTCACATAAAAAGAGTTTATGTGAGGGCGGAATATCCGATTATAAACGATGATTACAGAAAATATTTGCTTAAAAGTTATGAGGACACCTATTATTCGAAAGCTGCAGAGGGTGCAGGCAGAGCGGTATACATAAAGCGAAACTGCGAAATGATTGAAAAAAGCGAATTTTGTGTCTTTTACTACTGTGAAGAAAATCTGCCGAAAAAACGAAAAAGCGGAACAAAGTCCGCTTTCGATTATGCCGTTAAGAAAAAGAAAAAAATCATTCATTTGCCATAACAAAATTAAATATCTTCAAGCTCTGCAATCTGTATATGCCTTGTAAGAACGGCAGTATATGGCAGGGTGTGGCATCTTTCGTGTCCCGAACTATATTCCACGATTTGAAACATATGAGGATAAACCCCTTTTATTACAACAGGCTCATTTTCCAAAGATATTCTAGGCATAGATGAGCTAATGCTTAAGTGAATGTTAGGGTTGGCGGAATAGAGTTCTTTGATTTTATTTTTAATTGTGTCGAGAGTGGTCATAAATTTCCTCCGTCTGTATAATATTACCGCTCGAAATGAGACGGCGTATTTTTAGTTAAATTTCAGAAATATCAGCCTTAACACGCTTCACAAAAACACCTTCTTTTCGGTGCAACACATTACGGCAGAAATGCTTGACCTATGATACAGAGAGGTGTTCGAGCGCAAACTTTACGGTTGAAATTTACGGCTGCCGCCATTAAATCTCGGCTGAAAGGCACTCTCTTGGTAGCCTTGCTACATACTAATAATAACACAAATTTTCAAAAAATTCATATAAAAATTTTTTGCTCTTTTTAAACTAAAGAAAAAACGCAGGTCTTTTTTAACCTGCGTTTTAGTGTTTTATTTATCTTTATTTTTAAGTCTGGCTTTTGCTTCTTCAACGCTTTCGCCGTCCTTTGTAAGATATGCGTCTACAAATTTATCTTCAATTTTGGTGTAGCCGTCAACAACGCCCTTCTCGATTTTTTTGTAGCCTTCAACTACAGTTTGGGCGATTTTTTCGTTTGCCTTAACAATTTTAGATTTTGCCATATTTACCCTCCTCCCTCCAATTAGATTTATTCCAAGTAATAATATAAGTATCCATACTGCTGTGCCTGTTAAAATATTAAAAAGACGAATATTTGATGCCCTCATACCCGGGAAAGATACAAGCATTGAGCGTTGCATAGAATAGATTGAAACAAAGGCATCTGCAAGGGATATGTTTCGCAGAGTTTTTGTTACGGGCGAGGCGGATTTTCGAGATTTTGACAGTCCGATTATAGCCATTGTTATTTTTGTAAAGGAATAGGTAGCGATTGTAATCATAACGATTTCGTGAAATTCGGTGCCTCTCTCTTTAACCGCCGAGAGAATTACTATCCCGATAAGGCAGAAAGACAAAACTATAAACAAAATTCCCGTAATGCGCTTTGCGAAAAGCTCAATTTCGGCGTCTCCCCCCGACCGTCTCTTCACTTCGAGAACAGAAAATCGGGCAACCGCCAAAACGAAGTAATAAGCTCCAAGGGTTACGAACCACCACGAAAAAGAGCTAAACCCGATAACGCAGTTAAAAAGCGCATACAAAAAGTTAATTACAAGGCTTAAATGGGGACTTTTTGCAACCTTTAAAACATTCATTTAATTATTTAATGCCCTTTATCATAGGGATAAGGGAAAGCAATAAAATAAGACCGAGAAGACCTACAAGGGTGCCCCAAACGATTTTGTTTAAAACAAGACACATACAAAGTCCAACGCCGAAAATTAAAACGGCAACAATACCAAAAACTGTGATAAAAATATTTTTGCTGTTCATTTTGGGGAGCTTTTTATTCTCCATTTTACACCATACAAAAAATGTAATGATGCCGAGCACTAAACCTACTGCGCCGAAAACAACACCCTCTCTAAAGGCGTTCCATTCGGGAAGAAGCGCCATACACATACCGAGCGAGAACAAAACTCCGCTTACTGTTCCTAGAATAAGGGCTACAAAACTGCTTTTTTTCATAATTTTTTCTCCTTTCAATAAACCAACACTTGTGTTTTTATTGCAGTTATAGTATAATTCGTGAAGAAAGAAAAAACAATCATCAAATTTGCAACAAGTGTTGGAATAATGGAGAAAAATATGAATACAAAGAACAATAAACGCAGAAGAGAGTCGCAGGAAAAAACAGAAAGAGCCTTTGTAGAGCTGTTACAAAGCAGAGAAATTAAGGAGATAACGGTATCCGATATTTGCAAAATAACAGGGCTTAACCGCAGTACATTTTATGCGAATTATATAGATATTTATGACCTTGCAGAAAGGGTAAAGGAAAGGCTCGAAAAGGACTTTTCAGAGGAATTTGCCGATTACGATTACTATACCGAGCACACGGGTGCTCTTAGAATGTTTAAGCATATAAAGGAAAATCAGATATTTTATAAAACATATTTTAAATTATGCTATGACAGTGCGCATCAGGTATCGGTTTATGATGTAAAGCGGGCAGAGCTTGAGCTTGGCAACAAAAATATTAAATACCACATAGAATTTTTCAGAAACGGACTTAATGCAATAATTAAAATGTGGCTTGCGAATGGTTGCGAGGAGTCTCCCGAAGAAATGGCAGAGATACTTTTGCAGGAGTATAAGGGAAGATAGACAGAACAAAATAATTCGGGAGGTATGTTATGGATAAGGATACTATTCTTTTGGTGCTTACAGGCGGTACAATTTGCTCTTTTTCGGACGAAAAGGGTGAAAAAAGCACCGATATTGAAAAGGCAAAAAGTCTGATTGTAGAAAAATTCAGAAAAACGGACAGTAAATATCGCGGTGTAGAATTTGAAAACCGTATGCCGATTGATACTTTGAGCGAGAATATGACGCTCGATAAGTGGAACACCCTCATTTCTGCCCTTAAAGGATATGATTTATCGGAATATAAAGGGGTAATTATTCTACACGGAACCGATACACTAGCCTACACTTCTTCCCTTTTATCTTTGCTTTTAGCAGGAATAAAAGTGCCTGTTTTTTTAGTGTCAAGTCAGGAATCACTAGAGAGTGATACCGCTAACGGAAACGAAAATTTCAGAGTAGCGGTAGAGTTTATAATGAACGGTATAGTACCTAATGTTTATGTGCCATATAAAAATTCTGACGGTAAAATGTATCTTCATTTAGGCGCACACCTAACACAATGCGCCCCCCTTTCAAACGATTTTTACAGTTTAGATGCGAAAGTGTTAGAAACCGATGGTTCTGACGGCGTTTTGGGAGTAAAATTTGAAACAAACAGCAATCTTTTAGAAAAGATAGGCGAACTTTTCCCCTGCGTTTTAAAAATAACCCCTTATGTAGCGCTCGATTATTCGGTTTTTAATATGGACAAAATAAAAGCGGTAGTTCACGGAACATATCATTCACAGACCCTTTGCGCAGAGGAAGAATCCTCTAAATTTTCGGTTTTTGCTCTATCAAAATGTTTTAGAGATGAAAAAACGGGAAAAGCCCCCGAAATTCCGCTTTTTATTGAGCCTTGCAATTATAAGGAAAATGAAAATAAGTCCTGCTATGAAACAACGGCGCTAGCGGTAAAAAAAGGCGCTATATCTGTTTGGGGTATGACCTCTGAGATGGTTTATGTAAAAGCGCTTGTAGGTACGGCTCTCGGCAAAGAGAGAGAAACTTTAGTTGATTTTATGCTAAACCAAAACATAAATCACGAAAAGCATTATTAAAGCTTTCACAATTTGTAAATTTTTAGAATAAAGTAAAAAGAGAACAAAATTTGGCATAATAAGATGTGTTGACAAATTAAAAAGAGTGTGATAAACTTATACGCGTAAAGATTCTGTCTTTTGTGGAAAGTTCATTAGAGAGTATGCATCGTGGGCTGAAAGTGCATTTGAATAAGTAGTAAGACAGGGAACACTTTATGCAAAAATTTTTTGCTACAATCTGATATGGGCTTCAAGTGGATGTGAGAGTCACATCAATACGGGTGGCACCGCGGGTTAATTTTATTTACTCGTCCCGGAAATTCTTTATTGAATTTCCGGGATTTTTTTGTAAAGAATTTTATAATAGGAGGAAGAATATGTACAGAACTCATTATTGTAATGATATCAGAAAGAGCGATGTAGGCGCCGAAGTTGAACTTGCGGGTTGGATACATTCTAAGCGCGACCATGGCGGCGTGCTGTTTATCGACCTTAGAGATTACACAGGCATTACTCAGCTTGTTATTCACGACCCTAAAATGATTGAGGAGTTAGATTCCAATAAAATAGAAACAGTTGTTTCTGTAAAGGGTACTGTTTCGCTTCGTGATATTGAGACTGTAAACGAAAAGATTGCAACGGGTGAGGTTGAGCTTATCGTAAACAGTTATAAAATTCTTGGAAAATGTATTAAGGATTTACCCTTTGAAATTTTCGATTCTAAGGACAGCAAGGAGCAACTCCGCTTAAAGCACAGATTCTTAGACCTTAGAAACCCGAAGGTAGCATCGAGTATCTATAAGCGTTCACAGATTATAAAGTATATGCGCGAGCTTATGGAAAACGAGGGCTTTTTGGAAATTCAAACCCCGATTTTAACTGCATCTTCCCCTGAGGGCGCTAGAGACTTCTTGGTACCTAGCCGAAAGCACCCGGGAAAGTTTTATGCATTACCTCAGGCACCGCAGCAGTTTAAGCAGCTGCTTATGGTATCGGGATTTGACAGATACTTCCAAATTGCGCCCTGTTTTAGAGACGAGGACGCGAGAGCCGACCGCTCACCCGGTGAATTCTATCAGCTTGACTTTGAGATGGCTTTTGCAACACAGGAAGAAGTTCTCGGCGTTTGCGAGAGGGTTATCCGTTCAATTTTCGAAAAGTTTATAGGTCATCACGAGCCGCTTGACGAGACACCTTTTAGACATATTTCTTTTGCAGAGTCAATGCTCAAATACGGCTCTGATAAGCCCGACCTTAGAAACCCCTTAGAGATTTGCGATTTAACCGAATTCTTTAAAACCGTTAACTTCCCCGTTTTCAAGGGCAAGGTTGTAAGAGCAATAGTAGCCCCCTGTAAAAACGAGAGATGGTTCTTCGATAAATCCTTAAATTATGCAACTAAGAGCGTAGGTATGCAGGGTCTTGCCCACATTACCCTCTTAAACGAGAAAACCGCAGAATTTAAGGACGACCCGATTGTAAAGAAATTAACCGACGAGCAAAAGAGAGAGATTATTGAGTTAACAGGTCTTAAAGAGGGCGAGACAATCTTCTTTATCTGTGATATCGCAGAGGAAACCGCCGCTAAAAATGCGGGCGCTATCCGTGCATGGCTCGGTGACGAACTCGGTCTTATTAATAAGAATAGATTTGAATTCTGCTTTATCGTTGATTTCCCGATGTATGAGTATGACGAAACAAGCGGAAAGATTATATTTACCCATAACCCCTTCTCAATGCCGCAGGGTGGCCTTGATGCGCTTCTTTCAAAGGACCCCACAGAAGTTTTAGCTTATCAGTACGACCTTGTTTGTAACGGTATTGAGCTAGCTTCAGGTGCTGTTCGTAACCACGATGTTGAGATTATGAAAAAGGCATTTGAGATTGCAGGCTATAGCGAAGAAGAGCTTGCTGCAAGATTTAGCGCTCTTTATGAAGCCTTCCAATTTGGTGCACCGCCACACGCAGGTATGGCTCCCGGTGTTGACAGAATGATAATGCTTTTAGAGGACACCGAAACAATCCGAGATGTAATCGTATTCCCGCTTGACGGTCAGGCGCAAGACCAAATGCTTGGCGCTCCGAGTACTGTTAGCGAGATGCAGTTATTTGAAGCTAATGTATCTATAAGAGGCTCAGAAACAGGATTTTCGGGCGGCGGCGCTACAGTCGGCGGCGTAGGTTCTGCTAAAAAGAGCGAGAAAAAGGTATTAACAAAGGAAGAAAAGCTAAAGGCACTTGAGAGTGTTAACGAATTAAAGCTTTCGGATAACGAAGAGGGCACAATGCTCAAACTTTTCGAGGATATGAAAGCCTTTGAAGAAAAATTAGGCGCAATAGACACAGAGGCTACCGAGCCTATGATTTATGTTGCTCCCACAGTAAATGTGATAAGAGAAGATAAGCGAGTGCAGCCCTTCTCAAGAGAAAAGCTTTTAGAGGGTGCACCGCAGGCAAGTGAAGACAGTTGGATTGTTCCAAAGGTAGTAAAGTGAGGTGTTGGCAGTGAAATTTATTACAAAACTCAATAAATCGGGCAAAATCGCGGTTGACGATAACATTCTCGTTGAAGGCGTTCTATCTACTGCCGGCTCTCATATTTTAGACGGCTTTAAGCCTCTTTTCAGTGCAGAGGCAGTAACCCGCCTTGAAAAGGCAGGATATACCATTAGCGGCAAAACAAATGTCGGCGAATTTGGTCTTGACCTTTTAGGCGAAACCTCTTATTACGGTGCAGTTACAGAAAACGGACATTTAAAGGGCGCGGCGGCATCTTTAGTTGCAGACGGCACAGTAGAGGCAGCACTAAGTGTTGATGTAAACGGATACCCAAGAAGAGCCGCTGCCGCATCGGATGTTGCTTTCCTTAAGCCCACATACAGTACAGTATCTCGCTACGGCGTTATCGCGGCGGCGTCTTCAGGTGAGCAAATCGGCGTTACTGCAAAAAATGTCGAAAAAATAGCGGAAGTCATGTCTGTTATAGCAGGTCACGACGCAAAGGACGGCACTAGCGACAAGTCAGAAAGCTATACCTATTCTACAAACGAAGAGGTTAGCGGTAAAAAGGTATGCCTTATTGCCGAGCTTTACGATGCAGTATCAAGTGAAGTAAAAGCTAAAATTGATAGCTATATCAAAAAGCTTGAAGCAAAGGGTGTTAGCGTAGAAAAGATATCCTTGCCCCTCGTTTTAGAGGCAAAAACCGTTTGGCAGATACTTTTATCGGCAGAAACCTGTAACAATGTTTCCCGTTTCGACGGTGTAAAGTACGGTCACCGCGCAGAAAAATACAGAAATATTGACGAGCTTTATGTAAACTCAAGAACAGAGGGCTTCGGCTTCCTTACAAAAGCTACAATTCTTTACGGCTCGGATGTTTTATCTAAAGGCAGATACGAAAACTGCTACGATAAGGCAATGAGGGTTCGCCGCATTATAGCAGAGGAATTAAGCAAGCTTTTCGAAAAGTTTGATGCAGTTTTACTGCCTGTGGCGAGTCAAGTAAATTATAGCGAATATGATTTAAAGGATGCTTTCAGCAAGGTGTTTGAGGAGTCGGTATTTACCGCCCTTGCAAATCTTACAGGCGCCCCCGCTCTTGTTACAAGCGGTGTTCAGTTAATGGCAGACTCATTTAAGGAAAACACCCTTTTAAGTCTTGCAAAATCAGTAGAGGAGGATAAGTAATTATGGGTTATGAAGTAGTAATCGGTCTTGAAACCCACGTAGAGCTTTCAACAGAGTCTAAACTCTTTTGTTCCTGCGGCGGCCACTCTAGTGCCGACGAGCCTAACGATTGCGTATGTCCTGCCTGCTGCGGAATGCCCGGTATGCTTCCCGTTGTAAACAAAAAGGCTATTGAGCTTGCTGTTAAAGCGGGACTTATGCTCAACTGCAAAATAAACAAGTATACAACCTTTGATAAAAAGAGTTATTATTATCCTGACCTTCCTGCCGCTTATCAGACAACACAGTGGTTCCATCCTATCTGTGTTGAGGGTGCGGTTGAGGTAGAAACAAGTCAGGGAGTAAGAACCGTTGGCATTAAGCAAATTCACGTTGAAGAGGACGCAGGAAAGCTCGTTCACACAAACGATTCTTCTCTTGTTGACTACAACAGAACAAGCGTGCCGCTTATCGAAATTGTTACAAAGCCCGATTTTCGAAGTGCTGAAGAGGTTATAACATATCTTAAAACCTTAAAATCAAAGCTTCAGTTCGCAGGAATTTCGGAATGCGAAGAGGGCGCTATGAGATGCGATATAAACATCTCGGTTCGCCCTGAGGGAACAGACGAGCTCGGTGTTCGTACCGAAATTAAAAATATGAGCTCGCTAACCTCTATCGAAGAGGCAATAAACAAAGAGGCAATTCGTCATATAGATGCCCTCGAAAGATTTACAGAGGAACTCGTTCAGGAAACTCGCCGTTGGGACGATGTTAAAAAGCGCACCTTCTCAATGAGAAACAAGGAAACGGCGGCAGATTACCGCTATTTCCCCGACCCGAATATAATGCCTGTTGTAATCAGTGACGAATGGCTAGAGAAAATTAAGGCAGATATGCCGGCTACAACCTCTGAGCAGGCAGCAAAGTATGTGTCTCTCGGAATTCCCGAAAAGGAAGCGGCACAAATTGTGACAGAGCCTGTTTTAAGTCAGCTTCTTGATAGCGTAATAGCCCTCGGCGCCGACGCTAAAACCGCATCAAGTTGGATAATTACCGACTGTGTAGGAATTTTAAGAAGAAACGGCAAGGTTGCAAAGGAACTTGATATCGCACCCGAAACGCTATTCTATATTATAAGTAAAGTTAGTGATAACGAGCTTACAAGAAAAGCCGGAAGAAATGTTTTGGTGGCGGTTATCAGCGACGGTGTAGACCCCAAAGCATACGCTGAGGAAAACAACCTTTTCTCGCAGAACGACAGCGCAGCGCTTGAAGAGGTTTGCAAGAGAATTGTTGAAGCAAATCCGCAGGCAGTAGAGGATTACAAGAACGGAAAGACAAAAGCCATTCAGGCGCTTTTCGGTGGAGTAATGCGAGAGCTTCGCGGAACAGGCGACCCCGCAGTTATCAACAAAATATTGCTCGAAATGTTATCTAAATAAAGCAAAAAAGGCTATCTCAAAAAGAGATAGCCTTTTTTGTTGCTGCTTTTATGTAGGGTTGAATCACGAATCAACCGCGTTTTTCGGGCAATTCGTGAATTGCCCCTACAACATAAAAAAGACGGGTAATGCCGTCTTTTTTAGTCTTGTCTTAGCTGTAGGCGGTAAAGGGTTGCGTATTCGCCATTTTGCTCCATTAGCTCGTCGTGAGTGCCCTCTTCTATAATCGTGCCGCCGCTTATAACAGCGATACGGTCGGCATTTCTAACGGTTGAAAGTCGGTGTGCTACAACTAGAGTTGTTCTGCCCCGACATAGCTCATCAAGGGCATTTTGAATTAAAATTTCGGTGGTATTATCAAGGGCGCTTGTCGCTTCATCAAGAATTAAAATTGCGGGGTTTTTAAGGAAAACTCTCGCTATTGAGAGGCGCTGTTTTTGTCCGCCCGAGAGCTTAACGCCACGCTCACCTATAGGTGTATCGTAGCCTTTTTCTAGGGTGTTTACATATTCGTCAATGTTGGCTCGCTTTGCGGCTAATACCATTTCTTCATAAGTAGCGTCAGGCTTGCCGTATAAAATGTTTTCGCCGATTGTTCCGTCAAAAAGGAAAACGTCCTGCTGAACGATACCGATGTTTTGACGAAGAGACTCTAAAGTTATGTCCTTGATATCAACTCCGTCAATGGCGATTTTGCCCGATTCGTATTCATAAAAACGGGGCAGCAGATGGCAAATAGTTGTTTTTCCGCCGCCCGATGGACCCACAAGGGCAATCTTTTGTCCCTTTTTAATACTGAGCGAGAAATTTTGTATGATTTCTTTAGAATCGTTATAAGAAAACTCAACATTTGAAAGCTCTATATTGCCGCTGACTTTTTCTATGGGTTTAGCGCTTTCGCGGTCGGTTTCGGGGGCTTCGTCTAAAATTTCAAGGAAACGCTCAAAGCCCGTAACGCCGTTTTGATACTGTTCAACAAATCCAATAAGGGTCATAATAGGATGAATAAACAGATTTATTGATACAATAAAGGTTGAATAATCGCCGAAGTTAATTCTGCCGGCATACAGGAAAAGTCCCCCCGCTATTAAAACCACAACATTGAAAATATCGGTTACAAAGGCGGTTGAAGAGTGAAAACGCGCCATAACCTTATAGGCTTTTCTTCGAGCCTCAACAAAAAGCGAGTTGCCCCGTTCAAACTTTTCGGTTTCGGTATTTGTATTAGTAAAAGCCTTTGTAACTCTAATTCCTGAAATACTGCTTTCAAGGGCGGCATTAATAACCGCAATACTCTTTCGGCTTTCCATAAAAGCCTCTCGCATTCGGCGTCGCAGTATTATCGAAACTGTAATAAGTATTGGCACACAGGCAAAAACTATCAAGGTTAAAATTTTATCTATGGATAAAAGATAAAAGAATGAGAAAAAAATCATTACCGAACAAATGAAAACATTTTCGGGGCCGTGGTGGGCAAGCTCGGAGATGTCCATAAGGTCGTTTGTCATACGGGACATTATTTTTCCCGTTTCGTTATTATCATAATAGGTATAAGGCAGACTTTGAAGCTTTTTAAACATATCGCTTCGCATCTGTGCTTGCATTTTTACGCCTATGATATGGCCGTAATACTGTACGAAAAATTGGAGTAGCATACGGATTACATATATAAACAAAAGAGAAATACCCGAAATTACAATAAATCGGTAATTTTTATTAGGGATAAAATCGTTTAACATAACCCTTGTTATAACAGGATAAAACATTCCCACAACCGATATTAAAAACGAAGCGAGCATATCAAGTACAAACATCTTTTTATGCGGCTTATAATAGCTTATAAATCTTTTAAGCAAGTCTGTCACCTCTCTTGGATATTATATTATAGTTAGTTAATTCAAGTCAAGAAAAAGACTGATTTTTCCAAAAAGAAAATTAAATTTTGGAAAAAAGATTTTTTTCGATAAAATCTCTTGCGAAATTAACAGTTTCGTGATAGAGTAAATGTACAACAAAAAACTGTAGAGAGGAAAAGTTATGAGCATCGTTGAAGTAAGACCTGAAAAACGCAAAAAAATTATTATAATAAGTCTTGCGATAGCAGTAGCGGTTATAGTAGCAGTAGGAATAACTGTTGCCGCTTTTCTCGGTGCGTTCAAAAGCGATAAGCCCTCTCTTTCTTTGATAGGTAAAAGCCGAGTTGAGCTTGAAGTTTTTACCGAATATGAGGATGCGGGAATAAAGGCGACTATAGGCAAAGAAGATATCGCAGATAAGGTTGTCTGCAAAAGCGATGTTGACACTAAAAAAGTCGGCGAATATAGGATTGTTTATTCCTATGAGCATAAAGGTGAGGTTTATAGTCAAACGCGAACGGTAAAGGTTGTTGATAAAACACCGCCGAAGCTCACCCTTAACGGAAAATCAGAAATTACAGTTTCGCTCTTAAAGTTTTATAAGGAGCCGGGCTTTAAGGCTACCGACACTTACGACGGCGATTTAACAAAATCGGTTAAAACAAAACAGACAAAAGTTTCCAAAGACACATACGAAATAACCTATACCGTAACCGATAAAAGCGGAAACGAAGCGGTTAAAACGAGAACTCTTATAGTTCAGGATAAGATAAAGCCTGTGCTTACCTTAAACGGACAGGAATATGTTTACATTGAGCTTGGCGGCAAATATACCGATAAGGGAGCTAAGGCCTCCGACGATGTAGACGGAAATATTACTCAAAAAATCTCAAAGTCGGGCAATGTAAACACAAATGCAGAGGGTACATATTATTTAAAATATTCGGCAACAGATAAAAATGGGAACACGGCAACTGTAACTCGAAAGGTAATTGTATTTAATTATAATCCCTCTAATAAAAACCGCGTTTTCTTAACATTTGATGACGGTCCGTCCTCGAATGTTACCCCAAAGGTGCTTGATGTTTTAAAGGAAAATGATATTAAGGCAACCTTTTTTATCTGCAATTATGCCGACGATAAAAAGCCGCTTATTCAGAGAATGATAAACGAGGGGCACACAATAGGTATTCACGGTTATTCCCACGATTATGCGAAAATTTATAAGTCGGACGATGCCTTTATGAATAATATTTACCGACTTCGCGATAAGCTCAAAGCTGATTTTGGATATGAGGCAACCCTTATCCGTTTCCCCGGCGGAAGTTCTAACAGCATAAGTAAAAATTATAGCAAAGGAATTATGGGCAGACTTGTAAAGCGGGTTGAAAAGGAAGGCTTTATCTATCACGATTGGAATGTTTCAAGCAACGATGCCACAGGTACAACCGTTAAGACCAAAACCATAATAAACGCAACAATTAATACCCTTGTTAAAAAGCGCAACAATGTAGTGCTTATGCACGATAGCTCTTCAAAGACTACCACTGCTGCGGCACTCCCCGAAATAATAGTCAGGGCAAAGCAAAAGGGATATATTTTCTTGCCCCTTACCCCCGATGTTCCTCCCTGCCACCACTCTGTTACAAACAAATAAAAACTTCGAGCTAAAGCCTACTTGAAAAAAGTAGGCTTTTATGTTAAACTTTTTTCGTGTAAAAAGGAAGTCGGGTGAAAATCCCGCACGAGCCCGTCGCCGTGAGGCACAAAAGGGGCTTTTTCTCTACCTAATGCCGCAAATTAGGGACAAGCCATTGATTTTTTCGAGAAGGCGAGAAAAGGCGGTGCCGCAGTCGGAATATTTTTTACAATATAAAGTCTAAATTGAAAAGTTGCGAGCGCCAACGAAACAGGACTTAAAAAATTTAAAGGAGAAAAACTTATGAAAATGACAAGCTTTAAAAAGATTTTGTCATTACTCCTAGCGGTTTTGCTTATTGCGGCTATGGCAACACTCGTTTGTGGATGTGATGATAAGAAAAACGGTTCCGAAATATCTTCGGGACAAGTGGTGCAAACCGAACTCGGAAAGGGTGCCACAACAATTTTTGTAGAGGTAACAGACCTCGATGGAAAACAGGCCAAATTTACCGTTAAGACCGATAAAACCACTGTCGGCGAGGCACTTGTTGAAGTCGGAATACTAGGGGAATCCGATAACGGACTTTACAACACAGTAAACGGCAAAACCATAAAGTATGAAGAAACGGGTAAATATTGGGCATTTTATGTAGACGGCAGCTATGCAATGGAGGGCGCCGATACAACCAAAATCGAAGCGGGAAAGACCTACGCATTTAAGGCAGAGGGATGAAAATAAAGGTTAAGGAAATAGCGCTCTTTGGAATGCTTGGCGCTTTAATGTATGCTTCAAAGCTGTTAATGGAATTTCTTCCTAATATTCATCTGCTCGGTACATTTACGGTGGCATTTACTGTTTTGTTTCGAAGACGGGCGCTTTGGATAATATACATATATGTTTTCATTTTAGGTATAATTTCAGGGTTTGCTACCTTTTGGGTAATGCATCTTTATGTATGGACTGTGCTTTGGGCGGTAGTTATGCTTTTGCCTAAGAATATGTCACCCAAAATAGCACCGATAGTGTATATGATAGTAGCGTCTCTTCACGGATTTTTGTACGGAGTTTTATGCTCACCCGTTCAGGCTCTTTTTTTCGGGCTTGATTTTAAGGGGACGCTTCTTTGGATTATAAACGGAATACCCTTTGATTTAATACACGGAGTAAGTAACTTCCTTTGTGGAATACTTATTTATCCGATAATTAAAGCGCTACGAAGAATTGTATAAAAAACGGACCCCAAAACCAAAAGGTTTTGGGGTCTTTTTAATGTGTAACAAAGGTTTGTGTAGGTAAGGCGTTTATGCCTCCCGCGATAAACGGAACGGATGAATCTGTTACCTAGAATGCGAAGTTTTATGTTGTAAAAAAACAAACGGGCGATTCGTGAATCGCCCCTACGATTTGTATTAATTGGGTTTGTGTAGGGTTGATTCACGAATCAACCGCAAATTTTCGGGCAATTCGTGAATTGCCCCTACGAAAACCAAAGCAAACTATATATAGACGAGTTTCGATGTGTTTAATTGGTTATAAAATCTAAAATATCATCAAGCACTTCTTCTCGGCAGGTATCGTTTAAAATTTCGTGTCGGCAGTTTTCATATAGGAAAATATTTGTGTCTTTTTGACCGTGTGAGCGAAGTTTTTTATAAACGCTTCTAACTCCTCGTCCGAAGTTTCCTACGGGGTCTAGTTTACCTGAAATTAAAAGTATCGGCAAGTCGGGTTTTTCTTTTGCCATACCCTCATACCATTTATCAGCGTTGCAGTTTTTGATAAGGCGCATAAGGTCTGCCATCGCTGATACTGTAAATTTAAAATTGCAAAATTTATCCTGCTCGTATTTTTCTATAATGCTTCTGTCGGTAGTAAGCCAATCGTATTCTGATAACTTTTCAAAGCGGTTGTTATATGACCCGAAAGCAATTTTTTGCAAAAGGTTTGAGCGGTGGGTATCACCCTTGATTTTTGCAATAATATTACATAGACAAAGTCCTATGTTTGCAAAAGGATTTTTACCCGCCGTGCCGCAGATTATAAGGGCATCAACCAAATGACTGAACTTTTCTGCCGTAAGCCGTGCAATAAATGAGCCCATACTGTGTCCCATTAAAATATAACGCGGCGCCGGATATTTATGCTTTACGGCTCTGTAAAATTCGATAACATCATATACTAAAATAGTGTCACCGCCGCGCTCGGCTATAAAACCGAGTTCCGCGTCATCTTCAGCAGTATTACCGTGACCTAAATTATCAAATCCAAAGCAGATATATCCGTTTTCTGCGATTTTTCGCATAAATTCATCGTATCTGCCGATATATTCGGTCATACCGTGAACAATTTGAAAGTGACCTAGTGGTTTGCCCTCAGGGATATAAACCTTTCCTTTAAGGGTGTGTAAATTATCGGTGCTTTTAACCGAAAAGTCTGTTACTGTAATACCCATAATTACTCCTGACTGTTAAAAATCTGTGCGGCTTTTACCGCTTTGTGCCAACCCGAAACAAGACCTTCTCGTTTTTTAGCATCTATCTGCGAGAAATATCTTTCACCGCCTGATAAAAGCTCTTTAAGTTCTTCCCTGTCTCTCCAAAATCCAATAGTTAAACCCGCTAAAAAGGCAGCTCCGAGAGCGGTAGCCTCAGGGGAGGCAGGACAGGCCACCTCAATATCGGCAATATCTGCCTGAAACTGCATTAAAAATCTGTTTTTAGATGCGCCACCGTCTGCCTTTAAGGATTTTAAATCTATGCCTGTATCAGCCTTCATAGCGGATAAAAGGTCGGCGCTTTGATATGCGATTGCCTCAAGGGCGGCTCTTATGATTTCTTTTTTGCCGCTGCCTCTTGTTAGTCCGCAGATAGTGCCTCTCGCCCTCATATCCCAATAGGGTGCGCCAAGACCTGCAAAGGCGGGGACTATGTAAACCCCCTTGCTGTCCTCAATCGCGGTCGCAAATCTTTCACTGTCAGGGGCAGTTTTTATAAGACCGAGCTCATCTCTTAACCACTGAATTGCGGCTCCCCCTACAAACACGCTACCCTCAAGGGCATACTGCGGCTTTTCTCCACTAAGGGTGCAGCCGAGTGTTGATAAAAGACCGTTTTTGCTACAAAACGCCTCTTCGCCCGTATTCATAAGCAAAAAGCAGCCTGTACCGTAGGTGTTTTTAATTTCGCCGCTTTTAAAACAGCCTTGACCGAAAAGGGCGGACTGTTGGTCGCCCGCAATACTGCAAACGGGAATTTCTTCTCCTAAAATAGAAACATTTCCAAAATTGTTTCCGCTTGGGAAAACTTCGGGTAGCATACTCTCGGGTATACTGAATAATTCTAAAAGCTTTTTATCCCAACAAAGCTTATGTATATCAAAAAGCATGGTGCGAGCGGCATTTGTATAATCGGTAGCGTGAATTTTGCCGCCTGATAGCTTCCATAAAAGCCAGGTGTCAATAGTGCCGAATAAAAGCTCGCCTTTCAGGGCTTGTTCCTTTGCTCCCTCAACATTATTTAAAATCCAATGTATTTTGGTGGCACTGAAATATGCATCGATTTTAAGTCCTGTTGTTTTTGATATGTATTGGTCGTACCCTGACTTTTTAAGAGCCTCGCAAAATTCTGTTGTTCTGCGGCACTGCCACACTATCGCATTATAAACAGGCTCGCCCGTAATTTTATTCCAAACAACAGTAGTTTCCCTTTGGTTTGTAATACCGATAGCGGCTATTTCTTTGGGACTGATTTCTGCCTTAATAACGGCTTCGCAAAGGGCGGTATACTGCTTTGTATAAATCTCTAACGGGTCGTGCTCAACAAAAGAGGGTTCGGGGTAAATTTGGGTAAATTCATACTGTGTGGTGCTTACAGGAGTTGCTGATTTATCGAAAATTATGGCTCGGGCACTTGTAGTGCCCTCGTCTAAAGTCAGAATATATTTTTTCAAAATAAAAAGCACTCCTTTACTTTTAAAAATTTACAGTCGCCACCCGAAATTTCGGGAGCGACCGCAATTTAGTCAGATATAACAACCCTCGGAACTCTCGCCGAAATGCCGCAAACTATTTCATAATTTATGGTACCGCAAAGCTCTGCTAAAACTTCTACGGGTAAATCTTTGCCGAAAAGCACCGCTTCATCACCTATACGGCAGTTTTCAATATCGGTTACATCTACACACACTTGGTCCATACAAACTCTGCCTACAATATTAGCCCTCTTTCCGTTTATAAGAACATAACCTTTATTTGAAAGCAGACGGGGATATCCGTCGGCATAGCCAACAGCAAGGGTTGCGATTTTGCGCTTTTTATCGGCAGTATATGTTCTGCCGTAACTAACGGTATCACCCTCTGATATTTCCTTTACCTGAGCAACAACCGTTTTAAAGGACATTACGGGCAAAAGCTTTTCGCTGAGGGTTAAAGAGGCGTTTGGAGTAAGACCGTAAAGGGAAATACCGACCCTTACCATATTATGATGCTTATCGTTATCAAATAAAGTTGCGGCAGAATTTGCACAGTGAACGGTAAGACCGCTAAAGCCCTCATTTTCAAAAGCTTCTATCGCTTTCATAAAGCGGTTATGCTGCATATCGGTAAAGCCGTCGTCAGAGGATTTATCTCTGTCGGCGTCTGCAAAATGGGTGAAAATTCCCAAAACTTCGAAATTTTCGCTTTTTGCAGCTAAAAGAGCCTCATTTACACCGCAAAGATTATCGTTTCGGCAGTCAAAGCCTATTCTGCCCATACCTGTATCAAGCTTTATATGTACCTTTATTTTAATGCCTTTTTCTTTAGCGGCATTATTTAAAGCGGAGGCATATTCTGTAGAAAAAACAGTCTGAATGATATCGTTTTCATATAAAAGGCGTATTGCGTCAACGGGGGTGTAGCCCAAAATTAAAATCGGGAGTTTAACATTTTCGCGTCTAAGCTCAATCGCTTCATTAAGGTTTGAAACGGCAAAGCAGGAAACGCCGCTCTCTTCCTTTGCCAATACAGAACAAACCGCGTCGGTAGTGTGTCCGTAAGCGTTTGCCTTTACTACTGCCATTATGTCGCAATTAGGACAGAGCGCGCGGAAAACCTCAATATTATGCTTTAGAGCAGAAAGAGAGATTTCTGCCCAGGTTTTTCTGATAAAATTCACCTTTATCACCCGATTTTTCTTTTTATCAATTTATTAAGAACCTTTAAAAACGGCAGTGATATAAAACTTAAAGCTACCCAGAAAAATGAATAAAGGGCACAAACCTGACCGCCTAAATTAAGGGGCATTTTACTGTAATTCCAAACATTTTTATGGAGAAAAACATTAAAAATTATGCCGTATACAAATTCTATCGCCGTTATAAGCGCGCCGCCTATTATCGCTTTAAAAAACAACTTTAAATTCTTAAAGCGCTCGGATATAGCCGAAAGTCCCATAAAGGAGACCCCGCCTGCAGTAAGCATAGACCAATGGGTGTGTCCTCGCCATATAATCTCGATAAGTCCGTACCCTATAGCACCGATAGAAAAAATCATAAAATTTCGCTTTGCCCACATTTAAAAATCACCCGAGAATAGTATTCTCAAATGATTAGCGGCTATGCAGATTAAACATTAAATCTAAAGAGAACGATATCGCCGTCGTTCATAACATATTCCTTGCCCTCGCTTCGAACAAGACCTTTTTCTTTTGCCGTTACCATATTAGAGCCGCAGGCTACAAAGTCGTCAAAGGAGATAACCTCAGCTCTGATAAAGCCACGCTCAAAGTCGGTATGGATTTTACCTGCCGCCCCCGGTGCCTTTGTGCCCTTTGTAATAGTCCAAGCGCGAACCTCGGGCTTTCCTGCAGTAAGGTATGAAATAAGACCTAAAAGGCTATAGCATTTTTGTATCATACGGTCAAGACCTGAGCGCTCGATTGAAAGCTCTTCCAAGAAAAGCTGTTTTTCGTCGTCGTCAAGACCTGAAATTTCGGCTTCAAGTGCTGCGCATATAGGGAGAATTTCGGCATTTTCTCTTGCCGCTATTTCCTTTACGGTTTTATAATGCGCGTTATCCTCAATGCCGCTCATAAAATCGTCCTCGCTCATATTGCAAGCGTAGATTACGGGCTTGTAGGATAAAAGTGCGGTGGTTTCTAAAATTTCTATCTGTGCATCGTCGTCAATAGCTACAGAGCGAGCGGGAAGTCCTTGCTCTAAATGAGCATAAAGTCTCTTTAAGAAATCGACTTCGGCAGCTAAGGTTTTATCGCCCTTCATAGCCTTTTGCGCCCTGTCAAGACGGCGCTGAACGATTTCCATATCTGATAAAATAAGCTCGATATTAATAGTTTCGATATCTCTTGCGGGGTCAACCGAGCCCTCAACGTGAATAATATCGTCACTCTCAAAGCATCTTACAACATGAACTACCGCATCAACCTCGCGGATATTTGAGAGGAATTTGTTTCCAAGTCCCTCGCCCTTGGAGGCGCCCTTTACAAGACCTGCAATATCAACAAATTCTATAACCGCAGGGGTAAATTTATCGGGCTCGTAAACTCGAGCCAAGGCTTCAAGACGCTCGTCAGGAACGCTTACCATACCAACATTTGGCTCAATGGTACAAAAGGGATAGTTTGCAGACTGCGCGCCTGCATTTGTAATAGCATTAAAAAGAGTAGACTTACCTACATTCGGAAGACCGACCATACCTAGTTTCATAATTCTCTATATCTCCTTTAAAATCCTTTATTTATCAGGGTTTTCGGAGTGTGGCGTATGCTCTCTACACCATTTTTACTCCATTTTTACTCCATTTTCGTATGGAATTATATTAAGATTCATCTAAAACCTGATTATTTTCAAATTGCTTTATAGCCTGGTCCATAGACTCAGTTGTAACGTGAACATAACGGTCCATCGTTGTTTTGATACTGGCATGGCCGAGTAGCTTTTGCAGCACCTTCGGTTGCATACCTGCCTCGATCGCTCTTGTGGCGTAGGTATGACGTAGAGCGTGCATACAAAATCGTTTGATTCCCGCCTCGTCACAAAGCTTGTAAAGATGTGTGTCGTAGGAACTGTTCTTTGCCGGTTCTCCCGTACGCCAATTGATAAACACAA
>CAYXID010000015.1:0-31990 GCA_964465535.1 uncultured Ruminococcus sp.
CAAAAAACCGCTTGCGGTTTAAGGTTGTAAAATACTGTCTTTGGCAGTGTTGAATATAAAAAGGAGTTGGTAATAATGATTAAACTCATCATTGGAAAAAAAGGTTCAGGCAAAACAAAAAAATTGGCAGATATGGTCAACGCTACTGCTCAGGTAAGTCTTGGTAACGTTGTTTGTATAGAGAAAGGCGATACCTTAACATTTTCAATAAGCCACAAAGCAAGACTTGTTGATGCTGACGCATACGGAATTTCGGGATATGACGAATACTTTGGTATGCTTGCAGGTATCAAGGCAGGTAACCACGATATTACTCATATTTTCGGCGATGCAACCCTTAGAATCGGTAGCAGAGACTATTATGAGCTTGCTGCTTTCTTAGAGCGTCTTAATAAGATTGAGGATGTAGAGTTTATCTTTACTATTTCTTGTGACGAATCGGAACTTCCCGAAAAGATTTTTGTAGTAGCAGAAAAGTGCTAATTTAGAAAAATAAAAAAGGTTGCCTCTGGGGATTAGAGGCAACCTTTAGTTTTTATTAAAAAAGTGCAACCTTGTCAGAAAGATTAATAAAATATCCTTTGTTGTGGCTGCAAACAGGGCAGTTTTCGGGGATAGTGTCACCTTTGTGGATATGACCGCAGTTAAGACACATCCAATATTCTCCGCTTTCGGCTAAGGTGCCGTCTTTCTTCTCTAGAAGATTATAAACCTTCTGAAAACGCTCGGCGTGTGTTTTTTCGATTTCGGCAATCTTATAAAAAGAAAATGCAATTTGTGCAAAACCTTCTTTTTCAGCCGTTTGGGCAAAGTGCTTGTAGGCGTCGGAGTATTCCTCCATTTCGTTGTGTACAGCACTTTTTAGAAGCTCTAAAATAGAATTAGTATTATTTACAGGATAAGCAGCGTCGATTTCAATGTTTTCACCGTTAAATTCTTTTAGGTGGTTATAAAAAATTTCGGCGTGAGCCATTTCCTGCTCGGCAGTAAATATAAAGATTTTTTCTACCGCTTCAAGCTTTTGGCATTTTGCCTCTTCTGCTGCGAAATAGTAGCGGTTTCGAGCCTGACTTTCTCCTGCAAACGCCCTCATTAAATTGATTTTTGTCTGACTTTCGTTAAAACTTATTGCCATAATTTAAACGCTCCTTTCTTTCTATGTATTATTTTCTGTAGCGTGGAAAATATACAAATGCCAAGATTTTTAAAAGTATTTTTTAAAAAACCCCGAATTTTTAAATTTACACTTGACAACCTTTACCTGTATTGGTATAATATTAAAGCTGTCTTAAATAGGTAGTATGATCCATTAGCTCAGATGGTAGAGCACTTGACTTTTAATCAAGGTGTCCGGGGTTCGAATCCCCGATGGGTCACCAAAATCCGAAATACTCCTTTAGGGGTGTTTCGGATTTTTTTCTTGTAACAAAAAGGGGATTTGAACCCCGTGAGGTTCGTCGAAGCAGCCCGAAAGGTGCGATAACCTTTCGGGACTGTGAAGTCTCGAGTACGAACAATCTGTCGCAACCACTCGGAGTGGACGACAGATTGGAGAACGCAGAGTATCCCAAATAGGTCACCAAGAGCAATCCCGAGGCTATGACTAAACAATAAAAACGGCAGACTATCGTTGTTGAAGTCTGCCGTTTTGCATTCATTATTTTATAATCTATGCCGTTTGGCAAAGTCTTTAGGTGAAACACCAAATTTCTTTTTAAATTCAGCAGAGAAGTGACTAGGGGAGGATATACCAACTCTATTTGCAACATCAATAATAGTTAGTTTCCGACCTTTAAGTAAAACTGTTGCATATTCCATACGCTTATCGTTACGATATTGTACGATGGTTTGACCCGTAACAGCTTCAAATTGTTTTATAAGGGTAGTAGGACTGACAGGGAACATGCTATATACCGCTTTTAAAGATTCGTCCAAAAGGCGATAATTATCAAAGGAAATTTTAAGATTACAACCATAGATGTTTTCGTTTGATAATTCCGAATGTATATTATTGCCGAAAAAAGTGAAATAAATTAGATTGTGCATATAATTTTGGAATTCAATCTTGTGATTATGTGAGGAACGGCTGCCAATCATTTGGTTTGCTTCGTAAAGCAAAAATGTAGAAACGCTTGGGGGTAATACCTGTTCTTTATATTTGGTTGAAAGAATGCTCATATTGTTGGGAAAATATTTAATTAAAAAGTTTTTAAGATATTCTTCCTTAAAAAAGAAGGTAAAATGGTTACATCCCGGAGAACACGGTTTTAACGAATGCATAGTGTTATTTCCTAAAAAAAACAGTGTGTTTTTACCTAAACGGGATGTATGCCCGTCAATCGTATGGTCCCATTCACCCGATACTATAATAGAAAATTCAGCAAACCCCTTATGTATATGAGTAGTTGAATTATTGTCGCATAAATGAAAACCAACTTCCTCTTCAATAGAAAATAAATGTTTTTCAAAATTATGATATTCAATATTTTCAAAACCTGTATTTTTTATGCTGTTAGACAATACTATCCCCCCTATTAGCAACTACATTAATTATATGTTTCAAGGCTTGTTTTGTCAATATCATATCTCTGAGTAATTTGTATCAATATGATAGATTTTACCAAATTTATTTCAATTTTTTGACATTTGAGACAATAATTAGAACGAAAAAGTTTAAAAGTTTAAAAAAACCGTTAATATTTGTAAAAAAACGATTGATTATGCTTAGCGTGGTTTAGTATAATCAAATAAAAAAAGGAGAGATGCACTCTTGAAAAGGATGATTTGTATGTTTTTATCATTAGCCACGATACTTTCGATGGTAGGATGTGGTTCGGCAAAAAAAGAACCTAACATTACTGTTGTTGAAGGTGTACCAACCTATGAAGACAATGCGCATATTGAGCGTGGCGCATATTCTATGCCTGCTAAAGAGGATTATATGTATCCCGATGCTGTAAACGGAGCATTAGATGCTTCAAAGGCAAATTATAAAAGCAATATAAACGAGCAGGAGTTCAGGGATTATAAGGATGCAGGCTTTACCTTCATGCTTACCGAATATAATGCCAATTGGGAGATTAACGAGAAATTCAGTGAAACTAATTTGTATACCACAATGCAGTTAGCTGAAAAAGTAGGTATTCCGATTATTGTGCATACAGGTCCGTTAGAGCGTTATACAAGCACGGACGATTTTAGAATTGCACCTGAAAATAAAGAATATATGCAAAAATTAGTTTCTACTCTTTCTACATATAAAATGTTTAAAGGTTTTTCTTTCAGAGACGAACCCAAAATAGAGTTTGCTAGAACCTTCAAAGCGTATAAGGATTATTTGCTTACTTTAAAGCCCGATTCAATGTTTTTTACAAGCTTTCTTCCGATATACGGTGCTCCCTATATAAATGTTACATTTAATTCCACCGGCAAAAATTTACGCGAAAATTACATAAACTATATAGACACTTATATAAAAGCTATGGATTCATTTACATACGATTATTATCCGCTTCGCGTGGACGGTGCAAGAAATGTCAATTTCATAATGGATGGTTGGTACGAAAATCTTGAGCTGGTTGCGGCACAGGCTAAAAAGAATAATAATGCACCGATAGGTCTTACTATTCAGAGCAGTAGCTACGGTCAGCCCGGTCAGCAAAAATCATCTTCCCATGCAAGAACAATTTCTACAAAGGCTGATATCGGTTTCCAGATATATAGCGGATTGGCTTACGGCGTTAAGGAATTCGGTTACTTTACATATTGGTTGCACTGGGGCACTACTGACCCCGCAGCAGAAACCTTCTATGATGCTATGGTAATGCCGCCTGAATATAGCGGTGGTCCTGGAGTAAAGACTGATTGCTATTATGCTGTTCAGGCTATGAATAAAGAGCTTGAAAAATTTGACCATGTTATGCTCAACTTCAATTGGCAGGGAACAATGGCGGTTGCTCCTAAGGGTAAAACTAAGAGTGCTGTGTTATCAAAGGTTGCCGATTATAAAAACGAGCGTATAAAAGAAGTTTCTGCTTCTGAAGAAACTATTATCGGTTGTCTTAAAGACAATAAGGGTTATGACGGCTATATGTTAGTTAATGCAACTGAGCCTAGCGATAACAAAACCGATGAGATTAAAATTTCCTTCTACAAAGCAACAAAGGCTTTGGCGTATATAAACGGCGAAGAGCAGACAATTACACTCAAAGACGGCAGTTATACATTTAAGCTCGGTGCGGGCGAGGGTGTGTTTGTAATTCCTATAGTGTAATAGATGCTTAATAATATATGTGTAAAGGAGAACAAAAATGAAAACTTTGAAAAAGATTATTGCCATCATGTTAGTTTTAGGGCTGATTTTCACCGTTGCAGGATGTGGCGGTAAAAAAGGCGCACACAAGCTTACAGGCGAAAGTATTAGTGTAGTTGTCCAGACTAACGGTCTTGGCACAGACTGGATTGAAGACGTTGCTGAGAAATATACCTATGATACAGGTATTGAGGTTGACGTTCAGTTTGATGCGCTTTTAAATTCCAACCTCTTTACCATTCTTTCAACTGATGTTATGGATTGCGCTGATGTTTATTTCGGTCAGACAGCCGACTGGGCAAACTGGCTTAAAAATGACCTCATAGTAGACCTTACTGACATATATACCGATTCTTCCGATGGAAAATCCTTAGCAGATAGATGCTTAGTTCAGGATTACTATGTAGAAGCTGATGACGGTAGTAAAAAGTACGGTATGCTTCCGCTTTCTATGGGTCCAATTGGAATGGCTTACAATAAAGAAATGATGGATTATCTTTGCCATACTGTTCTTAAATGGGAAGAGGGTCATGATTATCCAACTACTACTGCAGAGTTAAAGCAGGTTACCGACGCTCTTAAAACCACAGTTAAAAACGGTTCCAATAAGAAGTTGTTCAGCTACACATCCGCAGGTAAGCAAATGGATGTTAAGACATGGGCTTGGTCCGGCAGTATCGGTACACTTGAATTCTTGTTTAAGGCTTGGCTTCAACAGTATTTCGGCAACGAAAACATGGCTAAATTCTTTGCACAGCAGTCAAACCCCAATATGTTTGACGACGAAGCATTTTATGTATGTTATCAGAAGATTATGGATTTGCTTGAATTGACAGAAGGTTCTGATGGAACTGTTTCTTCTGCAAGCTCAGTTCCTAACTGCTTATCCTATAACCACACCGAATCTCAGACACAGTTTTTGTTAGGTCACGCTTTACTTGTTCCTGCAGGAAGCTGGCTGTATTCTGAGTCTACCGATTTGATGGTAGATTTAGAAAATTGGGGCTTTATGCCTGTTCCTACTATGACTGACGATAACGGTAAGGCTCTTTGCGCAGAGGGTGCTACTGTACCTACTGATGAAAAAGGTAATTATGTTCAGTACTTAGGAATTAATACTCAGGACTTTATGTTTGTTCCTATGCGTTCAGAAAAGCAAGAGTTAGCAAAAGATTTCTTAAAATATATGTACTCTGAAAGTGCTTTAGCAACTGTTGAAGAAAACATTCAGGCCCCTGTATGCTTTGAGTGTGATGATAAGGACATTGAGCTTAACCACTGGGCAAAACAGGTAAAGCAGTATGTTGATAATGCTGTAAAAGCAAATGCTCTTTGCCAGACTTACACTACTAACCCGATGTTCGGCGTTGGTGCCTTAAACTTTGTTTCGGATACCTTACCTTATGCTAAACTTTCACAGGGTGGATACGGAAGTATTAAAAAATATTACGATTCTAAGACTTTAAAACCCATATCTTCCGCTAAAGATGCTAAAGGTATTGCAATTACCGAAAATGTTTACAATTATGTTAAGTGGAACTATAATTATAAGCTTTCACATTGGCATGAATTCAAGCAAAGGCTGGGAATTTTATAATATGTTAAAAAATAAGAACAAATCAGAAGGTATGAAAGATGTTGTGCGTAAGCGAAAAATATTTATTGTTCTTATGCTTGCGTACCCCGTGTTTCACTTGTTGTTAGAGTGGTATCTTAATTTCGATATCATATATATGGCATTTCGCGACTATACGTTTGACATTATCAACGGTGAGTTTGTAGGTTTAACTAACTTTAAAGGTATCTTTAATTTATTTAACCCTTCTAACAACACAATTCCTGAATTTTACGCACTGCTACACTGTGCACAGCTTATGCTTTTGGTTATATTTATTAATGCGCCAATTTCTCTTGCATTTGCTTATTTGATTTATTTACAGGTTAAAGGCTATAAATTTTTACGATATGCTCTTTACATTCCTGTTATCACCTCGGCAGTTGTTCTAGTACTTGCATACCGGCAGGTTTTCCAACCCGATGGTCCTATCAATTTCCTTTACAATATGCTTGGAATTGAGTGGCCAAATGAAGGCTTTTTCTCGGCAAATAATGCTTGGAACAGTATTATAACCTTTAGTATATGGACAGGATTTTCTACTAATATAATTTACTTCTTATCCTGTATGCGTCGTGTACCTGATAGTTATATTGAATCCGCAAAGCTGGATGGTGCAAGCGAGCCTAGGGTATTCTTTTCAATTATACTACCCCTTGCTTCTCCTACAATATGTACTATGATTTCTTTAGGTATTGCAGGCGTGTTTAGTTGGGCGTTACCGTCCCTCTTGTTTGTGCCGCAAAATTCAGGTGGCTACAATGTAGGCACAATGGGACTTACGATATTAAACTTTACTACAGCCAGACGTTACGGTCTTGCAGCGGCATACGGTATTTTGGTAACAATAGTTGCTTGTCCGATTATGCTTGGAATTCGAAGAATTTCTCACAAGCTTGAGCAAACGGTAGAATTTTAAGGGGAGGAATTAGCAATGAAGACAAAAAATACTCCCGGTACTATAGCTTGGAAAACCTCCAAAACCGTCATTTATATTGCAATGTCATTTTTTGCAATTACCTTTGTTACGATATTTGTATGGGTGCTCATTAACTCCCTTAAAACAGCGCCTGACTATATGCAGAACACATTGGGGCTTCCTAAAATTAAATGGGATTTTCAAAACTACATAGATATTTTTAAATTTGAATACAAAAACAATAATCTGCTTCAAATGCTGCTTAATACAGTAGTTATGATTGGGATATCTATTTTTTGTACTCTTACATTTCCTGTTATGGCGGGATATGTTTTTGGACGTATGGAATTTAAGGGCCGCAAAAAATTTGAGGAATTTTTATATGTTCTTATGACTATTCCGATTATCGGCGGCGCTAGTGCTCAGCTTAAATTTTTAAGCGCGCTAAATTTATATGACACTTATTTTGGCTTGTTCCTTTTACAGTCGGGAGCATTCGGCGGCGGTATGCTTATACTTGCTTCCTTTTTCAGAGGACTTCCGTCCGCTTATGCTGAGGCAGCATATATAGACGGTGCAGGAGAATTTACGGTATTCTTAAAAATATATTATCCGCAAGCGCTCCCGCTGCTTTCCATAAATATAATTTCTTCTATAATTGCTGTTTGGAACGATTATATGACGGCATATATCTTCCTGCCGACTCACCCCACAATCGCACTAGGACTTCAGCAGCTTCAACGTACTGCGGATGTTCGTGGTTCCGATTATCCGCTTATGTTTGCAGGTATAGTTTTAACTATGATTCCTGTATTCATTCTGTTTGGCTTTATTGCAAAGAACATATTCAACAGTAAGGATATCGGCGCATTAAAGTAATTTAATTTGTATGAAAAACTTTTCATTAAGGTTTTTTATAAAAAATATTTAGAAAGAGGGATTTTATGAAAAAACTTTTAGCATTTCTATTGGTTTTTACCCTGCTAGTGATACCTTTTAGTATCATTTTAACTGCAGGGGCATCGAATTATATCGATGTTACCCTTACAAGTACTGATGGATGGAACACTTGTGTTGACGGTGACCATTGGGTACTGTACTTGAATACCAGCGGTTATGAATGCACCGACTGGAACTATAAGTATAAGGGCTTTACTTATGAAATTGACGGGGTGCAGGGAACAACTTCACAGGTTTCCTCTGCAGGCAACAACAATTTGTACTGCACTATACCTACAAGTGAAGTTCCTGCAACAGACGGCACAGTATTCACAATTAAAGCCGGATACTATGACCCTGATGCTGAGGGCACAACTTCAGGTCTTCATATTACAGAAGATTTTGTAGTTGTTGCTTCTGAGAGTCGTCTTGTTAATGCAAGAGTTATTGATCCTGTGTATGTTGACCCTTTTAATCACAGTGCAAACGCATTCTATTTCAATATAAAGGATGCAAACGGAAATCCTATTTCTACAGGTTTTGAGCATTGGGAAAGATTCCTTTCACCTGCTTGGTGTGACGGCACACGAATTACACAGGACACTGTTCCAAATCAGTGGTCAACAGTTTACAGCGGTGTATTTATAGACGGTCAGCCGATGGATTACTGGGGTGCTCATTTTAAGAATGTAGATGCTGGTACATTCTATATTGACGGTTTAAATGCCGTAGCAGGTACTACTGTTACCGTTAAAGGTTATTTTGCCTCTTCATCACAGGGAACAGGATGGCCTTTAATTGGAAACTATTTCTTAACCGAAATGACCTTTACCTATGACGGTTCTGCTTGGAACTATTCCAGACCTATAACTTATAGAGACATTACCCTTACAAGCACTGATGGATGGAATACAAGCGTTAGTGGTGATAATTGGGTAGTTTACTTAAATACAAGTAACTACGCAAGTACTAATTGGGATTATAAGTATAAAGGCTTTACTTATGAAATCGGCGGTGTACAGGGAACAACTACACAGGTTTCCTCTGTAGACGGTAACAAACTCTACTTTACTATACCCACAAGCTCTGTTCCTGCTACAGACGGTACGGTATTCACAATTAAAGCAGGAAAGTATGCTCCTGATGCTAATGTTACAAGAAAAGGACTTAATATTACTGAGGACTTTGAAATTGTAGTTTCTGAAGGCCACCTTGTGCATACACGGGTTATTGATGCAGCAACTGTTGAGCCTTTCAATCACAGTGCAAGCTCATTCTATTTCAACTTAAAGGATGCAAACGGAACTCCTATTTCTACAGGTTTTGAGCATTGGGAAAGATTCCTTTCACCTGCTTGGTGTGACGGCACACGAATTACACAGGACACTGTTCCAAATCAGTGGTCAACAGTTTACAGCGGTGTATTTATAGACGGTCAGCCGATGGATTACTGGGGTGCTCATTTTAAGAATGTAGATGCTGGTACATTCTATATTGACGGTTTAAATGCCGTAGCAGGTACTACTGTTACCGTTAAAGGTTATTTTGCCTCTTCATCACAGGGAACAGGATGGCCTTTAATTGGAAACTATTTCTTAACCGAAATGACCTTCACCTATGACGGTTCTACTTGGAACTATATGATGGGTGATATAACCTACACCGATTATGAGGGAACACCTGTATTTGAGGAAAAAACTGACGGTCTCCACTTCTCAGCAGGCGAAACCGAATTCCCCTATGATGCAGAAAATTGGACTGTTAAGGCAGTAGCTGCTGATGATGAAGAAAGCGGTGTATTCCTTAACGGCGAAAAGACTGATGTTTATCTTAAAAAGGTAAATGTAGATGATTGGTATGTTTGTCTTGGCGATGCAGGAATTACTCTTGCAGACGGCGACGAAGTAACTGTTGCAGGTAAATTCATTTATGATACACATAGAATTACTTTCGCAGAAGTTACATTTACTTATGAAGAAGAGACGGTAAATACTTATACAGGTACACCCAAATTATTAGAAAACGATGAATTTGGCAAAGCTAGCGGCTTCTACTTCCAATCTACAGACGGCGCGCCTGCAACAGGTTGGGGTGTAGCAATTTCAGCTGTTGACGGCGACGCTAACGGTGTATTTGTAAACGATGTAAAAACTGCAATTAACCTTAAAAAGACAGAGGCAAATGTGTGGTATGTTTGCATTGCTGATGCAGGTGTAACACTTAACTACGGCGATGTTCTTAAAATTAAAGGTTCTTTCCAGATTGGCGAAGATATAGTAACCTTTAACGAGGCTGTTTTCCAGTATGACGGTAAACATTTTGCAGAGGGTACATTTACCGCTACAGACTTTACCATAACAGGTCTTGCTTACAGCGATATCGTTTATGATGAAACAAATTCACGTTGGAATATGTTCTTCACACTTAGCAACAATATCCCTGGAGACGTTGATGCTACATACTATCCGTATATGACCTATGAAATTAACGGTACGGAATATAGTTCATACTTCTTCAAATCTTCTTCCGCACATACCGTTGATGGTGAAGTAATTTATAATCTTTACATTCCTATGCCTCAGCTTCCAAAAGATTTGGATGGCGAGTATGTAATCACAGTTAAATCAGGTGCTGCTCAAAGACGCACCAGCGGTACTAACGTTGCTCATGCAGACGGTATCAGATTAACTGAAGATTTTGAAATTTCCGTTGGTAATGAATACAGCGCTTCTGCTCCTGTAATCGATTACTTAGTTGGAAACGGCGGTAACGCAAACGGAATTTATCTTTCATCAAAAGATAGCTTCCCGACAATCGGATGGGATTACAGTTTAACTAAATACGATGCTAATAGCGGTATATATGTAAACGGCGAAAGCACCGATGTATTCATAAAGAAATACGAAGATAACAAATACTATGTATGCCTTTCTGATTTGGGTATAACTGCTGAAGAAGGCACAATAGTAATGATTAAGGGTACTTTTGCTACTGCGAAGCTTAACTCTGTTACCTTCCAAACCGCAAAATATATTTTCACTGACGGTCAGTGGAAAGCATATTCTGCAACAGTAGATATAGAATCCACAGGCGTTACAGGCGATGCTAACGGCGACGGTGCTTTCAACATTCTTGACTTTATTGCTATAACAAGATATGTTGAAGGTGAAACCGATACTATCGGTGCAACCGATGCTGATATGAACGGTGACGGCGTAATTGATGCAACCGATAAGATTCTTATTAAAAAGGTTCTTCTTGGCGCTCTCAAGTTTGAGAACGGTTCACTCATCACAGGCGTTCCTACATATAACAATACCGATGAAATGCGTCTTGCAGCTTATGTAAGCCCGACCTTAGAAGAAGGCTTTGCAGACTATAAAGCAGCAGGCTTTACAACACTTATCGGCGAGAACAGAGCGCTTTATGCTGAAGATGGTTTTGATGAATATATGAATGCTGCGGCTGAAAGCGGTCTTGATGTTTTAGTTCAGTCAGGTTATCTTCAGAGTATGCTTACGGGCGAAAGTGAAGTTAATCAGGCATGGTTACAGGAAATGTATAACAACTTATCCAAATACAGCAACTTCCGTGGTTTATTTATGGGTGATGAACCGAGAATTGCACAGTTAGGTAGCTATACATCTGTTACAACTCTCTTAAGGTCACTTGATCCTCATATGGATTTATTCACTTCCTGCTTACCGACCTATACAGATGAAAGCTTACTTTCAACTGACAGCAGCCTATCTTTAGTTGAGAAATATTCAAACTATGCAAATGCATACGGTAATATTTTAGGTGAATTCACTTACGACTTCTATCCCTTCAGACATAAAGTTAATACCTTCTTAGGAATTACGACAAGCGAAAAGGATTATATGCGTTCTGACTGGTTCCAGAACCTAACATTAGCTGCTGCTAATGCAAAGGGCAAGTATGATACAGGTATTACTGTACAAACCTATTCAGAAAAACTTAATTCTAAAGACTATTACCGTGCAGTAACTAAGGCTGATGTTTCTTTCCAGGTATATTCTGCTTTAGCTTACGGTATGAAGTCCATTAACTACTTCACATACGGCGAGCATTGGGATGAGTCCGTTGGTACTACTTCTTGCATGATTTATAACGGCGAGAAGACCGATGTTTACTATGCAGTACAGAGCGTAAACAACGAAATCAAAGCCTTTGATAATGTTCTTTTGAACTTCAATTGGCAGGGTACTATTGGTATCAAGGGTGACGATAGCGACGGTATGATGGATTATGTTGATGCATACACATCTAAGCGTATTTCTGCTTATTCCGCTTCTAACGATGCTATAATCGGTTGTCTTAAGGATAGCGTAGGCTATGACGGCTTTATGTTAGTTAACGCTACTGACCCCGCTGATAATATTACTGAAACTATTTCTGTAACATTTAACAATGCAAATCATGCAAAAGTTTTTGTTAACGGAGTAGAAAGCACAGTTGAGTTAGTAAATGGCGTTTATGAAGCAACATTAACACCCGGTCAGGGAATATTTGTAATTCCTTACATTGCATAATTTTGCATAAAAATTTTAATAGTTTCCCGAAGGGAATACCTTCGGGAAACTATTCCCAATTTTATTGTTTCGATAAGGAAATTTATGGTTTGTTTATCAAAGCAATAAAGTGAACTCAAAAAACTTTAAAATGCTTTAAGTTTATAGTATGTTGCTTCAAAAAAATTAACTCTAATAAATTTTTAAAGGTGGTAAATATGAAGAAAAGAATTATCTCATTGTTAATGGCAGTAATTATTTTATGCAGCTGTTGCCTTGTAATTACAACTGTATCTGCTGATACGGTTGAAAGCACACTGACATTGAATTCTGCTTCCTCTACGGCTAAAAAATTAGTCTTTACAGGTACTGATGCGATTGACATCAGCAGTAATATTAAAAAATTCAAGGCTAATGACTCAAACGAGGGTATTTTCGTAAACTCTTCTAAAAATGGTGATTTAGCCTTTGTTAAAAAAGATGGCAATTGGGCTATCAATTTGTCAGATAATGCTCCTGAAAATACTATTGTAATGGTTAAAGGTACCTTTACATATCAGACTACCTCTGTAAAATTTGCTACCATTACAGTAAAATTTGCAAATGATGTTTGGACTGTTATCGAAAATCCTGCAGACGATAATGTAGAATATAACCGTACACTTCAATTGCTTCGTGCTAATGATGATGTACAGTATGGCACATCGGGCGGTATCTTCCTTTATGGTGATGACACTATAGATGGCGATAACTCTTGGGGCACATTTATCTCCTTTGATGCAGGTGAGAATAACGGCGTTTTCTTAAACGGCGTAAAAACTGCTACTCAAATGAAAAAGATTTCTCAGTATGACTGGTATGTTTGTCTTTCCGATGCTGGTATTACCGCAGTGAAAAACGATGTTGTTACCGTAAAAGGTTCAATTACACATAACGGTAAAACCGCAGTGTTTAATGAAGTGTCTTTTGTATTTAACGGTACAACATGGGCGGTTAAAACAGATACAAGCAGTTCGACCTTCAGTCCGCTTTATATTAACGATGAAAATAAATACGGAACAGCTAATGGAATCTTTTTGAGAGGCAACGATAACATAGAGCCTGACTTATCTTGGGGTACATTTATACCTTTTGTAGACGGCGATGAGAACGGTGTCTTCTTAAATGATACTAAGACTAATGTTCAAATGAAGAAATTTGAACAAAATTACTGGTATGTTTGTCTTTCTGATGCGGGCATTACTGCTCAAACAGGTGATGTGGTTACTGTAAAGGGTGCTATTTCATATAAAGCAAAAACAGCAGTATTCGAGGCAATTACTCTTGTGTTTGACGGCACAACATGGGGCTTGACCGATGACCCTAACCTTGAAACAGGCAGAACCCTTTCTTTAGATACACAGCTTAATAACCCTGAAAAAGGCATTTCCCTTATCGGTGATGACAGTCTCGTAGCACCCGGTTGGGAGAAGAATGTTTACGCATATTCCGGAGATGATAACGGTGTATTCTTAAACGGCGTAAGAACCGAAGTGTTTATGAAGAAACATACCGATAACAAATGGTATGTTTGCTTATCCGATGCAGGAATTACTGCAACAAAGGACGATGTAGTTACAATTAAGGGTATTTTCACTTATGAAACTGCTAAAATTTCCTTTAATGAAGTAGATTTTGTATTTAATGGTACAACATGGGAAGAGAAAATTGATCCTGATACAACATCCTTCGATTTTGTTGACCTGTTAACTATTTCTAAATTTAATACTAGCACTAACAAGTGGGAGATTTATCTTTCTACAACAAAGACATTACCTGGCGCCGATGAAACCGCTACCTTTGATGTTTCAATGAAGATAGGCAGCAGCAATAAAACGATAAGATGTAAGAAATCGTCTCAGCAGCACTCCTTCGCATTTGAAATTGACGCTTCACTTATTCCACAAAATCCCTTATCAGAGGTAAAGCTTACTATAAATGGCGGAAAATATAACCTTATCGGAGAAACTGCTAAAATAAAGCTTGAAAGTGAAACTGTGCTTTATTTTGCAAACGGTATTGTTTCTCTAACCTCTTCAAATATTAAAATAGACGAAAAGGATATTACCTTTAAGATAGACAGAACAATGCAGGGCGGCGGAACAGTGAAGGGTATTTACCTTACTGCAACCGACAGTGTTCCTTATGATACAACTTGGGCAACAAATACTATTGCTTATGAGGGAAAAACAAACGGCGTTTTCCTTAACGGTGTAAAAACAAATGTGTTCCTTAAAAAGTATGAAACCAATAAATATTATGTATGCCTAAGCGATGTAAATGTAGTACCTACAGAAGGCGATAGAATAGTTATTAAGGGTATTTTCAAAACAGGTAATTACATTTCTTCTTATAAAGAGTATGCATTAACCTTTACGGAAGGTTCTTGGGTAGATGGAACAGAGCCCGAAACACAGTATACAAAGGTTACTATTAACGGTTTTGACAGCACTATAAGCAGATATAATATTGCTTTAAACAGATGGGAACTTTATTTTACAACAAAAGAAAAGTTGCCCGGAAATGCTGACCAAATCTTTAATTCAATCACTCTTGATATTAACGGTACGAAATATACCGCGCCTTGCTATCATGCAGGTCATAAAGATACTTTCTTTGTTATAATTGAATCTGACAAATTAGCAAAGACTCAAACTGCTAAGGTTAAAATTAGCGGTAAAGCAAAATCTGATGATAAAACAATAGGTATGGATGTTAAGGAGTTTACTGTATATGTTAATAAATACGGTATTTCTCTTGACGGATATCTCTCAGCAATAGATGTAAAGGAAAAGAATGTAGTTCTTACCTTAGATACAACTACATTTAGCTGGATGGCAGGTACCGAAAGCGGTATTTATCTTTTAACAACCGATAATTTCAAGGTTGATAAAAATTGGCAGACTCCTATTCGTGCTGTGAGCTATGATGATAACAGCGGTATTTATTATAATGGTCAAAAAATTGATGCAACACTTAAAAAATACCTTGATGGTCATATCTATTTAGATATTGCATCAGGCGGCATTTTTGCTAAGAATAAGGATAAAATTACAATTAAGGGTACTTTCTCCTTAGATGGTTATGGCGTTTCATATAAAGAAATATCCTTCTATTATAACGGTCAAAGCTGGTCAACAAGCTATAAAAAGCCGGTAGCAAAAACAACAACCAAGCTTACCCCTGTTGACATAAAACCGGTTTCGAGCTATAATAGTCAGCGTAAAGCGTGGGATATCTATGTTAAGATGGATACCGCTATACCAGGAGCGCACGATTACGAATATAAAACACTGACATATGAAGTAAATGGAAAAACCTATGAAACAAGCGTTTATCGAGTAGATGACAGTCTTGTATTCTTTGTACCCGATACAATTCTTCCGCAGGATGCTAAGGATGGTTCGGCAATTACCCTAAAGGCTGGTACGGCATCGGATAATTATGGTATTTATGATGTTAAAGTGATGAAAGACTATACAGCATATATTTACCGTAATGCAGTATCAGGTAAGAAACCGACAAAGAATACTAAATATTTAGATATAACCGTTCCAAAATTACTCAGAACCTGTGAATTTGTTGAGGAATTAAAGGTATGGCAATTGTTCTTCATTGTTGAAGAAGAATTTGATGTAGAAGACGGTACTAAATACTTTGATTTACCTGTTAAGGTAAACGGTAAAACATCTGAAGAAATCGGTGTATTCCGTTCGGGTGAATGTTTGTATGTTGCAATTCCTGAAACTGTATTGCCGAAGGATGCCAAAAAGGCAACCCTTACAATCGGTAAAGGGGCAAAGGCGGTTGCAAATTCGGGTTGGAACGGTATTCGCTTTAAAAACGAAGTAACTGTCCATCTCTTTGGCGGCGTATGGAATAATGTAGAATTTACTGACTATGAGGAAACTGACTTAACTATGAAGCACCTCAATTTCAGTAATTACAATTCAGATGTTTCTCGTTGGGATATTTATATAAATGTTGATAAGGAAATTCCGGGAACTGGCTGGTTTGAATATTATTACGGTTTAACCGCATATTTAAACGGAAAAGAGTTTACAACATATGCAAATAAGGCTGAAAGCCCAAATAACCGTCTGCTTTATATTGCTCTAAATGAATCAACCTTTGGTAAGTTTAAGGATGGGGATGTTATTCATATCCCTGCGGGAATAACCTACAGTTGTGGCGGTTATAAACTGAACAATATGCAGGATTTCTATTTGCAATATATGAACGGTACTTGGTTTGAGTATTATGAATCTGATATTAAAGCACCTAAAGCGGAAGATTCCATTTGGGAAAATGCGAGAATAGATGATTACATTCCTATACAGGAAGAACAGGGAACTATGTTTATAAACGTTGCGCCAACTAACGTCATTAAATCCACTAAAGATTTTAAGGATATAACATTTACCTTTGATACTACTAAGATGTTAGCGTTCAACGAAGAACTTCCTACAAACAGTATGATATTAAGAGGTCAGCCGCTAACAGAGGGTATGGAGATAAGTGAAACCGCCCTTTACGGTTATAACATTGCATTCAGTTATATTGAACTTACTGAATTTAATACTCCGAACAATCCTGAGCTTTGGGGAGTACATAGCCAAGAAATTGCTGTATGGAAAAACGGTATTAACTATTCTCTTCTTGACCAATACCGTATGACATATAACTGGAAAAAAACCAATCATCCGTTCTTTGAGTACAATAACAAATATGAATACACCGTATCTATATACAATGTAGAGGAAGATGTTTGCGTTATTGAAATTTATTGTAACGATGAGCTTGTAATGCGTGTTGTGGACCGTGCTTCTGACGATCCGTTAGATCCTGTACGCAATGCCGGTCAGTTCCAGATATATGCTTCTTGTCCGCAGTATTTCTATTCACCTGAGGTTGAATTAGAAACTTTGGCAGCAAGTTCAAACGAATGCTATATCGGCGAACAGGTTCGTGTATCTGCAACATATCCTGCTGTTTTAGAAGGTGTTGAATATACTGTGGACAGCGAAAATGCTACAATTAAGGATGGCGTATTTACTGCCAAAGCGGAAGGTACATATACAGTAACAGGTACATATAACGGCAAATCAAAGGGTTCTGTCGAAATTAAAGTAACGAAGAAGCCCGAAAAGAATGAGCAGGTAGAGGAAACTGCAACATTCCCGATAATGCCTGTTGCAATCGGTGGCGGTGTAGCTGTTATTGCAGTTGCTGCTGTACTTTTAATAATTTTCTTAAAGAAAAGAAAGAATAAAGTAAATTAAGCATTCAAAAATACGCAATATTTTTAAAGAATTTTGTGTTAGGGGAGCGCTATTGCGTTCCCCATTTTGAGAAAATAAGCGAATTAGAAATGAGGAATATCAATGAAAAAACTCCACCTTGTATGCAATTCTCACTTAGACCCTGTATGGCAATGGGATTGGGATGAGGGCGCAGCAGCGGCACTTGCAACCTTTTACAGTGCAGTTCGCCTTGCTGAAAAATATGACTATATATTTTGTCATAACGAGGTTATACTTTATGAGTATATCGAACGCTATGACCCTGTGCTTTTCGAAGAAATTTCAGTGCTTATCAAAGAGGGAAAATGGCATATAATGGGTGGATGGTATGACCAGCCTGATTGCCTTGTGCCTTCGGGTGAATCATTCTTGCGTCAGATTAGTTTAGGTAAAGAATATTTTAAAGAAAAATTCAATACATATCCTAAAACCGGTATTAACTTTGATGCCTTCGGTCATACAAGAGGTTTACCTCAAATACTTAAAAAAAGCGGCTTTGAATCCTACTTGTTCTGCCGCCCTCTTAATTGGTTTACTTGGCTTAAAGCGCTTCCTCACGGTCCTTTTATGTGGGAGGGCTATGATGGTAGTAAGGTTAAGGCACTTCGTCAAGAGGATTTGGATATTTATTTAAGTCAGCCAGGTCAGGCTAAAAATGATATTATTCGTAAAGCGGGTCATTACGAAAATGATAAAGAGGATGATATAATTATCCTTTGGGGCGTTGGAAATCACGGAGGAGTAAATTCGGCTAAGGATTTAGACGATATCATACGCCTTACCGATGAAAAGAAGGGAACTTGGGAGATTGTACACTCTACTCCCGACGATTACTTTAACGCTATTACTCCTACACAGGATTTTTCTGAAGAGATAATCTCCTTTATAAAATCATATTCCTCTGTAAATGCAATTAAACAGGCACACGACCACCTTGAAAATGCAATATACCGCGCAGAGCGTTTTCTTTCGATGTTGGGTGTTGCAAATATATATAAATACGATAAAGAAGTATTCAAAAATGCTGAACGCGCTCTTTGTCAGGTGGAATTCCACGATGTGCTTTCAGGAACTTCTATAAAAACAGGTAACGATTCCTCAATTGCTAAAGCAATGTCGGCAATTCAGCAGGTAAACGCTGAGTTTTATAACGGATTCTTTAAGTTTAGCGCAATGTTGCCTAAGGCTAAGGACGGCGATGATTGCTTTGTCGTGCTTAATCCTCATCCGTATGAAATTACCACAGTGGTTGAAACTGAACTGTTTGAACCTAAACCCGACAACTATGTTTTGAATATGTATGATAAAGACGGTAAGTCGGTAGACTGTCAGGTTATATTAGAAGAATCTATAATAAATTTTCCACGCAGAATGCGTCTTATCTATAAGTATACATATCCTGCAATGTCGGTTACACAGTTTGGAATTCATAGTCAGGTTGTTGAAAATGAGGTTCCTCGTTTCAGTGGCGATACATCTGATGACGATATAGTTTTGAAGGATAACTTCAAACAGATAAAAATCAGCAGAACTACAGGTCTTGTAGAAAGCTATGTTCAAGACGGTGTTGAGTATGCAAGTAAAGGTTTGTTTGCTCCTGTTGTGTTCGATGATAACGAAGACCCTTGGGGTTGGAGAATTAATAAATTAGGCAGTAATCATCGCGCTATGAAGCTTGATAAAACAGGCAAGGGCTTGTTTGAGGGACTAAAGGGCGTAACCGTTATAGAGGACGGTCCTGTACTTACTCAGGTCGAATCTGTGTTTAGCCAAGGCGAATCACATGTCGTTGTGGATTATAAATTTTATCATAATCTGCCTTATATGGATGTTAATGTCCATGTTGTTTGGAATAGCAAGCGAAAGGGCTTAAAACTAAAATTGCCGCTTTGCGGCAAGCGAGGATTTTTCACTCAGGCAGCCTTTGGAACACAATACAATAAAAACAATGGCGACGAAAAGCCGGGAAATCGATTTGTAGGTGTAGAGAACGGCGAAAAGGCCTTTGTGGTTTATAACCGCAGCGGTATACATTCTTATTCAATGGATGGCAGAAATCTTTATTTAACTCTGCTTAACGGTTCTGCATATTGCGCTCATCCTACATATGAGGATACTCCGCTTATTAAGGATAGTACCCGTTATACAGGCTTTATAGAGATAGGAACCCACGATTTTGAGTTTCGTGTATCGGCAAATAAAGTGTGCGAGTGTGAAAAGAATTCTCAGGAATTTAATCAGCCGCTTTACAGTCTGCTTACTTTCCCGCACGGAAACGGAACTGCTCCTCGGGAAATAGTTACGGTTTCCAACAACAATGTTGTAATCAGTGCATTTAAACGCAGAAATAACGGCACATATCTTTTAAGGTTACATAATAACTATAAACTTGGCACTGCAACTACCGTGAAAATTAACGATATTTCAAAAGAAATCAAATTTAAAAAATACGAATTTAAAACCTTTGTTTATAACGGTAAAACTATTCAAGAGTCTAAGGATGCAGCACTTTATTAAAGCCGTCACCTATATTAAAGAGGATTTTTTATGATTAACATATTAAGAATTCCTGACGATGTCAGAATTTTGACTTCTAGGGGAGAAATTAAAGATTCAAAGGTCAGATTTGACCTAAAGGAAACTCAGCTTGATGTCTATTTATCAGCAAGACAAGATAATCCTGAATTTGTTTTGCTTAGATGGAATCATAGAACTGTAAATCCTGTTAAGGTAATGGGAGATAAGTGGGAAAGGGCATATTCTGATATGTCTTGGGGTCCTATTAATCCCGATAAATTTATGCCGTGGTATTTTATGATTGCCGACGGTAAAAATACAACGGGTTGCGGTGTAAAGGTGCGACCTAAAAGTTTTGTTTCCTTTGAATATGATTCGTCTGGAATTTCTGCTTGGTTTGATGTTCGTTGTGGAGCCGTAGGCGTAGAGCTTGACGGCAGAGAAATTTTAATTGGTAGCGTGGTTTGTGAAAACTATAATGATATTTCTGCATTTAAAGCTACACAGTGCTTTTGCAAAAAAATGTGTGATGACCCGATATTTCCCGATAAACCTATATATGGAGGAAACAACTGGTATTATGCATATGGTGAAAGCTCTTATGAAGAGGCAATTATGGATGCGCAGCTTCAGGCTGAATTAGCTGAAGGGCTCCAAAATCCGCCGTCAATGGTAATTGATGACGGTTGGTCTATGAATGTTTGTGCAGGACCGTGGCTCCCTAATGAAAAGTTTGTTGATATGGCAAAAATAGCTGATGAGTATAAAAAGCTTAATGTCATTCCTGGACTTTGGATAAGATTGCTTCACGATATCGAATTTGAAGAGAATAATAAGGATTGCCTTTTAAACCGAGAAGGCGACGATAATGTGCTTGACCCGTCACACCCCAAGGTAAAGGATTATTTGAGGCAACTGCTTCAAAGGATAAAGGGTTGGGGCTATGAAATATTAAAACACGACTATAGCACCTTTGATATGTTTGGGGACTACGGTAAGGACCTTAACGGAACCATCACTAAAAAGAAAAACTGGTCGTTTTATGACCGTAAAAAAACTTCGGCAGAAATAGTTTTAGATTTTTACAAGTTGATATATGAAGAATTTGGTGATAGAATAATTATAGGTTGCAATACTGTCTCTCATCTTTGTGCAGGACTTGCTCAGATTAATCGAATTGGCGACGACACAAGCGGAAAATATTGGGACAGAACGCGGGCGCTTGGTGTTAATTCCTTGGCGTTTAGATTGCCTCAAAATGATGCGTTTTATAAAATAGATGCAGACTGTGTGGGTATATTAAAGAAAAATATACCTTGGGAGCTTAATAAACAATGGATGGATTTACTCTCCGTTAGTAATTCTCCTTTATTTATTTCCTGTCCAAAGGATTTTCTTAATCAGGAACAGATAGCTGATGTTAAAAAAGCGTTTAAGATTAATTCTGTTCAAATGGACACAATCGAACCGCTTGATTGGGAATACAATGTAACTCCTCAAACTTGGAAAATTAATGGAGAAATTACTGAATTTGATTGGGTTGGAAAGGAATATCCCGATTTGCTCGAGGGCAATGCACATAGAATGATTTAAAGCTGGTTTCCATATAGCAATTTTCGTTTTTCGCGCTATTTACAATGCGAAAAATCTTGGAGGAAATAAATGAGCATAGATTTAAATGACATTAAGGCGAGATTTGAACAAAATCTTGTGAAATATAAGCCGATTCCTTTTTGGTCTTGGAATGATAAACTTGAAATTGAGGAATTACGCCGTCAAATAGATTGGATGTATGAAAATGAAATTGGTGGATTTTTTATGCATGCTCGGGGCGGACTTAAGACCGAATATCTATCTGACGAATGGATGCAGTGTATATCTTTTTGCGCTGATTATGCACAAAAGCTCGGAATGGAAGCGTGGGCTTATGATGAAAACGGATGGCCGAGTGGTTTTGCAGGCGGAAAAATTCTAGAAAATCCGGAAGATTGTGATAAATATATTGAAGCTACTATCGGAGCTTTTGATAGCACGGCTACTGTGAATTATCTGCTTTTGGAAAACTCTGTTAAAAGGGTTACTGATGCCTCATTTGAAGGTGAATACCTTAATTTGTTTATATCTACATCGGTTTCAACTGCGGATATACTCAACCCTAAAGTTGTTGATAAATTTTTAGCTTATACACACGAAAAATACAAGGAATATTTCGGACAGGATTTTAATAAGAAAATAAAGGGCTTTTTTACCGATGAGCCGCAATATTATCGCAATAAAACTCCTTACACCGATATGGTTGCGAAGTACTTTAAAGAGAAATATAATGAAGATATTTTGGATAAATTAGGACTTTTGTTTGTGGAAAAGCAAGGTTATAAGCTTTTCAGATATCGCTACTGGAAAGCTCTGCAGCACCTAATGCTTGAGTCCTTTGCTAAAAAAATATATGCTTGGTGTGAAGAAAACGGTATAGGTCTTACGGGACATTATGTAGAAGAAAATTATCTTCACGGTCAAATGCTTGGCTGCGCCGGAATAATGCCATTTTATAAATATATGACTATACCCGGGATAGATTGGCTTGGAAATAATACTAATAATGAAACGGCAGCAAAACAGCTTTCAAGTGTTGCTGCACAATATAATAAAAAGCAAACCTTGACCGAAACATTTGGTTGTTGCGGTTGGGAACTAACCCCATTAAACACAAAAAGACTTGCTGATTTTCAGTTGGTTAACGGCGTAAATTTAATTTGTCATCATTTAATTCCTTATGCAGAGTGCGGTCAGCGTAAAAAGGACCATCCTGCACATTATTCTAATGTTAATCCTTGGATAAATTACGAATTTAAGGATTCTAATTTATATTTTACCCGTATAGGTCATCTTCTTTCTGAGAGTAAAGAAAAAGTAAATGTTGCGGTATTGAATCCAATTCGCAGTATATATTTTGATTATTCGAGAGATGATGAGAAAGCTGCAAAACAAATTTCAAAGACTTTTGTAAAGGATTGTCGAAAGCTCTCAAAGGCTGGTATTGCCTACCATCTTTTAGATGAAACCTTGTTGGCTGAGGACGGCTTTATTGAGGGGAATAAAATAGGCTGTAAAAATTTAAGTTACGAATATCTGGTTTTACCGCATATTTGCGTAATTGATGATACAACAGAAAAACTTTTGTCACGCTACATAAAATCAGGCGGTAAGGTACTCATTTTGGGCGATGCACCTACATATTGTGAGGGCGAACCCTTTGATTTTTCCTATTTGAAGTCTAACTGTACCTTTAATGATTTATTGGCGGTTCAGGATTATAAAGTTAAATTTCTCAACACTAAAATTTACACAACGCTTAGAGAAATTGATAATAAGAAATTTTTGTTTGTGATGAATGCCTCAAAGGATAAAACACAAACACAAGGCTTTGATTTTGGGGATAATATTAAATCATTCAGGAAGCTAGATTTATTGACTCTTGAAGAAAAAAATATTCCCCTTAGTATTACTCTTGAGGCAGGGGAATCTGCGTTATTGTTTTTAGATGAAGCGGAACCCGAAAAACAGCCTGAATACTTTGAATATACCTTTTCTCTTAATAATGCCGATGTTTGTGATGTTTCAAATAAAATGATAGTTGATTATGTGAAATATTCTACAGACGGAGTTAAATTTTCAAGAAAATATTCTTGTCCCGGTTTATTTGCTAAGCTTTTAGAAGAGCACTTTAAGGGGGAAATCTATGTTAAGTATGAGTTTGAGATAAGAAGCATTCCTCCAAAAATCAAATTGGCGGTAGAAAAAAGTAATGCACTAGGTCAATGGATAAACGGCAACAGTTTTGAGTTTGAGGAATGCTCTGAAATAGAAAAGAACATACTTGTTTCTGATATAACAAAGTATATTAAATTGGGCATAAATGAGTATGTTGTAAAACTCGATTGGTATCAAAAAGATGAAGTATACTTTGCTCTATTTGGTGAAAATGTAACCGAAAGTCTTAGAAATTGTCTTGTTTACGATTCTGAGCTTGAACCAATTTTTCTTTCTGGCGATTTTGGCGTTTATTCTCAAAACGGATACACACCAAGCACAAAGAAGGGATGTGTTTTCGGCAATGATTTTTATATTGATTCTTTACCACAAAAAATCTCTGAGCCGACAACCGAAGGTTTTCCTTTCCTTTCAGGGAAAATTAAGCTAAAACAGAAAATTCAACTTAGTAATATAAACACAAAGCTTCGTTTTAACGGTACTTGGCAGATAGCTTATGTTAATGTTAACGGTAAATATGCAGGTAGTTTAGTGTACGAGCGGACGATAGATATTAGCGATTTTGCGGTACTAGGTGAGAATGAAATCGAGGTAGAGTTTGTCCTCAGTAACCGTAATCTTTTAGGTCCGCATCATTTAAAAGGCACAGGATGCCCTGAGTCAGTTTCTCCTTGGAGTTTTGAATTATCAAGCACTTGGAGTAACGGCAGAAGTGGAAAATTTGCTAATCGGTATGCATTGTTAAAATTAGGCTGCCAATAGCTTTTACTAACCAACAAGTTTAATAGAGGTTAATACGATAGTATATTTGTACCTACAGGACTTGAAGTAGAAATAAAAGTTAGGGTACAGGTGATTTATAGCTGTATATAATTTATAGTTATATTGTTTAAACTCTGCTTATGGATTTGATTTAGGTTATAAGCAGTTAGTTTATAATTAAACCGTATGTTTTAATTGTATCTGGTGGGGACTATGGTTCAGTTAAAACTAACGAAAATTGTTTTTGTTAGGAGAGTGATAAAAAACTATTTAGGATATTGAATTTTATATGCTAAATGTTTGAAAAATATGTTTTATAAGTATTAGGGCTGTCTCGTTTGAGACAGCCCATTTTTTATTTGTATGGGGTTTTAACCTGTAGAATATCCCCAATTTAAGTGGAAACCAACATATAAAAAAATATGTAAATTCGTGCTCATACCACTGTAAAAAGTCACATTTTCACAAATTGAAACGAAAATTTTCCCACTTTATATTTTACATATTTTTTGGTTTACATATTTTCGGGTAACATCTTGACAACAAAAAAACAAAATGATATAATTTTAAATGTATATGCACGCTCTGTCGCATAGCTTTATGAAAGGTGGTTTTTAAATGAGTGAAAGTCGTGTTAAATTAACCTTTGCAGGTCAAGCAGGTTTTATAATTGAATGCTCCTGCGGATACAAAATCGGCATAGATTTATATCTTTCAAATTGTTGTGAGAGATATTTCGGCTTTAAGAGATTATTACCCTACATTTATAGTCCGCTTGATATGAATTTAGATTTAATCATATCAACACATGCACACTATGACCATTTTGACCCTGACTCTGTTCCGCTTATGATGTCTAATCCCAAAACAAAGCTTTTGGCGGCGTATGATGTAAAGGTTGAGGCGGAAAGATTAGGTCTTGACGCTAACCGTATTTCCTACATAAAGCCGGGCGATATTTTTGATAATGATTGTGTTAAAATAGAGGCGCTTCCTTGCGACCATGGAGATGCCGCTCCCGATGCGGTGGCATTGCTTATTGAGATTGCAGGTAAGAAAATTTACATTGCAGGTGATACAGCTTACAGAGAGGATTACTTTGTATCTCCTAAACTTCAAAATACAGATGTTTTTATAGCTCCCATAAACGGCGCTTTTGGAAATATGAATGAGCAAGAGGCAGCAAAAGCGGCAGGAATTGTTAAATCAAAGCTCTTTATCCCCTGCCACTATTGGAATTTTGCCGAGCACGGCGGAAATCCCAACCTTTTTGCTGAGGCAATGAAAGAAAATCACAGCGATTTAAACTATCTCTTAATGAGACCTAACGAAACAATCTGTTTGTAGTGAGGTTTTTGATATGATAAGAGAAGATTTTTATAAAGACCGTCCTGCAGTTACGGTTTCAACCGACGAATTTTCTGCAACTTTTTTACCGCTTGACGGAGCAAAACTCGTTTCTTATAAGAATAAGAACGGGGAAGAGCTTATGGCTCAGATGTCGGGTGAAAAGTATTTAAGACTCGGCTTAGACTCTAACTATATTGATTGCGAGTGCAGTGCGTGTGACGATATGTTCCCGACTATTGACCCTTGCGAAATCAACGGTCAGAAATATCTTGACCACGGCGAAGTTTGCAGAAGAGAACATAATTATGTGATAGAAGGGGATAAGGTTACCTTTAGCTGTGAGGTCAAAGAGGTAAATTCAACCTTTTCAAAAACTGTTTATACTGACGGCAAATCCCTTTTCGTTAAGTATAGAATTGAAAATCACAATGATTTCACGTTTCCTTACATATGGGCGGCTCATATGATGCTCATCGGTGAGGAAGGCGCCTATGTTGAAAGTGAATTTTCGAGAAATGACGAAAAACGGGTAATGTTCGGCAAACCCTTGTCAATTGATACAGCAGAGGTGCTCGAGCCTATTGGTACAAATAAAGGCTATAAATTCTACTATACCGATGCGAAAGCCCCCATTAAGTGCTCGGTTGTTTACCCCGATACAAACAAGAAAATATCGGTTGAGTTTGATAACGATATAGTAAAATATTTAGGCGTTTGGATGAATCCGGGCGACCTTAATGATATGTATAACATTGCGATTGAACCCTGTACGGCTTTGTATGACGACCCTATAAATGCTGAAAAGGGAAATGCAGCATCCTATATAGATGCAAAAGGGACGATTGAATTCACTCTCAAAATTGACAGTGAAATTATGGGAGGTAAATAAAAATGTCGAAAGAAATGAAAATTCTTGTAACCGAAGGCTATAGCAAAGCCCAAATTGTTAAAATGCCGATACCCGAAGTATATGATGATATGGTATTGGTAAAGGTTTGCTATTGCGGAATTTGCGGTACAGACCAAGACTTATTTTCAAGCAACTGCAGCTTTGTTGAAAACGGTCAGGTAACCTATCCCTTGCGCCAAGGTCACGAATGGTCAGGCGTTGTTGAAGAGGTAGGCAGTAATGTAACCAAGTTCAAAAAGGGCGATAAGGTTGTAGGTGATAACATTGTTACCTGCGGCGAATGTGAAGACTGCAAGAGCGGTAACTATATGGCTTGTAAGCATCAGATGCCGGTTGGAACCATAGACCCTGTATACAACGGCGCATTTGCAGAGTATTATATCTGTCCTGAGCGTCACATACATAAAATTCCCGATACCATCACTTTAAAGGAAGCAGCTCTTGCGGAACCCTTATCTGTTGCATACGGCGGAATTAAAAAGATGGATATTAACGAGAACTCAACAGTTGCTGTAATCGGCACAGGCTGTATAGGTTTATCTGCAGTAGTTCTTGCAAAGTGCTGTGGCGCTAAAAAGGTTTTCTTAATTGGAAGAAATCCCTCTAAGCTTGAAGTTGCAGCAAAATTAGGTGCTGAAATTATCAACATCAAAGAAGTTGACGCTGTTGAAGAAATCAAGAAGCAGACCGACGGTATAGGTGTTGACTTTGTGCTTGAGTGCTCAGGCGCAGTAGGCACCTTTAATCAGGCAATAGATATTTCGGCTCCCAAAGCTTTAGTTGCTTTAATCGGCTTCTATGAGCAGAGGGAAGACGGTGTTAATATCGATAGCATTGCTTCAAAAATGCTATGTATGTTCGGCGTAATGGGTGAGCCCGATAATATGCCCGGTGTTTTAAAACTCTTAGAAAATCACCGCCCCGTATTATCTCCCATCTTAACAAGCGAGCTTGATTTTGATGATTGTATCAAGGGCTTCGACAGAAAAAATTACCCGAACGAAATTAAAATGGTAGTTAAAATTGCTAAGGAGTGCGATATTTGTGAATAAGGTTGCAATTATAGGAAAACAACAGCCCCGCGATATTAGAGAACAAATGAAAAAATATCTTGAGGAAAACGGTCTTGCGGCTGACCTTTTGGATATGCCGACAAGAAACACTCTTGATTGGCCCGACCAATTAAAAGGCTATAATGCAGTTATTTCCTGTGGTGAAAAATTCCCTGCAGAAGTTTTTGACATTTTAAAGGGAGACCTTAAGTTAGTTTCTCGTTTCGGCGTTGGAACAGATGAAATTGATAAGGTTAAGGCTGCAGAGTGCGGCGTTGCAGTATGTAATGCGGCAGGCTCTTTGTCTACTGCAGTTGCAGAATGTGCTTTTGCATTTATGCTCTGCCTTTTAAGACATATTGTTGACGGTGACAAGGAAGTTAGAAACAACGACTGGAGCCGTTTCTTTGAGAGTAAGACAGGCACACAGCTTGAGGGCAAAACAGTTGGTCTTATTGGATTTGGCGATATTTCAAGGGCTCTTGCTAAAATGCTTTCAGGCTTCGATTGTCGCGTAATCGCTTATGACCTTTTCTGGAACGAGGAAGCTGCGAAGAAGTTAAATGTTGAGTATGCTGACATTGAAACAATTCAAAGAGAAGCTGATGTAATAAGCCTTCATGTTCCCTCAACTCCTGAAACTAATGGTATGATTAATAAGGAATTCTTATCCAAGATGAAGAAAACCGCAATACTTGTTAATACCGCAAGAGGTAGACTTGTTGTAGCTGAGGACCTTGCAGAAGCTCTTAACAACGGAACTATTGCAGGCGCCGGTATGGACGTTTTCACCCCCGAACCGCCCGAGCTTGACAATCCGCTTCTTACTGCTAAGAACACTGTATTTATGCCCCATTCGGGAGCCGGAACAAGAGAGTGTTTTGAAAAAGCAGGTATGATTTCTGCTAAAAATGTTTTAGATTTCTTTACAGGCGTTACTGTTAAGACTATTCTTAACCCCGATTACATTAAGAATATCTAAGCTTTGAAATTATACTGTTTAAGATTGGAGAAAACTTATGATAACCGACCATATTCGCAATCGTGATAAATACTATTTTTTAGGTGAAGATTATAAATTAGCGCTTGATTATTTTGCTAGTCTTACAGGCGAGCCTTTTGAGGATGAAGATATCCCGATTGGTAACGGCAATTCTTCAATTAAGGCACGCAATTTAATGACCAAAAAAGTAGAGGACAGCAGTTTTGAAGCGCATAGAGTTTTTGCTGATATCCATTTTGTAGTGGACGGCAAGGAAAAAATCGGTTATACTGATTTAAAGAAGCTCGAACCCAAAAGCTATGACGAAGAGCAAGACCTCGCATTTTTAGACGGTACAGGCGATTTTATCACCCTCTTACCCGGCTATTTCTTAATAGCCTTTGCGGAGGACGGTCATATGCCTTGCGTATGTGTTGACGAGCCGGCACCTATCGCTAAGATGATTGCAAAAATAGAACTAAAGTAGAATCTCCTACGAGTAGGAAACATCGCTTTAAATCATATTTTAAGTTTAAAAGAAGTTAAAGGAGATTTTAAAAATGACACTAAAAGAAAAAATCAAGAACGGTGAAAAGTTAATCGGAACACACGTGTTTTTAAGCAACGTTTCTATTTCTAAGATTGCCGGGCTTTCGGGATATGACTATGTTTGGATAGACCTTGAGCACGGTACTATGTCAATTGACGATTTATTAGCTACAATTATTGCTGTGAAATCGGGCGGTTCTGCTGTTGTTGTACGTGTTCCTCAAAACGACCTTACCTACACAAAAAAGGTTATGGATTTGGGTGTTGACGGCATTATTTTTCCGATGGTTAAAACAGCCGAGGAAGCAAATGAGCAGATTGCCAATACTCTGTATCCCCCCTATGGCACAAGAGGTTTTGGACCTATGAATGCAGTTGACTACGGCTTTGCTGATGTTAAGGAATATATTACACACCCCGTAGATAATACCTGCCGTTTTATTCAGATTGAGCATGTTGATGCAGTTAATAATCTTGAAGAGATTATGAAGAATGAGTATATAGACGGATATATCTTTGGACCTAACGATTTGTCAGGCTCTATTAACCGTTTGTGCGAGATTAAGATTGAGCCCACCTTAGAGCTTATGAGAAAAACAATCTCAACTTTAAAGGCTGCAGGCAAGTATGTAGGTATCTCTACAGGTGATCTTACAGAAGAGGGACTTAAGTTCTGGCATGATATGGACATCGATATGATTTCCTCAGGCGGTGACTATACATTTATGATGCAGGGCTTTATAAGAAACCGCGAAATTCTTGAAAAGGTACACAAATACGCAAAATAAAAATTTTAAATTTAGGAGAAAATAAAATGAGCTTTTTAAAGGGTAAAACCGCTATTATCACAGGCGCAGGTCGCGCAGTATTAAAGGACGGAAGATGCGGCTCAATCGGTTACGGTATTGCTACCGCTTATGCTAAAGAGGGTGCAAACCTTGTAATTACAGGCCGTAATGTTGAAAAATTAGAGGCTGCAAAGGAAGAACTTGAGAGATTATACGGTATCAAGGTTTTAGTTTTACAGGCAGATGTAAATTCGGGTGCAGATAATAAGGCTGTTGTAGATAATGTTATTAAGCAGACAATCGATACATTCGGCCGTATTGATGTGTTAATCAATAATGCTCAGGCATCTGCATCGGGCGTGCCTCTTAAGGACCATACAACAGAGCAGTTTGACCTTGCTATGTATTCAGGTCTTTATGCAGCCTTCTATTATATGCAGGCTTGCTACCCCTATTTAAAGGAAACCAAGGGTACAGTAATTAACTTCGCTTCTGGTGCAGGTCTTTTCGGTAATTACGGTCAGTGTGCTTATGCTGCCGCAAAAGAGGGTATTCGCGGTCTTACCCGTGTTGCAGCAACAGAATGGGCAGCAGACGGAATTACTGCAAACGTAATTTGTCCGCTTGCTTGGACTGCTCAGCTTGAAAAGTTTGCAGAGACTTATCCTGATGCATTCAAGGCAAATGTTCATACTCCTCCCGCAGGTCACTTCGGCGATTCTGAGCTTGAAATCGGTAGAGTTTGCGTTCAGCTTGCAAACCCTGACTTTAAGTATATGACAGGCGAAACATTAACACTTGAAGGCGGCTTAGGTCAAAGACCGTAAAATTATAAAAGACATCAAAAAAGCAGTATCAAACGATACTGCTTTTTGTTTTTATTGAGTTATAATTCTCGTGATTTTAAATTGGAATTAGTTAATTTGGCTTGCAATGGTGTTTAATCCGCCTGCAATTCGACTACCGATTTCTCCACCTACATTGTCAATTGCGTTGGAAATCATTATACCTGCAATAATTATTGCTACCGCAATTACTATTTTACCAATTAAATTTTGATACTCTTTCATAAAACTATACTCCTTTGTTAATTTTCTATATATTGGTTAGAGTATACCACATATTTTTTTAGACTGCAACCGCTTTCTTGTCACGCTCGAGTTCAAATCACAAACATTACAAAATAATAAAAGACACCAAAAAGTTGTCTTTTATTACTGGCGGAGTAGGAGAGATTTGATGCCCTCTTGCGGTGCCCGAAATTTGTTTTCCGCTTGGGGCGCGGACAAATTTCGACCGCTGCGCCATTTCGCAGTCGCTTTATCTGCCGCAGGCAGCGCTTCTGCTCAAAGCCCGCGCCGACCGTCGCTCGAGTTCAAATCACAAACATTACAAAATAATAAAAGACACCCAAAAAGGTGTCTTTTATTACTGGCGGAGTAGGAGAGATTTGAACTCTCGCGCCGGTTACCCGACCTACGCCCTTAGCAGGGGCGCCTCTTCACCAACTTGAGTACTACTCCAAAATTAAGTGAATTGCCTTTTAAAATATTAAATTTAAAAGAAGTGGCGGAGAGGAAGGGATTCGAACCCTTGGCTCTTGCGAGTCACTGGTTTTCAAGACCAGCTCCTTAAACCGCTCGGACACCT
>CAYXID010000016.1:0-28700 GCA_964465535.1 uncultured Ruminococcus sp.
TACCGCCAAAGCTATTACCGCCACAGCAGCAAACAAGGATAAGGATTAAAATAAGAATCCAAGTGCAGTTTCCACCAAAACCGTTGTTACACATTAAAGAAGACCTCCTTTTAGTCTATAGGCAAAGTTAAAACTTTTTTTGTTTTCTTAGCCTATCACATACTATGTAATGTCAGCAGTTTTGTTACAAAATGTGAAAAATTTTTGAATTTTTTAAAATGGTTATTGACTTTTCCTGACTTTCGTTTATAATAAAAGTCAGAAAAGGTCAAAAAGGGGAAAGAATATGAAAATTAGTGACTTAATAACAGCAGAAATCTTGCGTATGCTTGATGAATCGGAGGAAAACAAAGCCGAAATTCAGCGAAATGAATTAGCGGGTATATTAGGCTGTGCTCCAAGTCAGATAAATTATGTTTTATCATCCCGTTTTACTCCTGAACACGGTTATATAATTGAAAGTCAGCGTGGCGGTGGGGGATATATAAGAATTAAAAGGGTAGTAATGCGTCATTCTTCGGCGCTTATGCATATCATAAATTCTATCGGTGACAGTATAGATAATATAAGTGCTAAAATACTTATTGAAAACTGTTATCAGTCGGGGATTATGTCGCTTGAAGTATCAAAAATAGTCTATGCGGCGATATCAAATAATGTTATGCACAGAATTCCTGTTGATTTTAGAAACCAAATGCGCGCAACAATATTAAAGGAAGTTTTACTTGCGCAGATTTAATAGCTTGAAAGGTGGATTTATATGCTTTGTGAAAGATGTCAAAAAAATAATGCAACCACACATATTAAAACAATAGTAAACGGAGTAGTAAAGGAAAAAAATCTTTGCGCGCACTGTGCCGCAACCGAGGGTTATAACGGTATAGGACACAACAGCTTTGCACAGATGCTCTCGTCGGTTTTCGGTGATGTTTTGGCAATAGACCCGCCAAAAGCCGCTATGAGATGCCCTTGCTGTAATGCAAGTTTTTCTGAGATTGCGCAAAGCGGCAAGGTTGGATGTTCTGAATGTTACAAAACTTTTTACAGTGAGCTTTTACCATATTTAAAGAGGGTGCACGGAAGCACTCAGCACGCAGGTAAGGTGCCAAATAAGGCACCCTTAACCGTTAAACCTAAGGAAGATACGGTTGCAACTCTTCGAGCGCGTCTAAACGAGCTTGTAAGGGAAGAAAACTTTGAAGAAGCGGCGATAGTACGCGATAAAATCAGAAAACTTGAAGGGGGAAATGAATAATGGCTGCTTGGTATACCGAAAGTGCTAAAAATGACGATATAGCGGTTAGCACAAGAATAAGACTTGCCCGAAATATCGAAGGCTTTCCTTTTCCATCAAGAATGACCGATGAAGACAGAAAGAAACTTAACGAAAGTGTAAAAAAGGCAATACTTGAAAGTAATACGCCCTTTGCAAAAAGTTTGAAATTTATTGATATGTCAAATGTGCCCGAAAATGAAAAGTATTCTATGGTAGAGCGGCATATTATAAGTCCCGAGTTTGCGGCAAGTGATAAGACGCGAGCTGTAGTCATCTCCGAGGACGAAAGTATCTGCATAATGATAGGTGAAGAAGACCACCTTAGAATTCAGGTTATATACGGCGGATTAGAGCTTGAAAAGGCATACGATACCGCAGAACAGCTCGATAGCATACTTTGTGCGTCCTTAAACTTTGCTTTTGACCGTAATTTAGGCTTTTTAACCGAGTGTCCTACCAATTTGGGAACAGGGCTCAGAGCCTCTGTAATGCTTCATATCCCCGTAATTGAGGGCAACGGCGGTATTGGGGATTTGGCTCAGTCGGTCAATAAAATCGGGTTTACAATAAGAGGAATGTATGGCGAGGGTTCTAAATCGGCGGCATCGCTGTATCAGATTTCAAATCAGATAACACTCGGAATTAGCGAGAAAAACGCTCTTGATAATTTAAAGATTATAACACTTCAATTAATCGAACAGGAAAGAAAGGGCAGAGAGGCGCTTAACCGACTAAAAGCCGAGGATTTATCTATGCGAGCCTTCGGAATTTTGAAAAATGCGAGAATTTTATCAAGTGAAGAAATGATGAAACTGATATCAAGGATTAAACTCGGTATCAGTTTGGGAATAATAGAGAGTGAAAAGATAATGCCTATAAGGTTGCTGATTGAAGGTCAGCCGTATATGCTTATGCGAAAATTCGGCTCAATGTCACCCGATGAGCGTGATATATACAGAGCAAATCTTATAAGACAGGCATTAGAGTAAGGAGCGGTAAAAGTTAAATCCGCTCTGACGGAGGTAATTATTTATGAGATTTCATTTTAACGGATTTACAGAAAAGGCTCAGGCAGCCCTTAATAATGCGATTTCTGTTGCTGAGGAAATGGGTCATACCTATGTGGGAAGCGAGCATCTGCTTTTGGGCATTTTAAAGCTCGGTGGCGGAATGGCATATACAGTTCTCGATAGCTTTAATGTCTCCTATGATAAAATAGCCGAAGCGGTTAAAAAGACCATCGGAAGCGGAACTGCTACAAAGCTATCTCCCGATTATTTCACACCGAGAGCCAAAAAAGCGATTGAAATTTCGGCGGCTACCTGCTCTAATATGGGCAAAAAATATATAGGGACCGAGCATATTTTATTAGGCATTTTAAGTGACGGAGATAATTATGCCATAAGATTTATGGAAGCCCTCGGCGTAGACGCGGCTTTGCTTACCGAGGAGATTTTTGAAGCATCGGGTATAGATACCGAAAAAATAAAACATACAAATAAAAATCAGACCAATACCAAAAACCCCGCTTCAAAGAAAAATCAGGTTTTGGATAAATATGGTAGGGACTTAACCGAAGAAGCCCGTCAGGGAAAAATCGACCCCGTTATAGGTAGACAAACCGAGGTTGAGCGCATAATACAGATACTTTGCCGCCGCACAAAGAATAACCCTTGCCTTATAGGTGAGCCGGGTGTCGGCAAAACGGCTATAATTGAGGGTCTTGCTCAAAAGATTGTAAGCGGCGATGTCCCCGAAATACTAGCCGATAAACGCGTGTTTATGTTAGACCTTACAGGTATGGTTGCGGGTACTAAATATAGAGGCGACTTTGAGGAAAGAATTAAGGCTGTAATCGATGAGGTTATAAAGTCGGACGATATAATCCTCTTTATAGACGAGGTTCATACCATTATCGGTGCGGGCTCGGCAGAGGGTTCAACCGATGCTGCTAATATTCTAAAGCCCTCTCTTGCTAGGGGAGATTTTCAGTTAATAGGTGCTACTACGATTTCAGAGTACAGAAAAAATATCGAAAAGGATTCAGCGCTTGAACGAAGATTTCAGCCTGTTAATGTAGCAGAGCCTACTGTAGAGGATGCTATTGAGATTTTAAAGGGGCTTCGCGATAAATATGAAGCACACCACAAGGTTCGAATTACCGACGAGGCAATCGAAGCGGCAGTTAAACTTTCTTCAAGGTATATAAACGATAGATTTTTGCCAGATAAGGCAATAGACCTTATAGACGAAGCAGGCTCAAGGGTAAGACTTAACAGTGCATCTGCTCCCGATTCCTTAAAGGAATTAGAGGATAAAATAGCCCGTACCGAAGAAGAAAAGGAAGAGGCAATAAACGCTCAGGAATATGAGCGCGCCGCAACCCTCAGAGATACTGAAAACACCTTAAAGCAGCAGCTTTCAAAGGCAAAAGAGGAATGGAAGGATAAAAACCGTCAGTTAAACGGTGCTGTAAATGCTGAGGATATTGCCGCTATTGTGTCACTTTGGACGGGAGTTCCCGTAGTTCAGCTTACCGAAGAGGAAAGTGCGAGATTGTTAAGACTTGAAGCCGAGCTTCACGATAGAATAGTAGGTCAAAACGAAGCGGTAACCGCCGTTTCAAAGGCAATAAGAAGGGGAAGGGTAGGACTTAAAGACCCGAAACGCCCAATAGGCTCATTTATTTTCTTAGGTCCTACGGGTGTAGGTAAAACCGAACTCTGTAAAGCCCTTGCTGAGTCTATGTTTGGCAGTGAAAATATGATGGTGCGCTTTGATATGTCAGAGTATATGGAAAAGCACACCGTATCCCGTCTTGTAGGCTCGCCGCCCGGATATGTAGGCTTTGATGAGGGCGGACAGCTTACCGAAAAGATACGCCGTCAGCCCTATAGCGTAGTCCTTTTTGACGAGATTGAAAAAGCCCATCCCGATGTCTTTAATATACTTCTTCAAATTTTGGAGGACGGAATTTTAACCGATTCTCAAGGAAGACGCGTCGATTTCAAGAATACCGTAATTATAATGACATCAAATTTAGGAGCAAGACTTATCACCGATAAAAAGGTAAGCTTTGGCTTTGGCGACTCAGAGCAAAACACCCTTGATACTTCGGTAAAAGATAAGGTGTTAGCAGAACTTAAAACAGCCTTTAAACCCGAATTTTTAAATCGTGTTGACGATATTATTGTTTTCGATAAGCTTACCCACGAAAATATTGAAGAAATAGCCGAAAAGATGCTTTCAAACCTTTCAAAAAGGCTCGAAAACCTCAATATAACGGTAGAGTTTTCAAAGGATGTAATATCCCATATCGCAGATAAGGGCTTCGATGCCACCTATGGCGCTAGACCTTTGCGCCGTGAAATTCAAAGCAGTATAGAGGATAATTTGAGTGAGCAGATACTCGAACGCAAAATAAATAATGGAGATAAGGTAAGCTGCATTATTAAAGACGGAAAGATTGAGTTTACAGTTAACTGAAATTAAAAAAGGTGCTATCGGAAGATAGCACCTTTTATCTTTAAAAGAATTTACTTATAACGCTGTTAAGGGAAGTTCGTATTTTGCTTTTCTCTGTAAATAGGAGAGAAACTATCAGAATTTCTACAACAGCCATTATTATAGCCTGAGGAACTCTCGTTAAGAATACGGCGGGGAAGGCATCAATATTATCTCTGTAAAGTAAGGTTATCCAAAGAGAATTTAAACACAGGGTTGTTATAATCTTATTTATAATAACACTAAGTGTAATGTTAAGAATACTCGCCTTTTTATAAATAAATATTGCTGTAATGAAAGCGGCTAATACATTGGTTATTGTAAACCCTATAAAATATGTGCCGAAAGGGAAAAGAAGTGCGCCGATAATATCGCCGAATGCGCCAACCGCCAAAGCATAGGGAATTCCTAAGAATACTGCCGCAAAGGCAATAGTTATAAAGGAAAAGCCAATGCTCTGATTCCATACATTAAAGGACATAAATCGCTCCATAACAACATTAAGGGCGATAAGCATAGCGGTTAAAATAATTTTGAATAGCTGACTGTTTTTTTTACTCATAAAAAAATCCTCCTTTACCCGTTTTCCGAATAATAAAGGAGGAAAAATCCAAAATTACTAATCGGCAGCGGGATGCGGTACCAAAACCGTGAGCTATAAAGCTCTTCGTCTGTACGGCAACTCCCCGTCCGAACAGCACTTAACGCAATGGAACCTACTCTGCAAAATTAAAAATAAAACCGACTATTCAATAAGAATAATCGGTTTAGTGTTGGCATCTACTTATCTTCCCGGGCAGCTTCCCGCCAAGTATTTTCAGCGCAAATGAGCTTAACTTCTGTGTTCGGGATGGGAACAGGTGGACCCTCATCGCAATCAACACCAACTGTGTTGCTCTTCACAACAATTGGGATTATAACACACTAAAAAGTGTTTGTCAACCCTTTTTTAAAAAATTTTTTAATTTTTTTAAATGACTTTTTATGTACCCTTTAAACAGTGATAATATTGACAAAAAGTTTAAAAAGGTTTAGAATTATTTACAGTGTTTTTTGAAAAAATTATCAGTTAAGAATGATATAAAGAAGGCAAAAAAATGACGGAAGCGCAAATTTGCTATAATAAAATGACCAAAACACCGCTTACAAAACTTATTGTGTCACTAGGTATTCCCACTACAATATCAATGCTCATAACAAATATTTATAATATGGCAGATACATATTTTGTAGGAACACTAGGGGAGAGTCAACAAGCGGCAACGGGTATACTCTTTGCTTTGCAGGCAATAATACAGGCTATCGCTTTTATGCTCGGTCAGGGCGGCGGAACTATGGTTTCAAAGGCACTTGCCGACTCTGATAAAAGTGCCGCCGACAGATATGTTTCTACCGCTTTTTTCACTTCTATTGCGGTAGGCTCACTCTTTTTAGCTTTGGGGCTGTTATCTCTAGACCCTCTTCTTTATTTGCTCGGCAGTACCAAAACAATTTTGCCATACGCCCGTCAGTACGGCGCCTGTGTGCTTTTAAGCTGTCCCGTTGTAATGGGTTCTTTTGTTCTTAATAACAGTCTTCGTTATGAGGGAAAAGCCTTTTATGCAATGATTGGTCTTGTGTCGGGCGGACTTATAAATATATTTGGTGACTATCTGCTCGTTATGGTATTTCCGCTTGGAGTTTTGGGGGCGGGAATAGCTACAGCAGTATCGCAACTTATAAGCTTTATATTGTTGCTTGTTTTCTTTAATAAAAAAGCGCAGAGTAAAATTTCGCTTTCGGCAATATCAAGGGATATAAGGGTGCTTCTCGTAATTATGAAGGTGGGATTTCCTTCGCTTATAAGACAGTCTTTAGCCTCCATTTCTCACGGAATGTTAAACAATCTAACCCGACCTTTCGGGGATGCCGCTATTGCCGCTATGAGCGTTGTAAACCGAATAAGTGCTTTTGTAATGTGTGTGGGACTCGGTATCGGTCAGGGTTATCAGCCTGTAGCCTCATTTAACTATCAGGCAGGGGAGTATAAAAGGGTGAAACGGGGACTTCTTGTAACTATGGGAATAGGAATGGTGTGCATATCGCTTATATCTGTTCCGTGTGTAATTTTCTCAAAAGAAATTATCCGTATTTTCCAAGATAGCGCACAGGTTGCAAAAATCGGTGTTCCTGCCCTTAAATATGCCTGTATCGGAACAATGTTTTTGTCGCTATCTGTCCCTATAAATATGCTCTATCAAAGTACAAGACGAGCAGGAATTGCTTCATTTTTATCGGTTTTGCGTTCGGGTCTTTTGTTTATCCCCGTATTGCTTTTAACAACTTCGTTTTTCGGTATTTTAGGTATTGAAATTTCGCAGCCGATTGCCGACGCTTTAACGGGACTTATAAGTATTCCTTTTATTTTGCATTTTTTGATAAAGGATAAGGGACCAAAACACCTCTCTTAAAGGAATATATTAAAAAAACAATCATAAACTTTTTCTAAAGGGGATGATTGTTTGAAAAAAGAAACGAAATCTTTGCTGTTTTATATCGCTATGCCGCTGATAGTGGGGGCTTTGTCGGCTCTGTTTACAATGGGTGCTATGAAAGACTTTGCGTTTATAAATAAACCGCCGCTTTCACCGCCCGCTTGGCTTTTTCCTGTCGCTTGGACAATACTTTATGTTTTAATGGGTATAGCCTCATATTTAGTATCAAAAGAGAAAAATTCGGATTTAGCGCTGCTTTTTTATACAGTTCAGCTCTTTTTCAATTTCCTATGGTCTATTATTTTCTTTAATTTTCAAAATTACCTTTTCGCATTTGTATGGCTTGTTGCTTTGTGGATACTGATTTTGATAACAACGGTACTTTTTTGGCGCCTTAATAAAACTGCGGGACTTTTGATGATACCCTATCTTTTGTGGGTGACCTTTGCAGGCTATTTGAATTTTGCAATATATCTACTAAATTAAGAAAATCCGTCGGGATAGCCCGACGGATTTTTCACTGTATATAATTTTTAACCGTTCTGCATAGCCTTTCTTCCATTTTTATAAGCTTTTTTGCAAAATCCTTTGAGCGCTCGTCTGCTGCTTTGTATTGGTCTAAATATTTGTTTAAGGATTTTATTCCCATATTACAGCCGTCGGTTATAAGCTCTGCAATAGCAGAGTCGGAGCCGTCAATCGAGAGCTTTACATTTGTTTTTATATAGGACATACCTTTAGCTATCGGATTTGGAGCTTTGCCGTCGTCCCCGTATTCCGATAAGAGATGCTCTATTTCGCTTTTTAATTTTTCGTGCTCGATTTTAGAGTCATTTAGCGCGTTTTGAAGCTTTATATCATTCGTATTGTTTACAACATCGTCGATAGAAGAAATACCCATCTTAATTCCTGCGTCACATTCTCTTAAAAGACGGACACTGTCTTGCTCTATCATAAAATCACCCTTTCTTTGTAGTTAATATTTCCGAAAGGAATAAAATTATTAATTATAACGATTGTTATTTTGCTAAAATTAGTGTATAATAACTTTGCTTTGTTGAAACAGCTATCAAAGATGCTGTTTCAACGCCAAATATAATATTTGGCCGCAAATTTCTCTTGAAATTTGCCGCAAAGTCATTGCAATGGTTATTTTGCAAAACGAAAATTCGTTTTGCAAAGCCGAGTAAATCGGCTTGTCGAAGCCATTTTACAGCTTCGACAAAAAATAAACCATTATACTTAAATAAAAGGTGTGATAATATGAAAATAACATTAAATCCCGATAAAGAAATTGTAAAGGTTGTAAAGGAAGGTCTTAAGCGTACGGGCGGTTATTGTCCTTGCGTTAGGGAACAGACAGAGGATACAAAATGTATGTGCAAGCAGTTTAAAAAACAGGTGGAAGACCCCGATTTTGAGGGATTTTGCCACTGTATGCTTTACCATAAATCGAAAGACTAAAAAAGGAGAAAAATAAAATGGCTGAAGTTAAAATCACAAAGGATAATTTTGAAGCAGAAGTTATAAATTCACAAAAGACTGTACTTATTGACTTTTGGGCTACTTGGTGCGGACCTTGCAGAATGATAGCACCAATCGTTGAGCAAATTGCAGAGGAAAATGAGGATATAAAGGTCGGCAAAATAAATGTTGACGAAGAGCCTGAACTTGCCTCCTTCTTTAGAATTGAGAGTATCCCCACCCTCATCGTAGTTAAAAACGGCGAGGTAGTAAATATGGCGGTAGGCTATAAGCAAAAGGACGAAATTTTAGAGTTGTTAAAATAAATTTTTTGTGTAGGGGCGATTCACGAATCGCCCGTTTTTATATCAGTGCCAAAGGCACGCATTACCTCTTCACTAAAAAAAGACGGCTATTCGCCGTCTTTCGTTTTTCTAGGGTTGATTTGTGACTCAACCGCGTTTTTTCGGGCGATTCGTGAATCGCCCTACAATATGTCAAATTAGTTTTGTGGAACATTAATCTGCAGCCGTAGCAAAGCGGTAGCTACCGCCCTTTAAGATTTTAAGCTTGCCGTTTGGCAGAGTTATTTTAGCGGTGCTAGAGTTTGGAACGGTAATTTCATAGTGAATAACATCGCCGCTATAATACCAATTAGCAATAATTTCACCGCAAGGTGTATTTAGCGAGCAGTTTATATACCCTAAACGGCGGTCAGGGTGAGGCTCCCATGTAAATGAGCGGTAGCCGGCGCCATCTTCGCATACAGTAATTCCCGCTGCAACACCGTATAGCCAATCACAAACCGAGCCGTAGGCATAGTGATTAAAGGAATTCATATCGGCACTCCAAAAGCTGCCGTCTTCCTTAATACTGTTCCAATGCTCCCACATTGTAGTAGCGCCGTGCGTTACCGAATATAACCAAGAGGGGTTGCGCTCTTCGAAAAGAAGTTTATATGCAATATCGGTTCTGCCGATTTTGGTTAATACATGAAGAAGATAGGGTGTACCCACAAAGCCTGTAGACATACGCCCGTCAAAGAGATTTATAAGCTCAATAAGCTTATCGGCTAACCCCTTAAATTCCTTTTCCTCATAAAGTCCGAAATGTAAAATTAGGACAATAGCGGTTTGAGTCATACCCGCATCTCTTGACAGCTTTGATTCTTCGCCGCCGCTCGAAACCTTTTCGGTGAGGGCGCGGTCAGGTCTTGGAAGTCCGTTTTCCATAAAGTATGAACGGAAAGCAGAATACACCTTGTCTTTAAGTACATAATATTCGTTCATATCCTTGCCTAAAACTTCGCCTGTACGAATAAGAAGGTCTATAGAGTGGTAGAAGAATGCAGTTGCGATAAGGTCTGTCGAGGTAGCCCCGATATATTCATCTTCACCTGCATCAACTGCAAGCCAGTCGCCTGTGTGAATTCTGCCAAGCCAAAGGAATTCTTCATCTCCGTCAGAGCGTTCAAATTCCACCCAGCGCTTCATCATTTGGAAATTTTCTTCGAGAATTTTTTTATCCCCATAAGCACGATAGAGTTCCCAAGGAATTATTGTTGCGGCATCTCCCCAAGCAGCGCAAGGCTCTGTTATGTAGACCTTTTTTGAAAAGTCGTCGGTAGAGAAGCGGGCGGGTATTGTGCCCCATACGCCGCCGTCGTCGCGTTGGTCAGCTCGCATATCGCCAAGCCACTTTTTAAAGAACTTTTTAACATCAAAGTTAAGTGCTGCTGTTCGGCAGAAGACCTGAGCGTCTCCCGTCCAACCGAGACGCTCGTCTCGTTGAGGACAGTCTGTTGGAATATCGATATAATTGCTCTTTTGTCCCCAAAGGGCGTTATGATAAAGCTGATTTATCTTATCATTACCGCATGAAAAATAACCTATGCGGCGCATAGCGGAATGTATAACAATAGCTCTAAATTGCTCTAAATTTACCTCATCAAAGGGATATTCGTCAAGGCGGATGTATCTAAAGCCCTGAAAGGAGAAAGAGGGCTTAAAGCAGTTATCAGAACCGTCCAAAATATATGTCATACGGTTTGTTGCCTGACGGTAGTTATCGGTATAGAAATTCCCGTCGCTATCTAAAACTTCGGCGTGGGTAATAACAATACGCTCTCCCGCCTTGCCTTTAGCCTTAACCTCTACATAACCTGCCATATTCTGACCAAAGTCAATAACGCGCTCACCTTTAGGGGTTATAATCAAAGAAAGGGGAGAGAGGCTTTCTTGTTCGCGAACAAATTCACCCTCGTGTTTGACTATAGGAAATGTTGCAGCAAAGTCATCAAAAAGGGCATTACCGAGAAGCTTTGGGGTATGTAAAAGATTAATGGTTTCCCCGTAATAGAACTCGGCAAACTCGGTTTTTGTTGTAAAGACTTGCCAAGATGTATCGGTAACTATTGTTTTTATATCTCCGTTTGCAAAGGTGATTTCAAGCTCGGCATTAACTGCAGTATTAAGCGCATAGGCATTTCGGTTAGGAGCAAAAGAAACGGTACCTACCGCCCAACCGTCTGCTACCTCTATACGCAAATTCTGCTCGCCGACACCTAAAAGGTCAGTAACATCAAAAACCTGATATTGAGTACGCTTATCGTATACTGTATATCCGGGATTTAACAATGTATCGGTTACACTTTTTCCGTTTATGTAAGCCTTATAAATTCCTACTGAGGTTATAGACCATTTTGCGCTTATAATCGGACTAGATATCAACTCATTTTTGCAAAAGGCAAAAACCGCTGCGGGAGAATATTTTGGGTTTTTAATCCAATTTTTGCTGTTCATAACAAGCTCCTCTCTGCGTTGTTTTTAGATTATACCATACTGTATTTCTACTTTTCAATAGGTAAAAGAAAAGGGGATTGAGAAAAGATATAGAAAATGTTATACTGTACATATAAATTATCTGACAGTCCTGAAAGGATAAAAAATGAATAAAACTTTTAAATCGGCATTTGTTGCTACTATCCCTGTTTTAACGGGATATTTAGTATTAGGCTTCGGCTTTGGTATTATACTTAAATCCAGCGGATATACAACCTTACTCGCTTTTGCTATGAGTACCCTTATATATGCGGGCTCTATGCAGTATGTGGCAATCGGTCTGTTATCAGGAGGAGCATCTTTCTTAACTACTGCGCTTACTACCCTTATGGTTAATGCAAGGCATATTTTTTACGGAATTTCAATGCTCAAAAGATATAAAAATGCAGGAAAGATAAAACCGTATTTAATATTCGCGCTTACCGATGAAACATATTCTTTAGTATGCGGTGATAATCAAAATATCTCGCCTGAAAACAAAAACAGATATTATTTTTTAGTATCGCTTTTTAATCATATCTATTGGATAACGGGGTCTCTTATCGGCGCTGTAGCACATTCAATCCTTAAATTCAACAGCGAGGGAATAGATTTTGCTCTTACTGCACTTTTTCTGACCGTTTTTCTAGAGCAGTGGCTTAGCAACAAAAAACATACTTCTGCAATTATAGGTGTTGCCGCGTCTATAGTATCCTTAATTGTATTCGGTAGCGAAAAATTCCTTATACCCGCTATGCTTGTTATCGCACTTTTACTCTGTGTTATTAAGGAGGATGGATGCGATGAATAATCTTTATATTTGGGGCTCTGTTGCCGTTATTGCTTTAGTTACGGCGGCACTTCGTTTTCTACCATTTCTAATTTGGAACGGAGACAGAAAAACACCGAGAATTATCAACAAACTCGGCAATATGCTCCCCTATGCTATTATGGGTATGCTTGTAGTTTATTGCTTAAAGGATACAAGTTTTACGGATATTGGGGGCTTTCTACCGCCTTTGATAGCTTGCTTTATTACAGGAATTCTTTATGTTTGGAAGCGAAACACACTAATTAGCATTATCGCAGGAACTGTATCATATATGATTTTAGTGCAGATGGTGTTTTAAAAATTTAGATAGGGGAGAGTAAAATGAAGCTTTTATTTAAACAAAGATTTTTTTCGTGGTTTGATAGCTACGATATTTACAACGAGGCAGGGCAGACGGTTTATACCGTTAAAGGTAAGCTTTCTTGGGGACACTGCCTTAAAATTTATGATGCAAATGGTTATGAAATAGGCACTGTAAAGGAAAGGGTGTTTACCTGGCTTCCGAAATTTGAAATGTATCTTGGCGAGCGATATATTGGCTGTATAAGCAAAGAATTTACCTTTTTTAAGCCAAAATTCAATATTGATTGCAACGGTTGGAATGTTGAGGGAGATTGGTTTGAGTGGGATTATAGTATCATAAACGCTTTGGGTCACAGTATTGCAACCGTATCAAAAGAACTTTGGAATTGGACAGATACTTATGTTATAGATGTATTAAACCCCGAAGACGCACTTTGCGTTTTTATGCTAGCCCTCGCTATCGATGCTGAAAAATGTTCGAGAAGAAATTGACGGGAATACATATAGAATAAACAAAAACCGCCCAAGTAAAGCTGAACTCGGGTATGTTGTTTTTTTAATGCTGTTTTGATATAATTGTAGTGTAATTTTTAAAGCCAAATCTTAAATTAATTGAACGGAGAAAAAATATGATTTATAACAAGTTTCAGGATATAAAGCTTTCGGCTCTCGGATTGGGTTGTATGCGTTTTCCTGTCTGCGAAAAGGACGATAGCAAGATTAATAAGGATATTACGCGTGACCTTATTGCATACTCAATCGAGAACGGTATAAATTATTTTGATACCGCTTGGGTTTATCATCAAGGAAGCTCTGAGCCATTTATGGGGGAGATATTAAATGAATTTCCTCGTGAGAGCTTTCATCTTGCTACTAAATTCCCCGGCTTTGATTTGGATTTAATGGGCAAGGTTGAAGAGATTTTTGAAGCACAGCTTAAGAAATGTAAGGTTGACTATTTTGATTTTTATTTATTCCATAATGTGTGCGAGGCTAACATTGACGGATATCTTGACTCTAAATACGGCGTTTTTGATTATCTAATTAAGCAGAAGAGAAACGGACGAATTCGCCACTTGGGCTTTTCTACCCACGGAAATCTAGACACTATGAAGCGTTTTCTTGATGCTTATGGTGCCGATATGGAGTTTTGTCAGCTTCAGATAAATTGGATAGATTGGACCTTCCAAAACGCCAAAGCCAAGGTAGAGCTTGTAAAAAAATATAATATTCCGATATGGGTTATGGAGCCTGTTCGCGGCGGCACTTTAGCAAGACTTGCTCCAAAGCACGAAGCAAGGCTTAAGGCTCTTCGTCCTGACGCTAGTATGGCTGAATGGGCGTTCCGTTTTCTGCAGTCCATACCTGAGGTTACGGTAACACTTTCGGGTATGTCAAACTTTGAGCAAATTAAGGAAAATATCGAAACCTTTAAAACCGCAAAGCCTCTAAACGAGACCGAAATGAAAACTCTGCTCGAAATCGCTGACGAGATGACCGCAAAAAAAGTACTGCCTTGTACCTCTTGCCGTTATTGTACTTCTCATTGCCCCAAAGGTCTTGATATTCCCTTTATGATTTCAACATATAATGAGTACATATCCGCAGGTGACGGCTTTGTTCCGCCAACAGCGATGGATATGCTCGATGAAGATAAGAGACCTTCCGCTTGTATCGGTTGCCGCGCTTGTGAAGCGGTATGCCCACAGAATATTAAAATCAGCGAAATGATGACAGATTTTACTGCAAGGGTATAATAATGAAGGAATTAATTAAGGCAAAAGAAATATTACTGTCAGGCAATTATACCTGTGTTTTGTGTAAGAATGAGGATATATATACCTCTACACAGCGAGGGGTAAAGCCTTTAGTAATTTGGCTTAAAAGCGAAAATGATTTCAAAGGTTATGTCGCCGCCGATAAGGTAGTAGGAAAGGCAACGGCGTTTTTATATGTTCTGCTCGGCGTAAAAGCGGTATATGCCCATGTTATCAGTAAATCTGCTTTTTTAGTGCTTAACCAAAACAATATTCGCGTAGAATACACAGAGCTCGTAGAAAACATTATCAATAGGAAAAAGGATGGTATATGTCCCTTTGAAGCGGCAGTACTTGATATCTGCGACCCCACAACCGCTTATGATATAATACTAAACAAAATGAGGGAAATGAATATATCCCTAGACAATTAGTATCTTCAATATACAATAACAAAAACACCCCGAAATGATGCAAATCACTTCGGGGTGTTTTTTATCCTTTAACCTTTTTTCACTAAATTTATAATGAACTTAGCAATATCTGTGTTATCTACTGTTTTGTTTTTGAAATTTTCTGTGCCGTAACCGATAGCAAACACACCGACATTAACACCGGTATGACCTGTGGTAGTAAACCAACCGTTAGGGTTGTTTAGTGTAATGCCGCCTGTTTCGTGGTCAGAAGTTATTATTAATACGGTGTCAGGGTTTTTAAGGCAGTATTTTATCGCTACTGCTGCCACATTATTAAGCGAACATACGCCCTCTAGTTTATCGGAAAGGCTGTTATTATGTCCGCCTCTGTCGGCTTTGTAACTTTCTACCATAAGGAAGAAACCGTTTTTATTATCAAGCTTGTTAAGTGCAATTTCTGTACAGTGAGCGAGCTCGAAAAGAGAGGATGCGGGGGAGTTCAGATAATGAAAACCGAAAAAGGGTTTATCAGGCGCTTCGTTTAATTTATCCTCAAACCACCCAAAACCGTCCGCAATAGTTATGGAATTTCTCTTTTGTGTGTATTTAGCGGCGGCGGTTGCATTGTTGAAAATTTCAAAATCGCCACCTATAAGTACATCAGGCATAAATTCAAGAAAGGACCTTGCTATATCAGCTTTGTTTTCTCTTGAGGGGTTATGTACTGTGAAGGCTGAGGGAGTAGCCCCTACAAATGAATCGTCGGTTACTATTCCGACCTTTTTGCCGTTAGCACGGGCAATTTCTAAAACATTTTGAACAGTGCGACCGTTGTGGTCAAGTCCCAATCTGCCGTTTAGGGTTTTATATCCTGTTGCAAGAGCCGTTGCGGAAGCCGCTGAATCGGTAACGCCGCCACTGTAATTATGAGTTTTGGCTAAGCCTATATTTGGCAAATTTTCCATAACCAACCCAAAATCGAACAATTTGTCCCGACTCAAATCTTTTGCTAACTCAAGGTCGTTAAGACCCATTCCGTCACCAATCAATAAGATTACATTTTTTGGTTTTACATATTTTTGAGATAAGGCTCTGTTTAAATCTGCTCTTGATAATTCTACCTTGCGGGTATACCACTGTTTAGGTTGGGTTGGGGTATTATCGGTGCTTGGATTATTGCTAGATGTACTGCTTGACGGAGTACTTGTCTGACTGCTACCGGGCTTACTGCTCGGGTTACTGCTCGATTGAGACGGTTTTGAAGAACTGTTGTTGCTTTCTGTCCCACTGGAAGTATTAGTACTTTCGGTAGCATCATTAGAATTTTCAATAATAGATGAGCCGGTACTCTCCGAAGAGCCGATAACCTCTGAACTTGTTGTAGTATTGCTGCTGGGATTGAGGTTGGATAATTGGTCTTTAACGCCCTCGCAACCAATACACGAAAAAATCAATACAACCGCACAAAACAGGGCTAGAGATTTTTTAATAAAAGAAATTTTATTCATTAATTTTATAACTCCAAAAGTTTAAAAATGATATTTAATTATACGATAAATTTGCGATATTTTCAATAGTAATAATCAATTGTGGGAGAATCCATCTTGTTTTAGAGTGACTTCAAAAACTTATTCGGTGATATTCCGCAAAATTTTTTGAATGTTTTACTAAAGTGATAAATATCAGAAAAATTGAGTTCATGAGCAATTTCTCCGATTGTATATTGCTCGTCAGATAGCATTAGCTGTTTTGCCTTTTCAATTCGATGATGCTGTCTAAAATGCATTGGACTTTTACCGCTGTATTCCTCAAACAGACGTCTAAAATAACATTCACTAACACCGCATTTTTCAGCAATTTCCGATATACTCAAATCGGAATTTTGCTCTAAAAGTTCTATTCCTAAACGAATGCAAGCGAATTTGTTTTTAGTGGTGCTTTTCTTTTGTTTTTGACAAATTTTAGTTAATAGATTATATATAACTGATTTTACCTTTGGTATGCAAACAACATTTTTATTAAATTCATTTGCTAAAAATTCAATATCGCTTGCAGTAGCCAAGTCTATATTTTTTATGCATACTGTTGGTTCTAAAACGGGCAAAATGTCTTCTCCGTTTATGTCAGTCATTTGAAAATGAATAACTATTGTATCAGCAGATAAGGGAGAGGTGTCTTTGAAATTGATTATATATTCGCTACCTTTAGCGGTATATAATAATTGGTTTTTCTCTGCATTTATTGTATTACCGTTTTTATCTGTCACGGTTGCACGGCAGTTCTTTAACCATATTAGAGTATGTGATATTTTTGGCTTGCCGATAGAGCTATATATATTTCCCCTTGAAGCCCAAAATTGTTGTTTCGACATAGGTTCACTTATAAAAAATTCCGTATTATAAAGCTTTTCGAAAGAAATTATTCTCATTGAGTTTGCCTCCATAAAAAATACTGCTTTCATATTATAACATATTTATTTGTATTTTTGTATCGTTTTTTACAAAAATTATATTTTTTTTAACATTTTAAAAATAGAATTATCATGTTAAAATATGTTTAAGTGATTTTCTATGCTTTAATCGAAGAGGATTATAATGAGAGTGTAAATACAGCGTTTGAAAGAAAGGATGTATAATATGGAAAAGGTAGTAGGCGGCGTAAAATGTAAGGTTGTTGACGGGGAGTGGGAAGTGTATTTTGATATGGCACTGACCATGCTTGAAGAAATAATTTATCACAACCAAAGAAATGAGAAAACCGTAATGATAGTACCTGTCGGTCCAACACAACAGTATCCTATTTTGGCTGATATGGTTAACAGATTAAATGTATCACTTAAAAATGTTCATTTCTTTAATATGGATGAATATATGTGGGATGAAAATACGGTTATTGATGTTAACGACGGCTTGAGCTTTGAAGGCAGAATGAAGCGGGAGTTTTATGACCGTGTTAAGCCTGAGCTTGTTATGCCTCTTGAGCAGCGCCATTTTCCAAAGCCCGGAAAGGAAGCCGAGTACGATAAAATGATAGAGGAATTAGGCGGAGTTGATATGTGTCTTGGTGGTCTTGGCATTAACGGTCATGTAGCTTTTAACGAAGCTTTGGAAAGTGATGATAAAATGTCGCCCGATGAATTTGCCGATTTGGGTACAAGAGTTCTACCGATAAGCCGTGAAACTAAGACTATTAATGCCTACGGCTATCAAAGGGGTGACTTGCGCGGAATGCCGCAGTGGTGCATCACTATTGGTATGAAGCAGATAATTGCTGCACGTAAGATTTATATAGCACTCAACCGTCCGTGGCAAAACGGACCATTTAAACACGCACTTAACGCGCCCGAGCAAGGTCAATTACCCGCTACATTATTAAGACGAAACGGTAATTTAAAATATTGTATGACCAAAGAAATTGCAGAAGGATTGTTTTAGGAGGAAATAGCGTGAAAAAATCACGCTAATTAAAATATAGGGCGCGTGCCACTCGCCAACAAAGTGGCAACCGAGGCACATGCGTTATAATAATCACCATATTCGTGATTGTTTATCGCATCTTGTGTCTAAGAAAGGATATGGTGATTATTAATGAACTACAAAACGAGTAATTTTTTATTTTCAATGATTTTAACCGAGTTTGAGGATGCTGTAGGTAAGGAAAACTGTTCAACAAGAACTATCGATAAGGTTTCACACAGTATTGACTATTATTGGCTTTCCCGTATGTGGGCAGATAGGGGAGAGCGTATGCCTGAAGCAGATATTATCGTTTGTCCAAAAGATGCTAATGAGGTTTCAAAGGTATTAAAAATTGCAAACTATTATAAAATACCTGTAACCACATGGGGTGCAGGCGGCGGTTCCCAAGGCGGAGCACTTCCTGTTTGCGGCGGTGTGATTCTTGATACAAAGAGAATGAATAAGATTTATGAAGTTAACACCGAAGCAATGTACATAGAATGTGGAACAGGCGCCATATACAAACATATCGAGTGGGCAGCTAACGAGGTTGGAAAAGCAACAATGCACTATCCTTCCTCCTTAACCTGTTCGACTGTTGGTGGATTTTTGGCACACAGAGGTATAGGTGTTTGCTCAAATAAATACGGTAAAATAGATGATATGGTGTTGCAGATGGAGGTTGTATTACCAAACGGTGACATAATTTATACTTCACCCACACCAAAGCATGCGGTAGGACCCGACCTCAACCAAATATTCATAGGCTCAGAAGGAACGTTGGGTGTTATCACAAAGGCTCAACTTCGCATTTATGATCAGCCTGAAGAGAGACGTTTCAGAGCATTTTTATTTCAAAATATGGATATGGCATTCAAGGCTTCAAAGGAGCTTTTACAAAAATTCAAGCCCTCTGTTATGCGACTTTATGATGAAGCAGAAACTGCCTCACTTATTAAAAAAGTTGTGGGTGTAGAGCGTAAAGGCGCCTTTATGAATATTGCTTATGAGGGTGTAAGCCGTATGGTTGATGTTGAGGAGGAAATTCTTCTCGAGACCTTTAAAAAATACGGTGCTGAGGATTTAGGCAGCGAATACGGTGAAAAATGGTGGAAAGAAAAGATTACGTTCTTCTATCCCGGTCATATGATGGATATTCCACAGATGTTTGGTACAATGGACACAATAGCGCCCTACGGAAAAATTGAAAAAATCTATTATGCTATGAAGGAAGCCATTGAAACAAAATATCCTTTTGCTAAATTTATTGCTCATTTCTCGCATTGGTATGAGTGGGGCGCTATGATGTACGACCGCTTTATTGTAGAAAAGGAATTTGTTCCTGAAGATCCTGTAGAAGCATTAAAACTTCATCAGGATATATGGACTACCGGAATACGCGCGGCTCTTGAAAATGGCGGTGTTGTTAATGACCATCACGGTGTGGGAATTAAGCTCGGCAGATTTGTGAGAGAGCAATACGGTCCTGCTATGCAGGTTCTCGAAGGCATAAAGAAACAGCTTGACCCGAACGGCATTATGAACCCGTTCAAGCTTGGACTTTAATTTTGGAGGTAAATGTGTTATGATGATGTCAGAAAAAAGCAAACAGCATATTGAATCCTGCCGCTTTTGTTGGATGTGTCACCATATTTGTCCTATAGGTAATGCCACCGGTCAGGAAAGGAACACCGCAAGAGCGAGAGCGTTAGGTTTATCTCTTGTAAACCGTAATGTTATTGATTTAAGCGAAGTTATTGATAATATTTATGAATGCTGCACCTGTGGCGCTTGTGTATATGATTGTACAACAGGTTGGGACCCTGTGATGTTTACCAAGGAAGCAAGACTTCAAGCGGCATTAGACGGAAAATTACCCGACTACATAATGACACTCGTTTCAAACTGCATTGAAACAGGTAACGCCTACGGTAAGACAGAAACCTGTCCTACTTTATCTGATGCTATTAAATCACATTCAGATAAAAAGGATGTATTGCTTCTGCTTGGTGTTGATGCTAAATTTATGGCTTGCACAGAGGCATTAAAAGCAATAAAGGTATTAGAAAAGGGCAATATAGATTTTACTGTTTTGGATAATGAGCTTCCTACAGGTCATCAACTTGATTTTCTTATAGGTGCTGCAAATGAAACAAAAAATCAAATGCTAGATTGTGCAGATGTTTTAAACAACTACAAAACGGTTGTTGTTTATGACCCGAGTGATGCAAAAGCAATTAAACAGACATACAAGGAATATGGTGTAGAGGTTAATGCTGATGTTGTTACCTTTACGGCTTTTGTTGCGAAGTTAATTAACGAGGGTAAGCTTGCAGTAGAGAAAAAGGAAATTGATGTTGTTTTCCAAGACCCCTATCAGTTAGCACGTGACCTTGAAGAAACAGAGGAAGCACGTGAAATTATAATGTCCTGCGCGTATCTTAGCGAGATGCTTTTAAACCGCAAGGAAACTGTTTTTGCAGGTAATATTCTTATGGCACAGTATATGCCCGATGTAATTAAAAAGGTTGCAGAAAGAAGAATTTCGAATGCAAAGAGCATCAATGCCAAAACAATAGTAACTGCAAGTGTATCTGAATATGTTAGTTTAAAAGCTGTTGACAGTGATATTGAAATTCTTTCAATAGAAGATTTGATTTTGAATTAAAGAGGTCAAAATATTATGTTAGTATCTTTAAAAACAATAATTAATATGGCGGAAGAGGGAAATTACTGTATACCTGCCTTTAATGCGTATAATATTGAAAGCACAATGGGAATTATAGCTGCTGCGGAGGAGCTTAAAGCACCTGTAATAATTCAGGTTTACCCACGCCTTATAAATCAAGAGGTTGGATATTATTTGGCTCCTGTAATTGTTGCGGCGGCACATAAGGCAAGAGTACCTGTTTGCTTCCATCTTGACCATGGTGCAGGTGAGGCTGAGGTGCAAAGATGTCTGCGGTGGGGTGCGACAGGAATTATGTACGATGGTTCTGTCCACTCTTTCGATGAGAATGTCGCTAATACACAACATATAGTTGAAATCTGCAAGGCTCTTGATGTTGGTGTTGAGGGTGAGTTAGGTCATGTTGGCAGTGTAAATGATGAGTCTATGGGTGACTTTACCGATCCTGATGAGGCAGCACTTTTTGTTAAAAAGACAGGCGTTGACTGCTTGGCGGTTCTTATCGGTAATGCACACGGTCATTATAAAAAGCCCCCCTGTCTTGATATTGAACGTGTTAAGGCTATAAGGGAGGCTACAGGCGGTATTCCGCTTGTTCTTCACGGTGGATCAGGTATTCCTGATGATCAGGTTAAAGCAGCTATTAAGGCGGGTATTCGTAAAATGAATATTGGTACCGATGTATGCTGTGCCTTTGCCGAGGGTACAAAAGAAACTATTGATGACCCTAATCGTAGTCTTGCTATTGACATTTTTATGAAAAAGCCTATTGAAACAGTCAAGGCTATGGCACTTGATAAAATAAAACTTGTTGGTGCAGACGGAAGGGCGTAAGCTATGAACAAAATTGTTGGTATTGGTGCCTGTGTAATGGATACCCTATACAGTCTGCCTACATATCCAAAGGAAGACACAAAAAACGCTTCAACAGGCTGTAAAAATGCAGGGGGAGGTCCTGTTGCAACAGGACTTGTTGCAGCGCAAAAATTAGGAGAACAAACAGGCTATATAGGACAATTAGCAGATGACAATAGCGGTACTTTTTTAAAAAATGATTTTGAAAAATACGGTGTTGATACTAAAAATGTTATTGTAAAATCAGGATACCGTTCTTTCACATCTGTGCTATGGCTTTGTGCCGATACAACAAGCCGTACTTGTGTTTTTGATAGAGGAAATTTACCAAAGCTGACCCTTAATGACGCACAAAAGCAAGCAATAATTGATGCTGAAATTTTGATGGTTGACGGAAATGAGCTTGAAGCGGCGATTGAAGCGGCAAAAATTGCAAGGGAAAATAATACTAAAGTTCTGTATGACTGCGGCGGTCTGTATAACGGCGTTGAAGAATTACTTCGACTTTCTGATATTATGATACCGTCAGAAGAATTTGCTCTTGGACACACAGGATGTCAAACAGCAGAAGATGCCGCAATAATGCTATACCAAAAATACAAACCCGAGGTTGTTGTAATCACACAGGGTAAAAGAGGCGGTCTTATATACGACGGCGGAAATATAATCTGCTATCCCATCTATCCTGCAGAGGTGGTTGATTCAAACGGCTCAGGTGACGTTTTTCACGGTGCTTTTGCTGCAGGTATTGTAAAGGGGTACGACTATTTAAAATGTTGTCATTTTTCAAGCGCAGTTTCAGGTCTTAAATGTACAGGTATAGGCGCAAGAGAGAGCGTACCTGATTTTGAAACCACCAAGAAATATTTAAAGGAAAATGGCTATAATCTCTGATTAGTGAATATATGATTATGGTTAGCATATTGACTAATGATAAGAAGGTTTCTTTATGTACATTGAAGAACATATAAAAACTAAAATTGATAAAACTTATGATATTGTTATATGTGGCGGCGGATTTGCCGGTATATCTGCGGCATTAGCTGCGTCAAGACAAGGGAAAAAAGTTCTTCTGTTAGAAAAACAATTTATGCTTGGCGGTTTAGGTACTGCTGGTATTGTTACAATCTTTCTTCCAATTTGTGATGGTCTTGGACGTCAGGTATCATTTGGAATAGCAGAAGAATTATTGAGACTTTCTGTTTCTATGGGTGCAGAGGCGAAATATCCTGATAATTGGCTTTTTGATAACGGCTCAAGAACAAAAAGTGATAAGAGATTCGAGGTTCAGTATAATCCACAGATATTTGCTATTCTTGCTGAAAAGTTATTAATTGATAACGATGTAGATATTCTATACGGAACGTATGCAGTTGGTGTAAATGTTGTTGATAATAAAATTGAGCATATCATTGTTGAAAATAAATCAGGAAGATTAGCTTTTGGTGTTAGTTCTGTTGTTGATGCTACAGGGGATTGTGATATAGCACATTTTGCTGATGTCCCAACAGAAATTTTTACACAGGGTAATGTTTTAGCAGCATGGTATTACAGTATTGGGAAAAAAGGTTACCAACTCAATATGATAGGTTGTTCTGATATACCTGATCAAGAAAAAACGGCAAATAACACTGTTATACATCTTATAGAACGAAGATTTACAGGCTTAGATGGAAGAGAACTTTCTGAACAGGCTGTCCTTTCTCACGCTTCTACATTTGACGATTTCATAAAAAGGCGAAAAGATGATTCTGAATTGCTTCCGGTAACTATTGCAACAACGCCGCAAATTAGAATGACAAGGAAAATTTTAGGGGAATATGTTCTATCTGAAAAGGAAGAACACACTTTTTTTGAAGATTCTATCGGTATGGTCTCAAATTGGAAGAAACGCGGTCCTGTTTATGAGGTTCCTTTTAGAACCTTATACAACAAGAAAATTAAAAATCTAATTTGTGCGGGCAGATGTACATCTGTTACCGAGACAATGTGGGATGTGATGAGAGTAATACCTTGTTGTGTTGTAACCGGTCAGGCGGCGGGAACAGCGGCGGCGTTATCAACGGATTTCGCTACACTTGATATTAAGGAATTACAAGCAGTCCTTCAAAAAAATGGTGTTGTATTGCATGAAAAAGATTTAGAGGAGAATGGTTATGAATTATAAAAAAGCATATAAGCCGACAAAGGGATATACTCCTATATGTAAAATCGGAGAATGTAGTTTAAAAAAATTAGAATTTGGTATTATCGAGCTTCCGGCAGGTGTGTCCCTTTCCTTTAATACACACGACAAAGAAACAGCATTTATTATGCTTTACGGCCATTGTGATGTTTCTTTCGGTGATACTAAGTGGGAAAATATAGGAAACAGGATGAGTGTTTTTGAAAATCGCAAGGCAGAAAGCTTCTATATGCCTCGTGAACAAGAGCTTTTAATTACAGCTCGTGACAATGTTAAAATTGCCGTTTGTGCTACTCCTATCAAAGAAAAAACCGAACCGCAACTTTTACGCGAAGACCATGTTACACTTAAACTTTTAGGACGAGTACCTTTTGAGAGGGAAACTAGCTTTATTATAGATGGCAATTCTAATGCTAAAATTCTGACCATTGGTGAATCGTATTGTACAGAGGGTAACTGGGCAGGTTTTCCGCCGCATAAACACGACGAAGATAATATGCCTAAAGAATGTGTCGCAGAAGAAATTTACTACTTCTTATTTGAGCCGGAACAAGGTTTTGCCGTTCAGTGTCTTTATACATCTGACGGAGAAATTGATGAAGCTTACCGCGTTAAAAATGATGAATTGGTAGAGTTTCCAAAAGGCTACCATTCAACAGTAACTACACCCGGTTACAAAACTTATTTCTTGTGGTTGATGGCAGGGGATTATCAAGGTTTTAACCGTAGTAGTGACCCCGACCACGCATGGATAGAAAATTAAAACAATTCAGAGATATGCAAACGCATATCTCTGAATTTATATAAAGTAGGGAAAAGTATGAAATATCTTTTAGGTATTGATTTTGGTGGCGGTGCATCTAAAGCCACTTTAATTGATACAAACGGAAATATTATTGCAGATAATACTGTTGAATATGAAACGCTTCATCCTATGGACGGCGCTTGCGAACAGAATCCTGAAGATTGGATTAACGCCCTTTGTGTTAACTGTAAGGAATTGATTAAAAAAAGCGGGATTGACAGTGCAGACATTTTAGCTGTTGCTATTGATTCTGCTACGCATACATCTGTTTTGTGTGATGAAAATTTCAAATCGATTTCTAATGCTATTCATTGGACAGATACAAGAAGCTATAAGCAGGCAGAGTTATTAAGTGAAGAATACGGTGAAGAAATTTTCAAAAAAACATATCATAAGCCTGAAACCATTTGGACATTACCTGAGCTTATGTATTTTAAGGATAATAATCCTGAATTATATAAAAAAATAAGATACATCTTTTTCGAAAAGGATTATATCAGATATTTTTTAACTGGAGTGTATTGCACCGATTATATCGAAGCAGAAGGTAGTATGATGTTCGACTGTAACAGTATGCAGTGGGACGAAAGGCTTTGCGGTTTAGCAGGTGTCTCGGTTGATATGCTACCCCCTATATTTAAACCTACAGATATTATTGGTAAGGTTATGAAAAAAGCTGCGAAACTGACAGGTTTAAAAGAGGGAACAGAGGTTATATGCGGTACTACAGATACTGTTATGGAAATATTTGCGTCAGGTTCTGTAAATAAAGGTGATATTACTGTTAAATTGGCAACAGCAGGCAGAATCTGTGTTATAACAGATAAACCCATGCCTGATAAACATATAATAAATTATTCTCATATAATTGACGGGCTTTGGTATCCGGGAACTGCGACAAAATCCTGTGCAGCGTCATATCGATTTTACCGTGATACCTTTGGCGGAGATTATAAAGAGCTTGACAGTTTAGCTAGTGAAATTGATATTGGCTGTAACGGACTTATTTTTCATCCACACTTAAACGGTGAGCTTACTCCGTATGGTGAACCATCGCTTTGCGGTAGTTTTACAGGAATCAGGTCAACACATACAAAGGCTCACTTTACAAGAGCTGTTCTTGAAGGTGTTGCATATTCCTTGCTTGATTGCAAAATGTATCTTGATTCACTCCAAGTTAAATATAATGGTACGGCTATTGCTATCGGAGGCGGAACAAAGGGTAAACTTTGGCGTCAAATGATTGCTGACACACTTGGTATCGCACTAAAAACCACCGAAAGCAGTGATTCCTCACTTGGCTCCGCTATGCTTGCAGGTGTTGCGGTTGGCGTTTTTAAGGATGTAAATGACGCTGTTAAAAAGTGCGTTAAGCATGTAGATATAACCTATCCCAATATTGATAATACAAAAAAATACCGTAAGGTTTTCGAACAGTATAAAAAAATTCACGATGCCTTAGCCCCGATTTATGCTGAAAGGTAAAAATATGAAAATTTTAGTTTGTATACGCCAAGGACTTGACGGTAATATAAATCCTTTTGATGCTTGTGCTTACGAAGAAGCATTGCGAATTCGAGGTGCAGAGGTTACAATATTAAGTATGGGCCCGTTAAGTGCTAAAAATTTTTTGCATTCTCTTACCCGATTAGGCGCTAAAAAGGCAATTTTACTATCAGATAAAGCTTTTGCAGGGTCTGATACCTTAGCAACGGCTTATGCCTTGTCTAAAGCCGTAAAAATGATTAATCCTGATTTAATTTTTTGCGGTAGGCAAACCCTTGTCGGTGATACTGCGCAAACCGGTCCAATGCTATCTGTATTTACGGGTTTTTCGCTTATAACAAATGTTATGAGTATCGATAAAATTGACACTGAAATAACCTGTTCAACAAGAAATTCTTTATCTGAAACTGTGAAATTACCGGCGCTGTTGACCATAGAGCGTATTAACGATTTAAGGCTGCCGAGTATTATGTCAAGGCTTGGCGATATTGAGGTTTTAAGCGCTACAGATATTGATGCTGATATTGAAAGATGCGGACTTATTGGTTCACCTACAAGAGTATTAAAAACCTTTGAAAATGAGTCAGGCAAAAGAAAATGCAAGTTTATTAATTTAGAGGATTTACCTGATATTATAGCCTCCTCAATAAAAAAGAATAACGAGAGAATTGATATTAAACCAAACGGGAAGAAGTTACTAAAAAAAGTTTGTGTTGTAGGCGAAGCTGCGCTTTCGTATGCGCAAACAATAAGTGATGATATTATTCTTTTGAAGCTTTCTAGTGCGGAAAATTTGGTAAAAAAAATCAAAGCTATAAATCCGTCAGTTGTTTTATGGGAAAGTGATTTTTATTCTAAAAAAATTTCTGCTCAAGTTGCGGCAATGCTAAATTTAGGACTTTGCGCCGATTGTACATCGCTTGAAACCGATGGAAAAGAACTGATTATGTACCGCCCTGCATTATCGGGAAGTATAATTGCAAAAATTGTAAGTACCGTAAAACCCGCAATGGCAACTGTCAGAACGGTTAAGGAAAGTAGTGATATTTTAATTTCAGCAGGCTTTGGCGTAAGGGATAAAATTGATGAAATTAAAAGCTTTGCCAATGCCATAAACGCTGATATTGTTACTACAAGAAAAATGGTGGATAATAATATATTGCCTTATAGTCTACAGGTAGGTCTAACGGGAAAAACAGTTTGCCCTGCAGTATATATTGCTATTGGTGTTTCAGGCGCTGTTCACCATATTGTTGGTATGCAGCAATCAGCAACAATTATTGCAATAAATCCTGATAAAAATGCCCCCATTTTTGATTACGCTGATTATGGTATAATTACCGATAAAATACCAAGCCTTTAATAGCAAAACACCGTTACTTCAATGTAACGGTGTTTTTTGTTATTAAAATAAAGTTTTTATTAATTAACAAGATGCTTTAGTTTTTGCAGTGTATCGAAAATTTTCATGTTTGCCATTGTGTCAGAAATTTCTCTTTCGATTATATAAGGGCCTGCGAAATTGACTTTTTTAAGTAAAGAAATAACTTTTTCGAAGTCTACAAATCCCTCGCCAAATTCGGTTTCCCTTCCTATTTCAAGTGGATTTGTCGGCGGAAGTCCATCTTTTATATGAACACTGTGAATAAGGCTTTCAAGTGTATAAACCGCATCAACAGGATTTCCAAAACCATATAAAATTAAGTTTGCGGTATCAAGATTTGCATAAACATTATCTGTACCTATATCGTTTATTAAGCGTTTTAATGTGATTGGGCTTTCTCCACCGGTTTCAAGAAGTAAATCAATACCTAAGCCTTTTAATTTTAAAGCGAGTCCTTTTAATGTTTTTACCATAAATTGATATTCTTCAGAAAAAGGGTTGTTTGCCACAAAGCCTGCATGTATAAGCATATTTTTTGTACCTAGCATTTTGCAAAAATTTGCTGCTTCGCTTAAGTACTCAAGTCTTTCTTTTCCATATTTTGGACTGTTTATTCCAGCATCCTCAAAATCTGAATATAAATTCCATTTTGTGTGATTATCTTTATAACCTGCAAATAAAGCTGAAATTTCAATTTTATTTTTTTGAGCAGATGCAACAATTTCTGCAGCAGCAGATTCAGTATAAGTTTCGGGTTTGTATACTAAATGACAGCAATCAAACCCTAAAGTTTGTAGTTTTTTAAATCCGATAGCAGCCTCTTGTGGTGTTTTTAAGCGTAAAAATGTTCCAAATTTCATTTGCATACCTCAATTGTTTTAAATTGTTAATTGAGCTTTAATAAGATTATATATTATCTGCCACTTCACTTATAGTCACATAACGCTTATCTCTGCCTGCAATTTCTGCAGCG
>CAYXID010000017.1:0-28437 GCA_964465535.1 uncultured Ruminococcus sp.
TGTAAGGCGTCTTTCAGGCGGTAATGTTCAAAAGGTATTGGTAGGAAGAGAGATTGCGGCATCTCCTACAGTTTTAATGGCGGCATACCCCGTTAGAGGACTTGATATCAATTCATCCTACACAATTTACAATCTTTTAAACAATCAAAAGGAAAAGGGCGTTGCAGTAATCTTCGTTGGCGAAGATTTGGACGTTTTAATTGAGCTTTGCGATAGAATTTTAGTAATAGGCGGCGGCCGAGTTACAGGAATTGTAGACGGAAGAACCGCTTCTAAGGAAGAAATCGGTCTTTTGATGACTAAATCTGCAAAAGAGGAGGGCGAGGAATAATGGTAAATACAAAAAAGGCAAAGGCACAGCTTTTTCATATTGTAAAGCGTGAGCCTCTTGCTTGGTATTATGCTCTGTTGATAAGGGCTGCGGCTATTGTTTTAGCTCTTATCGTTTCGGCGGTGGTTATTACCCTCTTAACAGAAAAAAATCCGATTGAGGTTTATGCCTCTATGATAAACGGAGCCTTTGGCTCAAGCCTCCGTATCTGGAGCTTGCTTCAGAATATTGCAATTTTACTTTGTATTTCCCTTGCAGTTACCCCTGCATTTAAAATGCGATTTTGGAACTGCGGTGCGGAAGGTCAGGTTTTAGTTGGCGGACTTGCAACCATTTCGGTTATGATGTTCTTAGGCGATAAGCTTCCAACCCCTGTTCTTTTCCTCGTAATGCTTATAGCCTCTGTTTTGGCGGGTGTAATCTGGGCGGTGCTCCCTGCGGTTACAAAGGCGCTTTGGAATACAAACGAAACCCTCTTTACCCTGATGATGAACTATGTTGCAATTCAGCTTGTAGCATTTTTCCTTAAAACCTTTGTTAAAAACGGCTCGGGCGTTTTGTCTCCTATGCCGCAGTACGGCTTGCCCCTTCTTTTCGGCAAAGCTTATCTTCTCAATATTGTAATCGTAGCAATACTTACTGTACTCGTTTATATTTATCTTAAGTACACAAAACAAGGATATGAAATATCGGTTGTAGGTCAAAGTGAGAATACCGCTAAATATATTGGTATCAACGTTAAAAAGGTAATAATCAGGACACTTGTTGTGTCGGGTGCTCTTTGCGGTATAGCAGGCCTTTTGATAGTTGGCGCTACTAACCATACAATCAGTACCGATACGGTAGGCGGCAGAGGTTTTACCGCAATTATGGTATCCTGGCTTGCTAAATTCAATCCGATTTTTATGGTGTTTACAACATTTTTAATCGTTTTCCTTGAAAAAGGTTCACAGCAGATTTCTACCGACTTCCGTATTCCTAATGCAATTTCGGATATAGTAACAGGAATAATTCTTTTCTTTGTAATCGGTTGTGAATTCTTCCTTCAGTACAAGATAGTTTTTGCTAAAAGCGGAAAGGAGAATGCATAATGTTAGCATTTTTAATTAGTGCGATAAGACTTGGTATGACATTCCTTTTCGGTTGTACGGGTGAGATAATTACCGAAAAGTCGGGACATTTAAATCTCGGTATTCCCGGTGTTATGTGTGTTGGTGCTTCCTGCGGCTGCTATGCCGAGTATATTTATCTTGATATGGCAAAGCGTAATGCAGACCCGTTTTTAGCAGTCTTTATTCCTATAGTAGCCACCATCGTGGGAGGCGCTTTGATGGGACTTATCTACAGCTTTCTTACAGTTACCTTAAGGGCTAATCAGAATGTAACAGGTCTTGCTCTTACAACCTTTGGCGTAGGCGTTTCGGACTTTATGATTGCAAAAACAGGCCCTATTTACAGTAAGGGAACAAAATATTTTACAGCACCATTACCCTTTGCTGAAGAGACAGGTTGGTTTGGTGAAATATTCTTATCTCACGGCGTTCTTATATATCTTGCAATAATAATTGCTCTTGTAGCGTCCTTTGTGCTTACAAAAACAAAGGTGGGACTAAATCTTCGCTCGGTTGGTGAAAACCCCGCAACAGCAGATGCTGCCGGTATAAACGTATCTCTTTATAGATATTTAGCTACCTGTATCGGCTGCGGAATAGCAGGTCTTGGCGGTCTTTCCTTTGTTATGGACTATCTGCACGGTAACTGGGAATACTGCATAGACGCTATCGGTTGGCTTGCCATTGCTCTTGTAATCTTTACTGTTTGGAAGCCAAATCTTGCAATTATCGGCTCGATTGTATTCGGCGGACTTTATATCGCAAGTAGTTACATTACGGGTGTTAGCTTTGCTAATAAGGAAATTTTCAAAATGCTACCTTATGTAGTTACCATCGTTGTACTTGTTATTACAAGTATTCGCGATAAAAAGGAAAATCAGCCACCACAGAGCTTAGGCCTTTCATATTTCAGAGAAGAAAGATAATTAAAATTCAAAAAAGCATACCAAAAGCTTAAAACTTTTGGTATGCTTTTTCTTTTTATAAAGATATTAAATTATTCTTTAGTATCGATATTTATTGCTAAATCGCGGAGCTGGATTTCGTCAACCTCTGCGGGTGCGCCTGACATAAGCTCACTCGAGTTTGCAACCTTCGGGAAGGCAATAACATCGCGAATAGAGTCAGCCCCTGCCATTAGCATAACTAAACGGTCAAGACCGATACCCATACCACCGTGAGGTGGAGCGCCGTACTTAAAGGCATTTGTGAGGAAGCCGAATTTAGTTTGGGCTTCTTCATCTGTAAGACCTAAAGCACGGAACATCTGTGACTGTAACTCAGGGTCGGTAATACGGATAGAGCCGCTCGATAACTCAACACCGTTAAGAACAAGGTCATAAGCCTTAGCAAACACCTTTTCGGGTGCAGTTTCAAGATAGGGGATGCACTCGTCAAGCGGAGAGGTAAAGGGGTGGTGCATAGCGTCCCAACCGCCTGTTTCTTCGTTATATTCAAAGAAGGGAAATTCTGTAATCCAAAGGAAATTAAACTGATTTGGAATAATATCAAGGCGTTTTGCAACGGTTAAGCGAAGAGCACCTAAAACAGAAAGTGCGGTGTTCTTTTTATCGCAGATAATGAGTATTACGTCGCCCTTTTCAGCGCCCATACGCTCATAAATTGCCTGCATTTCATCATCGGTCATAAACTTAGAGAAGGAGCAGGTAGGAGCGTCTTCATTCCAACGGATAAAGGCAAGACCCTTAGCGCCGATACCCTTTGCTTCCTCAGTAAGCTTGTCAATTTCTTTTCTAGTATAAACACCTGCGGCATTTTTAGCATTGATTGCCTTTACAACACCACCATTTTTAACTGTATCTGAGAAGACTGCAAAACCTGAGTCTTTTACGATATCTGTTAAATCCACAATCTTCATATCAAAACGGGTATCAGGCTTATCCGAACCGTAATTTTCCATTGCATCGGTATAGGTAAGGCGAGGGAGGGGTGTCGGAATATCAATATTCATTACTTCACTGAATAGGCGCTTAATATAACCTTCAGCGATGCTGAAAACATCTTCCATTTCTACAAATGACATTTCAAGGTCAATCTGTGTAAACTCGGGCTGACGGTCGGCTCTTAAATCCTCGTCACGATAGCAACGGGCAATCTGCATATAGCGGTCAAAGCCCGAGAGCATAAGAAGCTGTTTATACATCTGAGGAGACTGTGGAAGAGCAAAGAAGCTGCCCTTGTGTACTCTCGAAGGTACAAGATAGTCACGCGCACCCTCAGGGGTAGATTTAATAAGGGTGGGGGTTTCTATCTCGATAAATCCGTTCTCATCAAAGTAATCGCGTGTGGTCTTTACAATCTTATGGCGAAGCATAATATTGTTTTGTAAAGGAGCTCTTCTTAAATCAAGATAACGGTATTTAAGACGAAGCTCTTCCTTAACATCGGTTTCACTAAGAATTTCAAAGGGAGGAGTTTCTGCCTCGCCTAAAATTTTAAGTTCCTTTACTTCAAGTTCGATTTCACCTGTAGGGATATCCTTATTTATAGAACTTCTCATACGGATAACACCGCTTGCCATTACTACAAATTCACTGCGAAGAGCAGACGCCTTTTCGAAAACGGCAGTGTCGGTAGTATCGTCAAAAGCCAATTGTAAAACGCCTGTGCGGTCGCGAAGGTCTACAAAAATAAGACCGCCAAGGTCACGCTGGCGTTGCACCCAACCGCAAACGGTAATTTCTTTTCCAATTGCCTCTTTTGTAAGGGTACCGCAGTAATCACTGCGTTTTTGTCCGTTCATTCTGTCAAGCTTCATTTAAAGCTACACCTCTATATATTAGTTATTAACTGCATCTGTAAGCTCGTCCACCGATAATGCTAATAGTATGCTGTAAAGCGAATCGGTAAGTGAGTTTAAATCTAGTTCCTTTTCTTCACCGCTCTTCATATTTTTAAGGCGGATTATACCTGTTTCAATTTCGTTGTCACCGATAACGGCGGTAAATTTCGCACCTATCTTATCGGCATATTTCATCTGAGCCTTAAGTCCACGGCTACAAATGTCGGTTTGAACACTAAAGCCCTCATCGCGAAGCATACTTGTAATTTTGCTTACCTTGATACGCGCTTTATCGCCCATAGTTGCAAAGAAAACATCTGGAGTTGGCTCTTCGGGAAGTGCAGTGTTTTGAGCTGCTAATACAAGCATAAGTCTCTCAAGACCCATAGCAAAGCCTAATGCAGCCGTAGAGGGACCGCCCATTTGGGAGATAAGTCCGTCATATCTGCCGCCGCCGCATACGGTAGACTGTGCCCCGATATCACCCGACACAAATTCAAAAACGGTACGGGTATAATAGTCAAGACCTCTAACGATATGGGGATTTACTGTATACTCAATACCCATACTGTCAAGATGCGCTTTAACCTCATCGAAATGCTTTGCACAGTCGTCGCAAAGGAAATCCAAAACAACGGGAGCATTATTCGCAATTTCAGAGCAGATAGGGGACTTACAGTCAAGAATACGCATGGGGTTTCGCTCAAGCCTGTCATTACAGGTAGCGCAAAGGGTATCTGTGTGCTTTGCGAAATATTCTTTAAGGGCTGCGTGATAATGCTTTCTGCATTCAGGACAGCCGATAGAATTTATCTGAAGCGCTATCTTTTCAACGCCGATAGAGCTTAAAAGCTGACGGGCAAGGGATATTACCTCAGCGTCGGCATTAGCTGCTGCTGCGCCTATACATTCAACACCAAACTGATGGAATTCTCTAAGTCTTCCCGCCTGAGGCTTTTCGTAGCGGTAGCAACCACCCTCGTAGCACACCTTTACGGGCAAAGCGCCGTTTACAAGACCGTGCTCTATAATACTTCTTATAACACCTGCGGTAAGCTCAGGGCGAAGGGTTAGAGAACGGCCGCCCTTATCGTCAAAGGTGTACATCTCCTTTTGAACAACATCTGTAGTATCTCCAACACTGCGGTTAAATACTTCGGTATGCTCAAAAACAGGAATTCTTATTTCACTAAAGCCATAAAGGGCTGCTGTTTCAAAAAGTTTGTTCTCAAGCGCCCTCCAACCGAAAGCGGCGTGGGGGAGAATGTCATTTGTGCCTTTTACGGCACGGTTAATTTCTGCCATATATTATCACCAATCAGGAATTTTTTACTATTTCGCGCCAATCAAGGTCACCGCGTTCAAGACCGTGGATTAAAACCTCTGCCGTAGCAATGTTTGTAGCAACGGGAATATTGTGAACATCGCAAAGACGCAAAAGCGCATTTTCGTCGGGCTCATCGGGTTTGGGGTCAAGCGGATTTCTGAAGAAGAGAAGAAGGTCTATCTCATCGCAGCCTATTCTTGATGCAATCTGCTGAGCGCCGCCTTGTGAGCCGCCTAAAAACTGTACTATGTCAAGACCGGTAGCTTCGGAAACTAGTTTACCTGTAGCGCCGGTAGCTAAAATTGTGTGTCTGCTTAAAATACCACAGTAAGCAATACAAAACTGAACCATAAGTTCTTTTTTTGCGTCATGTGCGATTAGTGCTATTGTCATAAAATCTACCCCTTTATATCTTTTTAGGTTTTGGAAGAGCTTTGTATTCACCCGAAAGGCGCATCGCTATTCTCGAAAAAGCCTTTGCGGCTCGTCCTCTTCGCTTTAAACGGTGCTTTATTGTGAAAAACGCGAGTTCTTTGCTTTGAGGAACAACACCGACAAGCTTAAAACCTGATTCATCAATTATGTTATCTATATTTGTAAACAAACCCTTGAGTAAGGTTTTGTAAACATACTTATTAATTATAAGCTTTATTTTATCACGCGCAATCGGAATATGATTGCAAACCGACGCCGCATCCCTTACAGAAACGGGGTCTGCATTGCAGACGGCTAAAACCGTTACATTTTGCGGCAGATACTTATAAAGCTCAAAATCGATACCCGCAGGAAAATCGAATATAACTGCATCGTATTCATTTAATACCCGCTCTGCAAATATTTTAAAATCCTCGGGATTTATTTTACCGATTGTATCGGGTGCGGGAATAAGAAAGAGATTTGGAACATCTAAAGCGGAATAGGTGGCGTCCTCAATACTTTTTCCCGAAAGAATATCCGAAAGGTCAAAGGTAAGTCGGCTTTCAACACCTAGCATCAAATCAAGACAGCGAAGCCCCTCGTCCATATCAACAAGTAAGGTTTTTTTGCCCTCTTTAGCTAAGGTAAGACCTAAACCTACACAGACGGTTGATTTGCCAGTTCCGCCTTTCCCCGATGTAATAGCATAACAAGAACCCATATTCCACCTCTTTTCCAAATTATACACACCAAAAATTTTAACATAAAATACCTATTGTGTCAAACTGTAATTTTAGAAAAAATCCTTATTTTAACACAGTATATGGGCGTTTTACAGAAGTTTTGTTTCCGTCTGCAAAGAAGTAGGCGTCAAGTATTTCTCTGACTACCGTTCCTGCAGAAAAGCTAGAAGAACCATGCTCTAGTACAACCGAAATTGCAATTTCGGGATTTTCATAGGGCGCAAAGACCATAAATATACTGTGGTCGGCGGCGTTTGTAACCTGAGAGGTACCCGTTTTACCACCGATTTTTATCGGATAGTCACCAAGGGTGGCTCGTCCTGTACCGTCCTCAGTAACAGAGAGCATACCCTCTTTTACAGAAGCCAAGTTTTTAGCCGACATTGAAACGGTATTTAAGACCTTTGCTTCGTTTTTCTCATAGATTTCGGTAAGGTCATAGGATACAACCTTATCTATAAGGGTGGCTTTATAATGAGTGCCGCCGTTTGATAGGGTAGCGGCATAGTTTGCAACCTGTAAGGGAGTAAAGGCGTTTAACTGACCGATAGCAAACTGCAATGTGTCACCGCCGACACCATTACCCTCAGGTTCTACTAAAATGCCCGAAGAATCGTCAACCTCAACACCCGTTTTAACACCAAGACCGAATTGCTTAAAATAATCGGTAAGGGAAAGAGCGCCTACCCTGTAACCTAGTTCAAAGAAGAAGTAGTTACAGCTTACCGCCAACGCCTTTTTAAGATTTATATATCCGTGGGTACCCATACAGGAGGGTTTGAAGTCGCTAAAATGGTTATAGGTATGAACACACCTGATGGTTTCACCCTTGTTATATTTTTGATTTTCCATTGCAGCGATAGCAACAGAGGGCTTTATTGTAGAGCCTATCGGATAAACACCCTGAAAAGCTCTGTTTGTAAGGGGAGCGGCAGGGTCGTTTTTAAGGCGGTCGTATTCTTTATTCATAGTAGCAACATCGTATGTCGGATAGTTTGCTCCGCATATAACGCCGCCCGTATCAATATCAATAACAACGGCAGCGCCCGCCTTTACGGTTCCGCCCTCGCTTTGAAGCTTTTTAACTATTTTTTTGAGTGAATCCTGAGCTGTTCGCTGAATAGCGCTGTCAAGGGTTAGCATTACCGATTTGCCTGCAACAGGCTTTTTGGTAATTTCGGTATCAAGGATATTTCCTGCGGAGTCAAGATAATAGGTAATCTCGCCGTCAATACCTCTTAAATGCTCTTCGGCATAGTATTCAATACCGCTTTTACCTACCTTATCGTTATAGGAATATCCGCGTTCTTTATAGTTTTCGCCGTTTTCATCGTCCCAATCCTCTTTATAGATAGGACCTACAGAGCCTATAAGGTTTACCGCAAGAGTGGTATCAACATATTCTCTGAATGGAACAACATCGACCGTAACGCCCGAAAGCAGAAAGTTTGATTCCGAAATCTTTCGCATAATTTCTGTGGGGATATCCTCAGCAAAGGTGTAGGGGTAGGAAATTGAGAAATCTGCAATATCCATACTGTAACGAACACCTGCTATAAGTCTTCGCTCATCTGCATTGTATTTTTCGAGACCGTATTTTTCGGTCATTCGCTCAAGACAGTTTTCAGGCGTTGCATAATGGGCAAGCTCTAACTTTGAAAAGAGCCTGTCTGTATCTCCGTCTTTTATAAAACCGTAAGGAGCTGAGCTCTTTAGAGGAAGCTCGTCCTTCCACTCAACCTTATTTTTCTTTAAAAGATTTATAAGGGTAAGGATTATATCGTTAAGATTTTCCTTTACATAGGCTTTATTAAAAACAATATTATAGCCGTCGCGGTTAATTGCTATCTGTCTGCCGTAGCAATCGAGAATTTCCCCTCTCGGTGCTTTTAAGGTGGCAGTTAAAACCGCACTGCCCTTAGGGTGCGACGAATACTTTTGGGAATTCGCCACCTGTAAGGAATAAATGCGGAAGCTATAGATAAGCAAAACTGCTATAAGTATTATTGAAATTACTGTGATATGTGTTTGTTTCTTTCTTTTAAAAGGCAATTTTTTCACCCGTTTTTCAGTTTATCAAGTTTTCTTTCAAGAAAATAGAAAGGGAAAATAAATAAGGTTGTAACTAAAACAGAGGGAAGCGCGTAGTACATTAAATAGAAAAGACTGTCCTTAGCCGTTATTTCGAAGGCGTAGAAAAAGAACCAACGAACAAGGAAATATAAAAAAGCCGAGCCAAAAGAGAGTACGATAGCGGATTTAATGTTATTATTAAAAAGATATCGCACCGAAAAGGAAACGAATAACGCTAAAATCATAAACAAAAAGGTATGAAAAGCACTAAACTGTGCCGCTCCGCTATCTATAAAAAATCCCACTACCATAGCAGAAACGGTAGACACCCATTCCTTATTAAACATTGAAAAGGCAACTAAAAAGGGAATAAGTGAGAAAGGATTTAATCTTAAATTGCCGAATATCATATTGTCCTGATAGTGAAAGATAATAAGTATTGCAAAGAAAAATCCGTTTATGATGGCAATACATAAATTTTGTGTGTTGTTTTTCATAAATTTTATCCTTTATCCGATATCAAGTCCGCCCTGACCCTCAAATTCGGTTATAACCATAACATTTTTGACCTCTTCAAAATTAACGAAGGGGGAAACAACGGCATAGATAGAAGTATTGTATTCGTCGCTGCCGATAGAATCGATTGTTCCGATAATAAGACCGTCAGGGAAAATACCCTCGCCCGAGGTTACTACATAGTCGCCAATCGCAACATGGCAGGAACGGGAGAGATTATAAAATTTGCAGTTTCCTTTTTCTGCATAATCGAGAGTGCCTGAAACGACGCCTGAGTCGCTACTGCGGTTATCAATAGCGCCTAATACAAGCTTAGGACTTAATATGGTTGTAACCTTTGCGGTTGAGGTGCCAAGCTCTGATATGTAGCCTATAACACCTGCTTCGTTAATTACAGGGTCATAAAGAGATATCCCTGAAGATGAGCCCTCGTTTATAACAAAGCTGTAAAACGGGTCATCTGTATCCCTTGATATAAGGGTAGCAGGGGAAAACTTAAAGTCGGGATTAGCCTCTTTAAGCTCTAAAAATTCTTTATAAAACTCATTTTGAGCAACAGCCTCGTCGTATCCTGCTAGCTTCTCGTTAAGCTTGTTTATCTCGGCTTCAAGCTTGGTCTTTTCAAGCAGCAATTCATTTCCGTCAACATAAATATTCCTGAGATTTTTGAAAAAGTGCGAAATATCACTTGCTAGTGAACGGAAAGGCGCTGCAATAGAACCCGCAATATCTGCCTGCGGTGCCATTTTATGACCTAAAAGACTTGAAAACACCGTCAAAACTATAAGTCCTAAAAATATAGCAAGAATTATTTTAAACTGCTTGCTGCGAAAGAAAAATCGCATTAAAAGTCATTCCTATCTTATCTAAATCTTCTTCCTCTGCGGAAAACATAAGTGTCAAAACCGCTTCCTACTTCAAGTCTTTTAGCGGTTCCTAAAACAACGCAGTCGAGCGGATTTGCCGCAACCGATACGGGCATTCCCGTTTCCTCTGCGATAAGCTCTGCAAGACCTCTAAGAAGTGCTCCGCCGCCTGTAAGGGTAATGCCTGTGTCAATGATATCAGCAGAAAGCTCAGGCGGAGTTTTTTCTAAAGTTGTTCTGATTGCGTTTATAATCTGCATAATCGGGTCTGCCATAGCGTTTCTAACTTCCTCGGAAGAGAGAATTATATTCTTCGGAAGACCGTCTACAAGGTTTCTGCCCTTAACCTCAATAGAGGTTTCGTTTTCATAGGGCTTTGCAGAGCCGATATCTATCTTTATCTGTTCGGCTGTACGCTCACCGATTAAAAGACTGTGCTTCTTTCTTACATAGTTTATAATAGCCTCGTCCAAATCGTCACCCGCAACTCTTACCGACTGAGCAGTAACTATATCGCCGAGCGATATAACTGCAACCTCACTTGTACCGCCGCCGATATCAACTACAAGGTTACCCGTAGCGTCCCAAACAGGAAGACCTGCACCAACGGCTGCTGCCATAGGCTCTTCCACAAGGTCGATATCAGTAGCACCCGCCTGTTTTGCGGCATCGTAAACTGCACGGCTCTCAACCTCTGTAACGCCCGCGGGAATACAAATTACCATTCTTACCCTTGAAAAGAATGAACCCTTAAGTGCTTGACGCACAAATCTTTTAAGCATAGCAGCAGTAACATCGAAGTCTGCAATAACGCCGTCCTTTAAAGGTCTTACCGCTACTATTGAGCCTGGTGTTCTGCCAATCATTTCTTTGGCTTCGGTACCAACTGCTCTTACAGCGTCACTTCTTACATCATAAGCCACAACAGAGGGCTCTCGCATTATAATTCCTTTTCCCTTTAAGCAAACAAGGGTATTCGCGGTGCCTAAATCCACACCGATATCTCTCGTAAACATAAAACCTTCTCCTTATTCTTCTTTTTCAAAAACATCAAGTTCTTTTGGTACTATAAAATTGATTGCCTTTGGAACATTTTCAATAGTTATGGTGTCTTTTCCTGCAGAAAACTCACCGTCAAGCGTCCAAGAAACATTTTCGCCACCCAAAACTTTGATTTCTTTAGCGTGGAAAAACTCAATTCCGTTTCGGCTTAAATCCTGTCTTAATACGCCGTCAAGAATAGACTGGAAGTCTAAAATATTCGAAGGGTTTTTTATAAGAAAGACTTCAAATAGACCGTCGTTGAGTTTTACCAAAGTATCTTTATACTTAACTATACCGCCTACCGACATAGAGTTTGATATGGCACCGAAGAGAAAATCTCCTTCGATTTCCTTGCCGTCACAAACAAACTTTAGGTGAACAGGCTTTATATTTGCAAGGCTTTTTACACCCTCAAAGAAATATGCCGCCTGACCGAGTACATTTTTAATATCCTGCGGTGCAGAATATGAAGCTTCGGTAAAGGCACCGAAGGATGCGGTATATGAAAAATATTTATCGTCAAATTTTCCAATGTCAAGTTTTACCGATGTTCCGTTTATAACATCCTTTGCGGCTTTGGATATGTTTTTTGAAATTTTAAGGCCGCTTGACCATTCGTTAAGGGTACCTGCAGGGATATAACCGAGTGTGCACTCAAGACCGCTTTGCATCATACCCGTAATAACTTCGTTTAAGGTTCCGTCACCGCCGCAAACAACAATTCTATCAAACTTACCATTTTTTACAGTTTTGATTTTTTCGGTAGCATCAAAACGGCATTTTGTTGGGTAAACCGTAACATCATATCCGACACTAGAAAAAATTTCTACAACATTCAGTAGGTTGGTTTTCATTTTTGCTTTTCCCGAACAGGGATTTACTATAAGCAAAAGCTTTTTACCTGCCAAAAGAAACACTCCTATCTAAAATTTTACTCTCTGTAGTCAATAGGCAGAGTAGCACAGGCGTTTAGTGTAACATCCGAAGTGTTACCGCTTAAAAATTCATAATACCCTTGAACTCCCACCATAGCGGCATTATCACCGCAGTATTTAAGGGGCGGGAAGAAGAGTTTTATATCTGCTTTTTCACATTCCTCACTCATACGGCGTCGAAGCTCACTGTTTGCCGACACACCGCCTGCAAGGACTATTGTTTTATATCCCTTTTGCTTTGCGGCAGAGAGGGTTTTGTCGATAAGGATATCGCAAACACGCTCTCTGACAGTTGCCGCTAAAACGGGAACATCGATTTCTATGCCCTTTTGCTTTGAGTTGTGTATAAGATTTATAACAGATGTTTTAAGACCTGAAAAACTAAAATCAAATTCTCTTTCTGTACGAGGATAGGGCAGAGGATATTTCTTAAAGTCTGAAACGGTTGCTATTTTGTCAAGATGCACGCCGCCGGGGTATGAAAGCCCTAATGCCCTTGCCGTTTTATCAAAACATTCGCCTGCGGCGTCGTCAGTAGTTTCGCCGAGGATATTAAATTTAGTATAATCCAAAACTTCGGTTATAACCGAGTTACCACCCGATACGGTAAGACATAAAAACGGCGGCTTTAATTCTTCGTTATCGGCATAGTTTGCCGCAATATGTGAGCGCAAATGGTGAACAGGGATGAGAGGCACTCCGAGAGAAAGCGCTAACCCTTTTGCAAAATTTACCCCCACAAGCAATGCGCCTATAAGTCCGGGCGCAAAGGTTACGGCTATGGCTTCAATATCTTTATAAGTAACACTCGCAGATAAAAGCGCCTCATTACAAACGGCACTGATAGCCTCTGTATGACGGCGAGATGCAATCTCAGGCACAACACCGCCGTATATCTGATGCTCGGGTATCTGTGTTGCGATTATGTTTGAAAGCACCTGTCTGCCGTCTGTTACGGCAACCGAGGTTTCATCGCAAGAGGATTCAATACTTAATATTTTCATTCAATAACATACCTTTTTGTCATAATAATTGCATTTTCATTAGGGTTTCTATAAAAGTTTTTGCGCACCCCTTCGCATTTATAACCGAATTTATCGTAAAGAGATATTGCGGCGGTGTTTGATTCCCTGACCTCAAGACTAACAAACGAGAGCCTTTTTTCTTCTGCAAAGTTATCGACAGCCTTTAGTATAGACGAGGCAACCGACTGTTTTCTATATTCGGGGAATACCGCAACATTTGTGATATAGCCTTCGTCAAGCACAGGCTTTATCCCTGCATACCCTAAAACCTTTCCGTTTTTTTCTGCTACAAAAAAGACAGTTCCCGTTTTATAGGATTCGTAAATTCCCTCAGCCGACCACGGCTCACTAAAGCAAACCTTTTCAAGCTCTGCAATTTCTTCAATATGTCTTTCTTCTAAAGGGATTACCGAAAGGAAATCGAATTCACCCTTTTTAACAAGCCCATCAATAGCAGAAATAATTTCGTCACGGCACTCTTTGTAAACCTCTATGCCTTGACCGTAGGGGTCAGGAATTCCGCCGCCAAGAACAAACACATTATCTTCTTTTGCACCATAGTATAAAAGGGTTTGCTTTTGGCTCTCTGTCATACAAAAGATTTTGTCTGATTGTAAATCTTCTCTATTTAAGGGCGAGGATATATGCTTTGATAAATCAATACCCATCTCTGCCATAACGGCAATACTTTTTTCATTTGCCTTATCGCCTGTGGCAAAAATGCCTTTACTCGAGATCTCTAAATTTGTAATTTTTTTAGAGGCTAAATAATATTCTGCCATAGGACTTCTGCAGGTGTTACCCGTGCAAACAAATAAAACCTTCATAAATTAACCTTTCGCCTCAAGCCAATTTTTACCGCAGTTTGCGTCAACACTGAGTTTAACCGACATACTAGCGGCATTTTCCATTTCTTCTTCAAGAAGTTTAGCTACTGCTGCGCTATCCTTTTCGGGACACTCTACTATAAGCTCGTCGTGTACCTGAAGAATAAGCTTTGAAGAGGGGAATTCGGCTTTTAGTCTGTCTGCCACCTTAATCATAGCAATTTTTATTATATCGGCGGCAGTTCCCTGAATGGGAGCATTTCTTGCAACCCTCTCTCCGAATGAGCGAAGCATACCGTTAGAGGACGATAATTCAGGCAGATATCTTCTTCTGCCGAACAGTGTGGTTACAAAGCCGTCTGCCTTTGCCTTTTCGATAACATTTGTCATATAATCGGCAACGCCTGTATATGTCGCAAGATATCCCTTTATATATCTGTCGGCTTCGGCTCTCGTAACGCCGATATCCTTTGATAGCGAGAAAGCACCTATTCCGTATACAATACCGAAGTTAACCGCCTTTGCTCTGCTTCTTAAAAGGGGAGTTACTAAATCTAGCGGCACATCAAAAACCTCGGATGCTGTTATTGTATGAATGTCAGCGTCATTGTTAAAGGCGTTAATCATTGTAGCATCATTTGCCATAGAGGCTAAAACGCGAAGCTCAATTTGAGAGTAGTCGGCGTCACATAGGGTGTAACCCTCTTTTGCCATAAAATATTTCCTAAGTCTTTTTCCTTCCTCGGTTCTTACGGGGATATTCTGAAGATTAGGCTCAAGCGAACTTATTCTACCCGTTCTCGTTTCGGTCTGATTAAATGTGGTGTGAATTCGGTTGTCCGAGCTTATGGCTGCGAGCAGACCGTCACAATAGGTAGATTTGAGCTTTGCGAGTTTTCTGTACTCTAAAATAAGCTCTACTATCGGGTAATCGTATCTAAGACTTTCGAGCACCTCTGCATTTGTAGAAAAGCCGCTCTTGGTTTTCTTTTTAGAGGGGATACCGAGCTTCACAAAAAGCGCTTCGCCGAGCTGCTTTGGAGAATTTAAATTAAACTCGTATCCTGCTATATCGAAAATTTCTTTTTCTATAACCGAAATTCTGCGGGATAATTCTTCGCCCTCGGCTTTAAGACCCTCTTTATCAACCAAAAAACCCTCATTTTCCATATCGGCTAAAACACGGGCAAGGGGAATTTCAATATTGCATAAAAGGTCGATTTCCCCGCTTTTTTCGAGATTTTCAAAAAGAGTATCCGAAACTGCAGAAAATAAGGCGGCATTTTTAATAAACTCGTCTGCATCGCCCTCAATTTCGGGAGAGTTTACGGAATATTCGGCTTTTAGTCTCTCAACCGAATAATCGTTTGACGAGGGATTTGCAAGATATCCCGCAAGCATAGTATCAAAGGATATTGAGGAAATATCCGAATAGTTTTTATAAAGATATTTTGAATCGTAAACCCGTTTTTTGATATTTTCATTTTTTAAGATTTCAAGAGCAGTAGCTTGGTCTGTTTCAAAAATTGCCGATTTTGATATTACGGCAAATCGACCGCTTTCAAAATAAATATCTACCGAGCCGTCAGGAGTAAACACCTCTTGCTTTAAAATTTTAGCGGTAGGGGTGTTAGTCTTAACTGCGGCGGTAGGCTTTAAGTTCATGCGCTCTAAAAGCTTAAAGAATTCGAGCCTTGTCATAAGAGCCGATAACTCTGTCTCATTTATAGGCTTATTTTTATAGCTTTCAATCTCGGTGTTTATGGGGGCGGTTTTGCAGATAGTTCCAAGCTCTCGGCTTAAAAATGCCGAGTCCTTGCCGTCTGCAAGCTTTTTCCTGACACCGTCTTTAATTTCAAGCTCGTCCAAATGCTCATAAATATAGTCAATCGAATGATAACGGGAGATTAAATCGGTAGCTGTTTTCTCACCAACGCCTGCAACACCGGGAATATTATCAGAAGAATCGCCCATTAGTGCCTTTAGCTCTATCATTTCATTCGGTGTAAGACCGTATTTTTGGTAGAGCTCTTCTACAGTGTAGTTTATAATTTCGGGCTTGCCCATTTTTGTGGCAGTGAGAAGTACGCGGGTATGCTCTGAAATAAGCTGCAGAGAATCGCGGTCACCCGTAGCGATTACACATTCGTGACCGCTGCTCTCTGAAAATGCGGCGAGAGTACCCAAAATATCGTCAGCCTCAAAGCCTTCGCATTCAAGACAGGTATATCCCGCAAGGCACAGCCATTCTTTCAGTATTGGCATCTGACTTGCAAGTTCATCGGGCATACCTTTTCTGCCAGCTTTATATTCAGCATATTTTTCGTGTCTGAAGGTGGGCTTTCTAAGGTCAAAAGCAACGGCAACACCGTCAGGTGCTTCAAGCTCTATTAATCTGTTTAAAATATTTATAAAGCCGTAAACACCGTTTGTATACTGCCCGTCCTTTGTAGTAAGCAGCTTTATGCCGTAAAAAGCACGGTTTATAATACTGTTTCCGTCTATTGCCAAAAGCTTCAAAAAAAACACCCCGTTTTTACATAACTATTCACGATATATTGTACCATCTTTTTATCAATTTGTCACCATAAAATTATAAATTTTTTAAAAAAATATTATTTATTATAAATTATTATATTAAAGGACTGTTTTTAAGACCTTGAAAATCGAATATTAAAAGGGCGTAAAGGGCAAAACATTAAAGGTGATAGTTTTGGAAAAATTCAAAAAATATTTAAACCCTGTGCTTAGCGGCGCGGTAATAGGAATGGTTAACGCTCTTTTCGGTGCGGGCGGAGGAATGCTGACAGTGCCAAAGCTTAAAAAAATGGGTATGTCACAAAAGGCAGCACAGGCAAATGCAATTTCTGTTATACTGCCGATTACTCTTATTTCTGCCATACTTTATTTGGTTAGAGGCGATGTTAAGATAACTGACGCCTTTATTTATATTCCAACGGGACTTATCGGTGCTCTTTTAGGTACATTTTGTCTTAAAAAAATATCTTCTGTTTGGCTTAAAAGAATTTTCGGCGGCTTTATGATTTACGCCGGTGTACGACTTATAATGAGGTGATTTTCGTGGCTTTAATAGCAGGCTTTTTATCAGGAATTATCGGTGCTATGGGAATGGGCGGCGGCGCTGTTTTAATCATATATTTAACCCTTATGGCAGATGTAGGTCAGGTTAAAGCGCAGGGTATAAATCTGATATTTTTTATACCTATAGCAGTAGCGGCTCTTATCGTGTACAGCAAGAGGGGAGAAATAAAATGGAAGACCACTTTGCCTATTGCGGCGGGTGGTATTATAGGTGCAGGTCTTGGATTTTGGCTTACTGATATTATAGGTGCCGATATACTCGGCAAATTTTTCGGCGGTTTTCTCATATTGCTTGGTATTAAAGAAATATTTATAGGCCGAGAAAAAAAGAAAAAGTCCACTTGAAAGAATGAGTAAACCGTGTTATACTATAATCGAATAAATGTTCGATTGGAGTGTAATGTATGTCAAAAACTCCCCTTAGTGAAAATCAAAGAGCGGTTTACGATTTCCTCGCAACCCGTTTAAACGGCGGTCTTCCGCCCACAGTTCGCGAGATTTGTGAATTTACAGGAATTAAATCAACCTCTACAATACACGGAATACTTGGTTTCTTAGAGCGAGAGGGATATATAGAAAGAGATGCAGGCTCTTCGAGAGCCATAAAGCTTACTACTGCGGTTGAAACTACTATGGTGCCCTTAATCGGCAGAGTAGCCGCAGGTCAGCCCATTTTAGCGGCAGAGGAGATTGAGGATTATATCCCTTATCCAAAGAGTAGCTCTAGCGGTCTTTTTGCCCTTAGAGTAGTTGGCCTTAGTATGAAAGATATCGGTATTTTAGACGGTGATATTGTTGTCGCCGATAAAAACGAGCCCTGTAAAAACGGGGATATTATTATTGGTATGGACGGGGACGGTGCTACCGTAAAGCGCCTTTTAATCGAGAAGAACGGCAGAGTGGTATTTATGCCTGAAAACCCTGATTTTTCGCCGATTTACCCCGAAACACCTGCCGTTTTAGGTAAGGTTGTAGGCTCGTATCGGAGGTACTGATTTTGCAAAAATTTGTTGAAATTTTTACCGACGGCGCCTGTTCAGGAAATCCCGGCCCTGGCGGTTGGGGTGTAATTCTTCGCTACGGCAAAACTACCAAGGAGCTTTCGGGCGGCGAGACAGACACTACAAACAACCGAATGGAGCTTACTGCCGCTATAAAGGGGCTTTCCGCCCTTAAAGAGCCCTGTACAGTAAAGCTCGTTACAGACTCCAAATATGTAGCCGACGGTATAGATAAGGGTTGGGCTGCATCTTGGAAGAAAAACGGGTGGCGAAAGGCCGACAAAAAGCCCGCCCTTAATAGTGATTTGTGGGAAGAATTACTGCTTTTAATAGATAAACACGATGTTTCTATTGAATGGGTAAAGGGCCATGCGGGTCATCCCGAAAATGAGCGTTGTGATGAGCTTGCAGTAGCGTTTTATAAGTCCCTTGTGGACTGATTGGAGGAGAATTTTGAAGGCTAAACGAATACTTGGACTTTTTTTAACCTTTCTGAAAATTGGTGCCTTTACCTTTGGCGGCGGATATGCTATGATTCCCGTTATTCAAAGGGAAATTGTGGATAAAAACGGATGGATCGAAGAAAAGGATATTTTGGATATAATTGCGATTGCTGAGTCAACACCGGGGCCGATTGCTATAAATTCCGCAACCTTTGTAGGCTATCAGACGGCGGGCTTCTGGGGTGCCGCTGCGGCAACCTTCGGGGTGGTTTTACCTGCCTTTACAATTATTTATATAATCTCATTTTTTCTTCGTCAGTTTCAGGAATTAAAGGCGGTAAAATACGCTTTTATGGGTATTAGAGCAGGTGTTTTAAGTTTGCTTATAAACGCCCTTATTTCAATGGCTAAAAAGTGTCCTAAAAATATTTTTTCTTATGTTGTGGCGGCACTTTCATTTTTAATAGTAATAATCTTTGATGTAAATGTTCTTTTTGTAATTATCGGTTGTGCCGTAACGGGTGTAGCCTTTACCCTCATTGCTAAAAACGGTGGGGAGGGCGAGAAAAAATGATTTTTTTAAAGCTTTTTTTAACCTTCTTTAAAATCGGTGCCTTTACCTTTGGCGGCGGATATGCAATGCTTCCCTTGATGCGTCAGGAGGTTTTGGCAAACGGGTGGCTAAGTGAAAGCGAAATTATCAATTTTATAGCCGTAAGTGAAAGCACACCTGGGCCCTTTGCTATAAATATGGCAACCTATATAGGTGCCGAAACTGCAGGCTTTTTAGGTGCGGTTTGTTGTACTTTAGGTGTTGTTTTACCCTCGTTTATAGTAATTCTTATAGTGGCAAAATTTTTTATGGCTTTTAAGGAAAATAAGTGGGTAGCGGCGGTGATGTCGGGACTAAAACCCGCAGTTATCGGACTTATAGGCTCTGCGGTAATTACTGTAGCATTAGAAGTTTTCTTTCCGGTGGGACTAAATGTTTCTACCTTTGCTACCATACAGTTTTGGACATCGTTTGCGATTTTTACCCTTATAATGATTTTGTTTAAAATAAAGGTTCATCCTATAATACTAATGGCTATATCGGCATTTTTAGGTATAGCGTCAGGGTATTTGACTGAACTTTTAGTATAAAAATGTTTCGGAGAGTGTTTTATGAATTTTACACAACTTGAAAACAGCGACCGCTTTGAAGGCTTTGCTCTGATTACCGAAATCGAGCAGAAGGTTTCGGCAAAGGGAGAAGCATATCTTGATATGACTTTATCTGATAGCGACGGCACAATCAATGCAAAGCTTTGGCGTTATCAGCCCGAGGTTTACGGGGAATACGGTCTTAACGATTTAGTTAAAATAAGGGGTACAATTTCCGAATATAAAGGAAACGACCAACTGAAAATAGAGCGTATCAGACCGGCATCCCCTGAAGATAATGTTAAAAAAGAGGACTTTGTAAAGAGTGCTGAGTACTCTAGAGAAGAGATGTTCAATCTTCTTATGAGTAAGGCAGAATCCTTTAAGGATACCGACCTTAAAACTCTTGTTTTAACCATTTATTCCGATTACAGAGATAAGTTGCTCTTATGGCCTGCCGCCTTTAAACTTCATCACGCAATAAGTGGCGGACTACTTATGCACACACTATCAATTGTTCAGTTGGCAGAGGGCGTTTGCAAAATTTATCCCTTTGTTGATAGGGATTTATTGCTTAGCGGCGTTATGCTTCACGATATCGCAAAGCTATCCGAATTTGAGGTAACAGAGCTTGGCACTGCCGAAGGATATTCGGTTGCGGGCAACCTTTTAGGACATATAGCGATGGGCACACTACTTATTGATGAGTATGCAAAGAAGCTCGGCATTTCTAAAAAGACAGCAATGCTTGTAGAGCATATGATACTCTCTCATCACGGTGAGCCTGAGTTTGGTGCTGCTGTAAGGCCGATGTTTATAGAGGCGGAAATTCTTTCTGAGCTTGACCTTATGGATTCAAGAATTTACGAAATGAAGGAAGCCGTTGAGGGACTTAAAAATGATGAGTTTTCTCAAAGAGTATGGGCGCTCGATAACAGAAAGCTCTACAATCACTCAAGAACAGATTTAACAAAAAAACCTGAAATTTTATAAAAAGAGAGGAAACAATTATGAAAATTACAAAGGATATGTTAATAGGCGAAGTTTTGGATATTGATAGAGGAGCTGCAGAATACTTTTTTGCTATAGGTATGCACTGCCTCGGTTGCCCGGCTTCGCGCGGCGAAACTATCGAACAGGCTTGCAATGTTCACGGCACCGACTGTGACGAGCTTATTGCTAAATTAAACGAATATTTTAAGGATAAATAAGTGTTTGGACTAAGCGAGAGACTGCAGCTTATAGCAAGTATGGTGCCAAACGGCGCTCGTGTTTGCGATGTAGGAACAGACCACGGATATCTTGCCGCCGCCCTTTTTAAAAGCGGCAGAGTAAAATCGGTTATTGCTACAGATATAAAAGAAAAGCCCTTGGCACACGCAAGGGAAAGCATAAAAAGACTCGGAGCCGAGGGTGTAGACCTTCGGCTTTGTGACGGTCTTGAGGGTTTAAGGAATGACGAAGCCGATACCGTTATTGTTGCGGGTATGGGCGGCGAAGTAATTGCGGGTATACTCGATAGAGCGTCTTGGCTTAAAAATGATAATATAACCCTTATTCTTCAGCCGATGACATCGGCGTGGGAGCTTCGCAGATATCTGTATAAAGAAGGTTTTGACATATTAAAAGAGCCAACTCTTGCCGAAAACGGTAAGGTTTATTCTGTTATGCTCGCAAGGTATGACGGTAAAGAACATTCTGTAGACGCTTTTTCCTGTCTTGTGGGAAAAATTGGAAATAATACAGAGTCCGATAGAGAATATCTTAAAAAACAGTACAAGCGTTGTAATACCTGTGCTGTAAAGCTTTACGGAATTAGTGGCAAAGAGAAAGAATATGAGGAATATTCTTTAGTGGCAAAGGAAATTAAACTTGCGTTGGGGGATACCGATGGCGTTTGACGGCGTTTTTGCGAAAAAAACAGTAGATGAGTTAAATATCGCTATCGACTGTCATATTGATAAAATTTACCAACCGTCTAAGGATGAGTTGGTACTATTGTTGCGCAAAAAAGGTTTTGTGAAAAAGCTTTTGCTGTCGGCCAAAATCGGATCTGCAAGGGTGTGCTTTACAGAAACAAAATATGAAAATCCACCTGTGCCACCTATGTTTTGTATGCTTATAAGAAAGCATTTTTCGGCAGCAAAGCTAATAAAAATCAATCAAACCGAGCTTGAGCGCGTAGTAGAATTCTATTTTCAAACCACCAATGAAATGGGAGATATAATAAATCCCAAAATAGTCTGTGAACTAATAGGTAATAAGGCTAATATAGTTTTGGTTGGGGAAAACGGTCGCATAATCGATGCGATACGCCGCAGCAGTATTGAAGATTCTGCACGAATAATTCAGCCTGGGGCTACCTATTCCTATCCCGATTCACAGGGAAAACTTAATTTACTGAATACAGAATTATCCGCAATTATTGATGCGATAAAGGAAAATTCAAGTCGTACACTTTCCTCGGCACTTCTTAGAACACTTGACGGTGCATCTCCGCTTGTTTGTAGAGAAATCGCCTTTTTATCGGGCGGTGACGAGTTAGTAGAAGAGTGTGATTTTGACAGACTTATCAAAGTGCTGTCTTCTTTTAAAAATGATATACTCACAAAAAATAACCCCGTTTTGCTTTTAAAGGATAGCGAGGTTTTTGATTTTACCTATACCGAAATTTCACAGTATGGTGAAACAATAAAAAATGAAAAATATGAAAGCTTTTCAGGGCTTTTAGACGCCTTTTATCAAAAACACGAAGCCTCCGCCCGAATTAAACTTGCGGCAGGGGACATATTAAGGCTTACAAACAATCTTATTTCAAGAGCCGAAAAGAGAAGAAGATTAAGGCTTGAAGATTTAAGCAAATGCGAAAACCGTGAGCAGCTTCGAATATACGGTGAGCTTTTAAAGGCAAATCTTTATGCTCTAAAGTCGGGGGCTACATTTGCGGAAGTTCAGAATTATTATGATGAAGAATTAAAACTTGTGAGAATACCCTTAAATCCCGCTCTTTCGCCTGCAAACAATGCGGCAAAATATTTTAAGGATTATAAAAAGACATATACAGCAGAACAAACTCTTTTAAAGCTTATTTCTGACGATGAGGCGGAAATAGGTTATTTAGAGACAGTGCTTGACGCTATAAACAGAGCAGAAACTCTAGCTGATATTGCTGAAATCAGAACCGAGCTTTCAGAAGAGGGCTATTTAAACGTCAAAAAGCAAACTTTAAAACCTAAAAGCAGTGATGCTAAAGGCTTTAAGGAATATCAAAGCGTTGAGGGATATCGAATACTTGTCGGAAAAAACAACCGACAGAACGATTATCTTACAACAAAACTCGCTTCAAAAAATGATTTGTGGTTTCATACCAAAAATATTCCCGGTTCTCATGTGTTAGTGCTTTCAAACGGGGCAGAGGTAAGTGACGATACAATTCTTTTCGCTGCAAGGCTTGCGGCAGAAAATTCCAAAGCCTCAAGCTCCTCAAATGTAGCAGTTGACTATACTCAGGTTAAAAATGTTAAAAAACCGAACGGTGCTAAAGCGGGTATGGTTATTTATACAACCAATAAAACCGTTTTTGTAACGCCCTTAAAGGAGGAAAAGAAATGAAGCTCGGAATATCCACGGCATCTCTTTATCCTCTTGAAACCGAAAAGGCACTTACAGAGCTTTGCAAAAGCGGTGTAAAATATACAGAAATATTTTTTAACTGTTTGTTTGAGTTAGAACCCGAGTTCATAAAGGAACTTTCAAAAATCGCAAAGGAATACGGCACAGTAATAACAGCCATACATCCTACAATGTCACTTGCTGAGTCCTTTATGCTATTTTCTAATTATGAGCGCCGTTTAAAAGAGGGACTTGACAGTTTTAAGCGCTACGGCGAAATTGCGGCAGAGTTAGGCGCTAAGTATGTAATTTTGCACGGCGGAAAGCCCAACGGGATATTAAATGATTTAGAATATTGTGAACGCTTTTCGCTTGTTAACAGTTATGTAAAACAGGGCGGCGGAATACTTCTTCAGGAAAATGTTGTAAAATTCAGGGCAGGTGACCTCGGTTTTCTTAAAATGATGGTAGAAAATCTAGGCGATGAAATAGGCTTCTGCCTTGATGTAAAACAGTCGATAAGAGGCGGATATACTCCCTTTGATGTTATTGATGCAGTAGGAAAAAACATACGACATCTTCATATAAGTGACAATTCAAGTAGCAAGGATTGTATGCTGCCGGGTAAAGGGACTTTTGATTTTAAAGGGCTCTTTAGCCGTATGGATAAACTCTCGTTTGACGGCACATATATAATAGAGGTTTACCGAAACGCTTATAAAGAATATGATGAACTCACAGAGAGCTTAAAGGTCTTAAAATAAAAAAACGCGGATAGCAATCAGCTATCCGCGTATATTTTTATCTGTCAAGACCAATATAAGGCGCAGGGTCAATTCTAACACCGTTCTTTCGAACCTCAAAGTGAAGATGATTTCCCGTTGAGTAACCGGTTGAGCCTACTAATGCTATTGTTTCTCCGGCTGATACTCGGTCTCCTTTCTTAACGCCGAGCACAGAAGCGTGCGCATAGGCGGTGGAAAGACCGTTTCCGTGGTCGATTATTACAAAATAACCGTAATCGCTTTTATATCCTGCAAATGTTACAGTACCCTTTGCTACGGCATAAATCTTGGTGCCTCGAGGACAGGCAAGGTCAACTGCCTTATGGTTTCTGCCGTCACCCCAATAAGAAGATACCATCCAAGAGGAATTTTTATCAATAGGGAAGATGAAACCTGATGCATAGGCTTCCTGACGCTGTGCTGCAGATGCCTGAGATTTTGCAGTGCCGACAAGCTTTACTTGAGAAACGGGGTTTTTGGTAACCTTTGAAGATTTTTGAACCCTTGATACTACCTTACCGTTCAAATAAACGATATCCTCTGTTGTTACTCGTTTTCCAACCTGACCCGTCTTTGTTACTTTTGAATATCCAAGCATTTGGGCTGAGGTGTACTGAACATTTGTTGAAAAGGCAATATCCTTTTCGGATGTAACAGTAGCCTTTGTTTGAACCTTAATGGAGGAAATAATGTCCTTTGCTTCTTCGAGGGTATAAACATTGTCTGTAAAGAAGTAGTCGGTTATAACCTCAACATCATCAACAAAGGTGGAAACCGATTTGGACCCTTTAATATTAAAACTGTTTTTGTATTCTTCTAAATGTTTTTCTAAATCGCCATTGGAAATATAAGCAATATTTTCACCGTTAATTCTTAAAAGGGAGGTGTAAGCTATTGTGTCAGTATTATCAATGATAGCTTTTTTAACCTCATTTTTAGAACTCAACTTACTTTTAAGGGTTACAACCGCCTTAAAAGAGGGGGCAGCAATCTCGCCCTTTGACTTCTTGCCGAGACGCTTTTTAATACTGTTTGAAACAGAGGTGAAAACCTGCTTGTTTTTAACTGTTGCTATAACTTGTCCGTTGTAATTTACATCGTAGCCTATTGTAGCACCGGAAGACGCGATGCAAACAAGAAATGCTGTAAGACCGGCTGCTACGAAAGAAACAACCTTAATAAGACGCTTATTTGATAAAAAGTCCTTTGCAAGACCTTTTAAATTTTCTAATAAATTCTTTGCAAGTTCTAGCACTTTAATGGCTTTTTCTTTAATGTTGTACAGAATAAAGAAAGAACTCCTTCCGAAACAAAAGTTACAAGTTTGTAATACTATTATATCAAAAAGTTACAAAATTGCAACCTTTTTTTGAAAATTTCTTTTTCTTGCATTTGAAAACCGCTTATTATATAATGTATATAAGGAAAATTCAGAATAAAATTTTCCTAACATATAAATATTATGTCCCTAAATTTCTGAACTTTTTAATACCTGATATTATCGGTTTTTCATACATTAAAAAAACGCTTGACCTTTTCTCTTTGTTGTGGTATAATCGTACTACCTCTGAAGAGTTCTTTTTTTTTGCAAAGAATTTTTCAACAATCCTGTGATAGCGATGTGCTTTGCAGAGTAGTATGCTCTGTGTCGTTTGATGAGGGTTGCATAGAGGGAGGCGTTTACTTTTACAACTGTCAAGTGGCCTCGTGTCAGCTTTACAGTGCCGAGGTAAAAGCAAAAAATATTTCCGTAAAGCGGGAGGTGCCGTTATGAGAGTTAAAATCACATTGGCTTGCACAGAGTGTAAGCAGCGCAACTACAACACAATGAAGAACAAGAAGAATGACCCTGACAGGCTCGAAATGAACAAGTACTGCAGGTTCTGCAGAAAGCACACCTTACACAAGGAAACTAAGTAGGAGGCTCGAGAATGAAGATAGTAAATAAACTTTGTCAGATTTTCTCAATCGTATTTAGTCTTGCTGCTTTAGTGCTCTTCTTCACACCTTTTGTAAGCTTCAACACAGGCGACGGTGCAGTAAGCGCAGTCGGTGCACAGCTTGCATTCGGAAGCAGCGTAAAGGTTGCAGGTGAGGCAGTAGGTATTGCTCACTCTGTTAAGCTTCTTTTCTGCTTCTGGGTTACAGTTATAGGTGTTTTGTTAAGTGCCTTTTCTTTCAAATCGAAGAAGGTAAGATATGCGGCTCCGGTATTCGGTCTTATCGCCGGTATCTTTATGTTGGTAGTTGCTCTTTCAAGTCCCTATAAGTTTGTGGATTTTCGTCCCTTTACTGCTACAGGCGCTGAGTACTCAATATTTGTACTTTTAACTGCAATTGCTCTTTTAGCTTTCGCAGTAGTTGCTATAGCTTATCTTTTGGTTGACGATTATCTTGAGGTTCTCGCTTCTAAGGGAGCTAAGAAAACTATATTAAAGCGTGTAGTTCTCTTCTTCCGTGATTATAAGAGCGAGGTTAAGAAGATTGTATGGCCCGGAATTAAAGATGTATTAAAGAACACAGGTATCGTTCTTATTATGTGTCTTTTATTCGGTATATTTGTTTGGCTGTTGGATTTCGGCCTTGGTAAATTACTCGAAGTTATTTTGGGCATATAAATTACGGAGGTAGCAAATGGCTGATTCTAATGAAGCAAAATGGTATGTTGTCCATACTTATTCCGGTTATGAGAATAAAGTCGCAACCGACCTTGCTACCATGGTAGAAAGCCGCGGGATGCAGGATTTGATTTGCGATATCAAAATCCCTACCGAAACAGTCACCGAAATTAAGGATGACAAAAAGCGCGAGGTAGAAAGAAAAATATTCCCGGGATATGTTCTTATCAAAATGATTGTCACTGACGATTCTTGGTATGTAGTTCGTAATATTCGCGGATGTACAGGATTTGTCGGTCCGGCATCAAAGCCTGTGCCGCTCACAGATGAAGAAGTTGCGGCGCTCGGCGTTGAGAAGCACAGCGTTGAGGTAGGCTATGCGGTAGGCGATAATGTAAACATTATAAGCGGACCGCTCGAGGGTTACGGCGGTGTTGTTAAGGAGCTTGATGTTGCTAACAACAGTGTATGCGTAGTCCTTTCAATGTTCGGCAGAGAAACTCCGGTTGAGCTTGAGCTTAATCAGATATCGCGTGCCGATTAATAGGTTTAGTTAATACGCAGTTAATATAGATTTTTCTGCTTATTGACCCCGACACAAGGTTTGTGTCACGGTGGGAGGGACGGAATATGACCGTTCCGCCACGCATCATAAAATGTGATGCGGTTACCACGAATAATGGAGGTGCTAATAATGGCTCAGAAAATTACAGGTTACATTAAATTACAGATTCCTGCAGGTAAAGCTACACCCGCTCCCCCGGTAGGTCCGGCGCTCGGTCAGCACGGTGTTAACATTATGTCTTTTACTAAGGAGTTCAATGAGAGAACAAAGAACGATGTAGGTCTTATCATTCCGGTTGTTATTACCGTTTATGCAGACCGTTCTTTCAGCTTTATCACTAAGACTCCTCCTGCTGCCGTTCTTATCAAGAAGGCATGCGGAATCGAAACTGCATCAGGCACACCTAACAAGACAAAGGTTGCCAAGATTACAAGCGAACAGATTAGAAAAATCGCTGAAACCAAGATGCCCGACCTTAATGCTGCTACCATTGAGACTGCAATGAGCATGATCGCTGGTACTGCACGTAGCATGGGTATCGAGGTAGTAGATTAATTCTCTCTTCGTGGGAGGAAATTTCCGATTTAACCACTTATTGGGAGGTAAACAATGAAACACGGTAAAAAATATAATGAAAGCGCAAAGCTTCTTGAAACCGGTAAGCTTTACGATGTAGAAGAAGCAGTTGCTATTGCTGTTAAAACAGCTACTGCTAAGTTTGACGAAACTGTTGAAATTCACGTTCGTCTCGGTGTAGACTCTCGCCACGCTGACCAGCAGGTTAGAGGTGCGGTTGTTCTTCCGAACGGAACCGGTAAAAAGGTTAGAACCCTTGTTTTTGCAAAGGGTGATAACGCAAAAGCTGCTGAAGAGGCAGGCTCTGATTATGTAGGTGCAGAAGAACTCGTTGCTAAAATCCAGAACGAAAACTGGCTTGATTTCGACGTAGTTATCGCTTCTCCCGACATGATGGGCGTTGTTGGTCGTTTAGGTAAGGTTTTAGGTCCTCGTGGTTTAATGCCTACTCCTAAGGCTGGTACTGTTACACCTGACGTTGCTAAGGCTGTTACCGAAGCAAAGGCTGGTAAGATCGAGTACCGTCTTGATAAGACAAACATCATCCACTGCCCCATTGGTAAGGTATCTTTC
>CAYXID010000018.1:0-27303 GCA_964465535.1 uncultured Ruminococcus sp.
GCCCAATATTCGAGAGCCTCTTTTGATGCTAATTCCTTATCATTATGCGGGTCGCAGTAGCGAAGGAAATACCATGAAGAACCTGCCCACTGAGGCATTGTATCGGTTTCTCTTACAGCGTGGCCACCGCAAACAGGACAGGTAGTATTTACCCAATCTGTCATCTTAGCAAGAGGAGACTCGCCGTTATCGGTAGGCTCGTATGATTCAACATTCGGGAGAACAAGAGGGAGTTCACTCTCAGGAAGCGGAACATATCCGCACTTTTCACAGTGTACAATCGGAATTGGCTCACCCCAATATCTCTGACGGGAGAATACCCAGTCACGAAGCTTGTAGTTGGTTTTTACAAAACCTAAATTACGCTCAGAAAGCCATTCCTGAATTGCCTTTTTAGCTTCTTCAACACTCATTCCATCAAGGAAGCCTGAGTTTACCATAGTGCCTGTTGCACAGTCTGTAAATGCGGCTTCTTCTACATTTCCGCCTGCTACAACCTCAACTATCGGAAGACCGAATTTCTTAGCAAATTCCCAGTCGCGAGTATCGTGAGCAGGTACTGCCATAATAGCGCCTGTGCCGTAAGAAATAAGTACATAATCCGAAATGAAAATCGGAATTTCTTTGTTTGTAACGGGGTTGATTGCCGAGATACCCTTAAGGCATACGCCTGTCTTATCCTTAGCAAGCTCAGTACGCTCAAAATCCGACTTCTTAGCCGCTTGGTCGCGGTAAGCGTTAACCTCGTCTATGTTCTCTATTTTTTCTGCCCATTTAGAAATTAAGGGGTGTTCGGGTGACATTACCATATAGGTAGCACCGAAAAGTGTATCTGCACGGGTTGTAAAGATTTCAAATTCGTCGCCAACATTTGTTGTAAACTTAACCTGAGTACCATACGAGCGGCCAATCCAGTTTTTCTGCTGAGTTTTTACACGCTCAATAAAATCAATCTCATCAAGACCGTCAATAAGCTTTTCAGCGTAATCGGTAATTTTAAGCATCCACTGACTTTTATTCTTATGAACAACCTCGCTGCCGCAACGCTCGCAAGCGCCGTTTACAACCTCTTCGTTTGCAAGAACGCACTTACAAGAGGTACACCAGTTAACCGACATTTCCTTTTTATAAGCAAGACCCTTTTTAAAGAGCTGTAAGAAAATCCACTGTGTCCACTTATAATAAGAGGGGTCTGTTGTATCAATTTCTCTGCTCCAATCAAAAGAAAAGCCCAAAGATTTAAGCTGTCTTTTAAAATTAGCGATATTATTTTTTGTAACAATAGAAGGATGGATATGGTTCTTTATAGCAAAGTTCTCGGTAGGAAGACCAAAAGCATCCCAACCCATCGGATAAAGCACATTATATCCCTGAAGACGCTTTTTACGGGCAACGATATCGAGAGCCGTATAAGAACGGGGATGGCCTACATGAAGACCCTGACCCGACGGATACGGGAACTCTACAAGACCGTAAAACTTTGGTAAAGAATAGTCGTTTTTAGTAGCAAAGGTCTGCTTTTCGTCCCATATTTCTTGCCACTTTTTTTCTATTTCGGTATAATTGTATTTCATTTTTATTCCTCCTGTCCGTTTTCAAGAATTTCATCAAGGTTTACTATCTTTCCGTCACTCCACATTCTGTCGAGCCCGTAAAACTCACGCTGGTCACGAAGGAAGATATGAACTACAACAGTTTCATAGTCAAGAACTACCCAACCTGTTGCTCTGCCCTCGATATGATGGGGTCTGAGCCCTGCCTCTTCAAGCTTTGCTTCAACCTCGTCTGCTAGTGCTCTTACCTGTGTTGAAGAATTCGCGGTTGCAATCAAAAAATATCTTGTGAGTGCCGTTAGGTCCGCAACCTCAATGGCATTTATTTCTTTTGCCTTTTTTTCATTAAGGGCATTAGCCGCAATTTTTAAAATCTGCTCAGCTTCCACTTAAAACAACTCCTTTTAAAACTACCTCGTTATAGGCTTCAACCGTATCGGGATGAAGTGCTCTGCCGCTATCGGCAAGCTCTGTAATTGAATATCTTAAAGCATATAAAAACGCTTCGTCTAAAGATTTATCTAAAATACCTCTTATAACATCTACATCGTCGTAGTCCCTGTCAAGAGAGGTATAATCTGCAAGATATAAAATCTTTGAAAATAGGGACATCCCCGCTTTTGCGGTAGTATGATATCTTACTGCATCTATGATTTCTTCATCGTCAATAAGTAAAACATACTTTATAAAAGCGGCGCCCGAAATCGCGTGCCAAAGCTTTTTGGCATTAAACTCAATATTAGTTAAAATTATACCAAAGGTATCAAATATTTTCAAGTGTTCTTCTTCACTTGTATTCTTTGTAACATCGTGTAAAAGCCCTGCAAGATAGGCTTTATCGGCATCAACGCCGTGTATCTCGGCAAGACGCTCGGCTTCTTCGGCTACAGCTAGTGAATGAAGAAATCTTTTTTCTGTAAGTCTGCCCTTTAAGAGATTTACATATTCAGGATATTCTGTATTAGCCTTATGCATCATATATCCCCTTTTCTTTTATAAAACTGTAAATTTTGTGTGGTATAAGCTTTTCTGCCCTTTTAGAAGATATCGCATCTCGAAGCTCGGTAGAAGAAACTTCGGTAATAGTGTTCTCGAGTACAGTAATATTTACACCGCTTTTCCTTAAATCCTCTACCGCCGCATTAAAGCCCTCTACACCTTTTCGGGAAAAAGCCAAAAGGTCCACCATTTCGGCTAGCTCTTCCCAACGGTACCAAGTTTTAAAAGAGGTTATCATATCGGCACCGCATACAAAGCTGAATTTTGTATCCTTGTATATTTCTTTCAGCCTCAAAATAGTATCAAAGGTATAGCTTTTACCTTCACGCTCAAACTCGGTAAGACAAAGCTCTGCCTTAGAAAAATCCTCTGCAGCTAATCTGCACATTTCTATTCTGTCCTTATCCTCAGCTAAAAATGAGCAGTTTTTATGAGGCGGAATTTTATCGGGCATAAGAAGTATTTTATCTACAAAATCAAGGTTATTTATTGCAGACAACATTTCGTAATGACCTATATGAAAGGGATTAAATGTACCACCGAAAATCGCAGTAACCGTCATTTATTTCACCAAAACTATAGTTTTTTTATCTTTGCTTTCGCGATATAAAATAAATCTTGAGCCGATAACCTGAACTACATCGGCACCTACCTCTTGTGCAATTTCGTCTGCCGCTTCTCTTGAAGAAGAGGGAGATGTTTCAAGTACCCTTAATTTTATAAGCTCTCTAGCCTCTAGTGCTTCGTCAACCTGTTTTATAAGCTGCTCGGATATTCCGCCTTTGCCCACCTGAAAAATGGTGTCATATCCATTTGCCATAGCGCGAAGCTGCGCTCTTTGTCTGCTGTTTAACATAAATTTCTCCTCAAATATACTAAATATACTTTTTAAGCTCTGCCTCTAATAGTCTGAGGGCTTTTCCTCTGTGGCTTATTTTGTCCTTTTCCTCGGCAGAAACAAGACCTAAGCAACCGATTTCACTGATGAACAACGGGTCATATCCAAAGCCGCAGTCACCCTCTTCTTTGAAGGCTATATGTCCGTGACATTCGCCTCTTACCGTAAACTGTCTGCCGTCGGGGAAAACACAGGCAATCGCCGCTACATAATAAGCTGTACGCTCATTCATAGGAACGCCCTCAAGCTCGCTTAAAAGCTTTTTATTATTCAAATCGTCGTTTCCGTGACCGCCCGAATATCTTGCAGAGTAAATACCCGGGGCTCCGTCTAGATAATCTACGCAAAGACCCGAATCGTCAGCAACACTGATATATCCCGTGGCTAAAAGACCCGCCTTTGCCTTTAAAATAGCATTTTCTTCAAAGGTAGTACCTGTTTCCTCGATATCTTCAAGGGGCTTCTCTAAATCCTTTTCGGATACTACCTCAAAACCCATAGGAATTAAAATTCGGCTGAGTTCGTTAAGCTTTTTCTGATTTTTTGTAGCAATAAATATTTTCATATATTACTCCTCGTATTCAAAAATACCGTCGGCAAATTCCTTAGCCGAGAAGGGTTGTAAATCGTCAATCCCCTCGCCTACACCCACAAATTTAACAGGAATTGAAAGCTCATTATGAATAGCGATTACAATTCCGCCCTTTGCGGTGCCGTCAAGCTTTGTTAAAACTATACCCGTAATATCTGCGGCATTTTTGAATTCCTTTGCCTGATTAACGGCGTTTTGACCTGTTGCAGCGTCAAGCACCAAAAGGGTTTCTCTTGAGGCCGATGGCAGTTCTCTATCAATAACGCGGTTAATCTTTGCAAGCTCATCCATAAGGTTTTTTTTGTTGTGAAGTCTGCCTGCGGTATCGCATATTATAACATCTGCGCCCTTAGCCTTTGCAGAGGCTATTGTATCAAATACAACGGATGCAGGGTCAGTTCCCTCAACGCTTTTAACCATTGTAACACCGGCTCTTTCTGCCCAAACGCCAAGCTGATCAATCGCTGCCGCTCTAAAGGTATCGGCGGCGCCTAAAACAACCGTTTTGCCCTCTGCCTTAAACTTTGATGCAAGCTTGCCGATAGAGGTGGTTTTTCCAACGCCGTTTACACCGATAACAAGTATAATAGAGGGCTTGGTTTCAAGGCAAAGACCTTTATCCTCACCTAACATATCTACTATTATTCCGTGCATAAGCTTTTTTATTTCTGCGGCGTCCTTTATGCCGAGCTCCTTGATTTTTGCACGAAGCCTGTTGCAGATTTCCCCCGCAGTAACAACGCCGACATCAGCCATTACAAGAATTTCTTCGAGTTCTTCAAAAAGCTCCTCGTCTATCTTTGTAAAGCTGTTAATTACGCTGTTAACGCTCTCCATAATGGAATTTTTGGTCTTGGTAAGACCGTTTTTAATTTTACTGAAAAAGCCCATTTTGCACCTTCCAAATAAATTTTACGCAGTTTGGTTGTTTAAAAGCATCTTCTCAAGCTGAGCCACATTAAGCTCTAAGAGCTTTGTAACGCCCTTTTCCTGCATGGTAACGCCGTAAAGCATATCAGCGGCTTCCATAGTACCGCGTCTGTGGGTAACACAAATAAACTGTGTTTTAAAATCAGACTGACGCATATAATCTGCAAATCTGTCTACATTTATGTCGTCAAGCGCGGTATCAACCTCATCTAAGAAGCAGAAAGGCGGCGCATTAACGCGCATAATTGCAAAGTAGATGGAAAGGGCAATAAGCGCCTTTTCACCACCCGATAGACCGTCAAGACTAGGTACATTTTTACCCGGAAGCTTTACATTGATATCAATACCGCTCTCTAAAATATTTTCGGGGTCGGTAAGTGATAATGACGCCGTACCGCCGCCGAAAAGCTCTGTAAAGGTTTTGCCAAAGTTTTCGTTAATCTTATCAAAGCCTACAATAAATAACTCCTGCATCTGAGAAGTTAGCTGATTTATAAGCTTTGAAAGCTGTGCCTTTGATTCCTCTACATCCTTAATCTGTGCAGATAAGAATTCATATCTCTCGCTTACTTCCTTGTATTCCTCAATAGCAGAAACATTTACATTGCCGAGAGAGCGTATCTTTGACTTAATTTCCGCAAGGGTACGCTTTGCCTCCTGCGGTTTTTCAATTTCGATACACATCTTTTCGGCATCACTTTTTGTAAGCTGATATTCATCATAAAGCTGACGAATAACATCGTCATACTCTTTCGCAATCATTTCCTTGCGCTCTGTAAGACGGGCAAGCTCGCCACCGATACGCTCACGCTCCATTGTGCGTTCACGCTCGCTAGCTCTTAGCTCTACGCCCATACGCTCGGTATCATTGCGCTTTTCTATCATATTATCAATATCGGTATTAGATGCAGAAATCTTTTCTGTTATGTTCTCGATTTCTTCCTCAAACGCCTCTATATCACTATAAAGCTTTTGATTTTTAAATCCGAGCGCCGCGATTTCGGAATTTATCTCTTCAATTCGCTCGGCTCTCGATTTAACAGTTTCTTCAAGAGTATCAGCAGCAAGGGATAATGTCTGTGCATCCTTTTCAACCTCAATAATCTTGAGTTTAAGACCTGTTATATCCTCACTTAAAGCCTCTCTCGAATCGGAAATACTGTCTCTGCCACCCGTCATTTCGTCGATTTCGCTCTGAAGGGATGTGCGCTCAGACTCAATTTCACGAATCTTTTCTTCGGCATTATTGGAAGCTAGAGTTAACTCTGCAATACGGGTATCACCCTCGCGGCGTTCACTATCTAAATCCTCTAATGCCTTGGTTATATTCTTAATAAGCTCTTCAAGACGCTTTAACTCAGACAGCATACGAATTTTATCTTCGTTAGCATTTGTAAGGTCGGCGTTAACGGCAGTTATATCGGCATCAACCTCAGCTAAAGCCTCTGTTGCCGCCAAAAGCTCAGCCTCACTATTCTTAGCAGAAACAGACAGTTTTGATATTTCTTCATCAAGCTTTTTGATATCTGCAACTCGGCTAAGCATACCTGCGTGCTTTACAAGTGAGCCACCTGTTAATGAGCCTCCCGCATTAACGGTTTGTCCGTCAAGAGTTACTACCTTTATTCTATATCCGTATTCCTTAGCTATTGTTACGGCAGAATCAATATCCTCTGCTACAACAGTAGCACCTAAAAGATAGCGTATAATTTCTTTATACTTATTATCAACTGTCACTAAATCTGAAGCAATACCTACATAACCGTAACAATTTTCAAAGCCTTTTTCCTTAAATTCACGAGCTTTAATAGAGGATACAGGCAGGAATGTAGCTCTACCTTTATTATTAGCCTTAAGGAAGTTTATGCACCTTTTAGCATCTGACTCTGTTTCTACAACGATATTCTGAATAGCGTTGCCAAGAGCCGTTTCTACCGCTACAGAATGTTTTTTATCAACACTGATAAGCTTTGAAACGGGAGCATTAACACCTCTGAGTGTGCCCTTTTCAGCCTCAGTAATTACAGCCTTAACCGCAAAGGAAAAGCCCTCCATATTGTTCTCAAGTTCGCTTAAAATCTGAACTCTGCGCTTTTTAGTTTCGATGTCAAGTCTTATATCGTCACACTTGCGCTTTAAATCTTCAACAGCCGAAATTCTGTTTTCTTTTCTAAGAGTATATCCCTTAATTGCATTTTTATAGCCCTCAATGGACTCTTCGAGCTTTAATAAAACCGCCTCGGTATCACTAAACTCAGCCTTTAAGGAATCACGCTCTGCCTCATTTTGAGAAATAACCGCATCAATAGCCGCTTTTCTTGCAGTGATTTCCTCTACTGCGGCACTTGATGTTGTCATCTCAACACGCTTATCTGACATCTCTGCAGTAAGGGTGTTTACAAGGCGAACCTTTTCTTCGATTTTTCTCGAAATGCTTTCACTGTCTAAAAGCAAGGTAGAAAGCTTGTTTTCAAGTCCCTGAAGCTCTGTTTTTAAAGCCTCAGCCTCTTCTGTTTTCTCGGACGCAATACGCCTTTTAAGCTCGATTTCACTAGCTGCCTCACCGTCGCTCTCTTCGAGCTTAGTGATGTCGCCTTCGAGTCTTGCTACAGCATCGAGATTATGTCCAATATCGTTTTTAAGAAGGGTAATATTACCCTCTATTCTGAGAATTTCCTCGTTAAAGCCTGCAATCTCGCCGCGCTTTGCCTCAATCTGCTCGGTAAGACTTGCAAAAAGGGCGGAATTCTGCTCTGACTTCTCATCAAAATCGGCAAGAGCATCTTCGATATCCTTGTATTTAAGTTGAGCTACTGCAATTTTGCTCTCCTGAGAGCGCAGATTTTCTTTAGAATTTTCCAAGGTATAAAGCCAAAGACCTATTTCAAGCTTTTTCTTTTGGTCAGCAAGCTCTAAGAACTTTTCTGCCTTAGCACTCTGTTCTTTCAAAGGTCCTACCCTAGACTCTAGTTCATCTGCTATATCGCGAAGTCTGAGTAAGTTATCGTCGGCAAGGGCAAGCTTACGCTCAGCCTCAAGCTTTCTGTAACGGTATTTCGAAATACCTGCAGCCTCCTCGAATATATCGCGGCGCTCGTTAGACTTTGTACTGATAATATTATCAATTTTACCCTGACCAATCATTGAATAACCGTCTCTGCCAAGACCTGTATCCATAAAGAGTTCGTGGATATCCTTTAGCCTTACAGAAACATTATTGATTAAATATTCACTCTCGTGAGAGCGGTAATAACGCCTTGTAACCGACACAAAATCGTTATCAAAATTAAGGGTTCTATCGGTGTTGTCGATATTAAGTGTTACCTCGCAATATCCGTGTGGGCGTCTGGTTTCGGTACCGCCGAAAATTACATCCTCCATCGACTGACCACGAAGACTCTTAGTGGACTGCTCGCCCAAAACCCAACGCACTGCGTCCGAAATATTACTCTTACCGCTTCCGTTAGGACCTACAACTGCAGTAATACCTTTGCCGAATTTAAGAACAGTTTTATCTGCAAAGGATTTAAAGCCCTGTACCTGTATTGAGCTTAAAAGCATTTACTCCACCTTCCCTTCTACTCTGATTTCGTATTCCTTTAAAGTATCGTCTGTTTTAACCTTGCAGTTAAAACCCTCTGCTTTTAATTTTTCTATATTGGTTCTTTTTTGACCCACCATTTGTGAAACAAACTTCGGAGCCACAAAAACTGTATAATCACCCTTGACCTTAAGCATCTCTCTAAGGCGCTTATAATATAAAGCTGACTTGCAAAGCTCACTAAAAGCTGGGTGCCAAGGGCCTGCCACATAAGAATCCTCCTCTATAGAGTGAAGACCGAGCCTTATCACCTTTATATCCGCCTTTAAGAACATCTCTAGTAACTCACTTGCAAGTGATACCGCCTCATCTAAGGTTTGGGGCTGATATTTATTGTCCGAATAAAGCGCGGCAAGATATGTATCCTTTAAAACTATTGTGGGGTATATTCTTACCGTATCGGGTTTTATTTTTATAATCTGTTTAGCAGTTGAAATAGCCGCTGTATCGGAATCCTTGTAAAGTCCCGTCATCATTTGAAGACCTAAAGAAAAACCGTATTTTCTAATGAGTGCCGAGGCATTTACAACATCGTCAGAGGTATGACCTCTGTTGTTCATTTTAAGAACCCTGTCCCTCATACTCTGAGCGCCAAGCTCAATAGCGGTTACATGATACTGCTTTAAAAGCTTTAAAATTTCTTCGTTTATAGCGTCAGGCCTTGTGGAAATTCTGATACCCGAAACTATTCCGTTTTCAACAAACCAAGCCGCCGCCTTTAAAAGCTCAAGCATATAATTGCGGTTAATTGCCGTAAAGCTACCGCCGAAAAAGGCAATTTCGGTGTTTTCGGGGGAATAGTTTTTAGCACTCCTTGCCGCTATTACAGCGTCTGCCACCGCAATTGGCGGAGGCGCCATATGTGCACCCGTTATATAACGCTGATTGCAAAAGCTACATCTGTTAGGGCAGCCTATATGCGGCACAAAAATTGATATATTAGCGTGGGGCAAACTCATAAAATCTCACCCATAAGCTCAAGCGCCGCTTTTGCCGCCATCTGCTCCGCCTTCTTTTTGTTTTTACCCTTTCCGACACCTATAATGTTAGAATTAAGCCTTACCTCAACCGTAAATTCTTTATCGTGGTCGGGTCCCTTTTCATCGGTCAAAATATAGTTTACCGATTCTTCGGGGTTTCTCTGTATAATCTCCTGAAGCAGGGTTTTATAATCCTTAAATACTTCCTCTTTGATCTCTTCTTCCTTTAGTATAAAACGCATAACATGGGCTTTGGCTACCTCCATACCGCCGTCTAAATACATAGCCGCAAGTACCGCCTCAAAGGCATCAGCCAAAATAGAGTCACGCTCTCTGCCGCCGTTATGCTCCTCACCTTTTCCGAGTAAAAGGCACTCACCAACATTAAGCTCTCTAGAAAAACCGCAAAGAGACCTCTCGCAAACAAGGGCTGCCCTCTTTTTAGTAAGCTCACCCTCAGGTAAATCGGGATATTTTTCATAAATATATTCCGAAACAATTATCGAAAGCACAGAGTCGCCCAAAAACTCAAGACGCTCATTAGAAGGAAAGGCAAATCTTGACTCATTCGCATAAGAAGAATGAGTCAGTGCGTTTTTTAAAAGATTTATATTTTTAAAACGGTAATTAAGCCTTTTTTGCAAGCCTTCCATTTTACTCTTTTCCTACCTTCGATAAATTTTCTGTTATTGTTTCAATTACTTGACGGTTTGTAAAGCTGACAGCCTGTCTTACCGCATTCTTAATAGCCTTTGCATCGGAACTTCCGTGCGCCTTTATTACAGGCTTTGAAACGCCGAGCAATGGTGCTCCGCCTGCCTCTGAACTATCCATAAGTTTTTTAAGTTCATAGAAATCCTTTTTAAGTATTAAAGCCGCTATTTTATTCTTAAAATTTTTAATCATAGCGCCTTTTAAAAGTTTAAAGAGTGTTATCGAGGTACCCTCGATAAGTTTAAGCGCAATATTGCCTGTAAAGCCGTCGGTTATAACAACATCTGCAACACCTTTGGGCATCTCCCTTGACTCTACATTTCCTATAAAATTAATGGGAGCCTCATTTAAAAGTTTATATGCCTCAAGGCGAAGCTCATCGCCCTTAGTTTCTTCAGTTCCTATATTAAGAAGTCCAACGGTTGGATTTTTTCTATTTTCTACTTCCTCCATATAAATACTTGCCATAACGCCGAACTGAGCCAACATCTCAGGTCTGCACTCGGCATTAGCGCCCATATCCATAAGAAGATAATTGGATTTTGGTGACGGAATAAGCCCTGCAAGAGCGGGTCTTTTAACACCCTTTATTCTCTTTACAATGAGGGTACCGCCTACCACTATAGCACCCGTAGAGCCTGCAGAAACAAATGCATCTGCTCTGCCTTCTGCAAGTTCTTTGAAGGCAAGAGCCATTGAGCAGTCCTTATGAGCTTTTAAAATGGAAGTGGGGTCGTCGTGCATAGAGATTACATCGGTTGTATGAACAATCTCTAAATTTCCGTAAAAGGTGAGAGAATTATCAAGAATACACTTATCGATAACCTTTTCGTCACCCGTAAGTGTTATTTCCACCTTATATTCATTTGATGCCATTGAGGCACCCTTTATAATTTCAATTGGGGCGTTATCTCCGCCAAAGGCATCTATAACTATTCTCATTTAAATCCCTCTTTCTAAAAGTTTATCTGTTAAACCATCTTATTGAGCGCTCTGCTAAAGCGGCATAACGCTCACGCTTGTCCTTTATAAGACAGTCGAGTGGCGGCAAAATACCGAAATTTGCGCCCATCGGCTGAAAATTCGTAACTGTATTGTCGGTTACATAGGAAAGAATTGCACCTAGCATCGTAAAGTTTGGTAAAATGAGAGGCTCTTCACCCCGTATATACCTTACCGCATTTATTCCTGCTATTATTCCGCAGGATGCCGACTCCATATACCCTTCAACACCTGTAATCTGACCTGCAAAGAAAATATTTTCTTTTTTCTTTAAGGATAGATTTTTGTTTAATATTTTCGGTGAATTTATAAAGGTATTTCTGTGCATAACACCATATCTTGCAAATTCTGCATTAGAAAGTCCCGGTATCATAGAAAAAACTCTTTTTTGTTCGCCGAATTTAAGATTTGTCTGAAAGCCTACTATATTGAAAAGTGTGCCCTCGCTGTTTTCTCTTCTAAGCTGTACTACCGCCCAAGGTCTGTGACCGGTACTCGGGTCAGTAAGTCCAACAGGCTTTAAGGGGCCGAACCTGATAGAGTCCTCTCCCCTTTTGGCTAGTATCTCTATCGGCATACAGCCTTCATATACATTTATAGGTTTATCAAAGTTATGAACAGGAGCCGATTCTGCCGATATTAAAGCCTTATGAAAAGCCTCATATTCTTCCTTGTTAAAGGGGCAGTTTATATAATCGTCCCCACCTTTGCCGTAACGCGCCGCATAAAAGGCACGGCTGAAATCTATGCTATCGGCGGTAACAATGGGCGCCGCCGCATCGAAAAAGCTTAAGTTTTCTTCACCTGTGAGCTTTGATATTTCCTCTGCAAGTCCGCCGTCAGTAAGCGGCCCTGTAGCGATTATCACAACCGCGTCTTCGGGAATTTTGGTTACCGTTTCGTTTATAACATTGATGTTTTTATGATTTTTTATTTTTTCAGTTATAAATCCCGAAAACTTTTCACGCTCAACTGCCAAAGCTCCGCCTGCGGCGACACTTGATACTGCTGCCGCCTCCATTGAAACAGAGCCCAATATTCGCATTTCTTCCTTTAAAAGACCTGCCGCCGAATCAATACGGGAAGCTTTTAAGGAATTTGAACAGACAAGCTCTGCAAAATCGGGGCTTTTATGAGCAGGAGAATAGCGGTTTGGCTTCATTTCGATTAAATCGACCTTTATACCGCTCTCAGCTATGGTATAAGCCGCCTCGCAACCTGCGAGACCTGCACCTATAACGGTAATTTTATTCATCTGTATTTCCTTTTTTATCAGTTGCCTTTTTTCTTGTAGAACACTCTGCGTTAATGCAGTACTTTCTGCCTCTGATACCCTTTATAATATAAGAGCCACATTCGGAGCATTTTTCACCCGTAGGAATACCCGGGGCGGCAAAATCACAAGCAGGATAATTACTGCAGCCGTAGAATTTTTTGCCCTTTTTGGAAAGTCTTTTTATGAGCTTTGCGCCGCATTTTGGACAAGGCTCTTTAATTTCGTCCTCAGGCATCGGTTTTGTGTTTTTACAAGCAGGATAGCCGGGACAAGCAAGGAATTTACCGAATCGGCTGCTTTTAACAACCATCTTTTTGCCGCACTTATCGCATAAAACCTCGGTTTCAATATCGGGCACCTTTACCCTCTTGCCGTCCATAAGCTTTTCTGCCTTTTTATAAAGAACATCAAAGTCTCCGTAGAACTCATTCATAGTTCCAATCCATGAACGCTCACCCGAACCAATTTGGTCGAGCTTAACCTCAAGACCTGCGGTAAACTTTACATCAAAAATCTTCTTAAAATGCTCAACCATTAAATCGGTTACAATCTTACCGAGCTCAGTAGGCTTTAAGGATTTCTTTTCCCTCTCGATATATTCTCTCTGTAAAATGTTCGAAATAATCGGTGCATAGGTAGAAGGTCTGCCTATTCCGTTATCGTCAAGCGCCTTTATCAAGGTAGGCTCTGTATATCGGGCGGGGGGCTGTGTAAAATGCTGATTGGGGGTTAATGCCTTTAGCTTTAAAGCTTCGCCTTCTTTAATTTCGGGAAGGGCTCCGCCGTCGTTCTCGGCATCGTCCTTACCCTCTTCGTATAAAACGGTAAATCCGTCGAACTTAACGGAATAGCCGCTTGCCTTAAAGAGATATTCGTCTGCAGTGATTTCTGCATTTACGGTATTCTGAATACAAGCCGCCATCAAGGAAGCAATAAAGCGCTCCCATATAAGCTTGTAAAGCTTATACTGCTCTTGGGTCAGGGATGACTTCACACGCTCAGGGGATAAATAAACATCGGTAGGACGGATTGCCTCGTGAGCATCCTGAGCACCGCTTTTTGTTTTAAAATAACGGGGCTTTTCGGGCAAATAATTTTTGCCGTAATTTGAAGTAATATATCCGTTTGCAGCCGATCTTGCCTCTTCGGAAATACGAAGCGAGTCGGTACGCATATAGGTTATAAGACCTGTAGTGCCGATACCCTCAACATCAACGCCTTCATAAAGCTGCTGAGCCACCTTCATTGTGCGTTGACCTGTAAAGCCGAGCTTTCTAGATGCTTCCTGCTGAAGTGTTGAAGTAATAAAGGGGGGTGCCGGTTGCTTTGTTCTTGTTCCCTTTTTAAGAGAAGTAACAATATACTCGGCATTATTTAATTCGTTTACTATTTTTTCTGCATCGGCTTCGTTTGAAATTTCAATCTTTTCACCCTTTGCAGTTCCGTAAAGCTTTGCTTCAAAAACCTTTCTGCCGCTTGCAAATTTTGCATCGATTGTCCAATACTCTTCGCTTACAAACTTTTCGATTTCTCTTTCTCTGTCCACAACAAGACGAAGAGCAACCGTTTGCACACGGCCTGCCGAAAGACCGCTCTTAACCTTTTTCCATAAAAACGGACTTAACTTATAACCAACTATTCTGTCAAGAACGCGACGAGCTTGCTGAGCATCAACAAGATTAAGGTCAATTTTATGAGGTTTAGCTATACCTGCCTTTATACCTGTTTCGGTAATCTCATTAAAGGAAATGCGGTTAGCCTCATTTAAATCAAGACCTAAAATCTGAGCCAAATGCCAAGAAATAGCCTCTCCCTCTCTATCAGGGTCGGTTGCGAGTAAAACGCCGTCACTGTTAGCAGCAGCATCACATAGCTTTCCTATAAGAGCCTTTTTATCGGGCATATTGGTATACTGAGGCTTAAAGCCACGCTCAATATCAACACCTATTCTTGATTTGGGAAGGTCTCTTACATGACCCATAGAAGCCATTACTTCATAATCGCTTCCTAAGTATTTCTTTATGCTCTTAACTTTAGTAGGAGACTCAACAATAACAAGTTTTGACATACCTTACTCCTTAAAAAAATATATATTAAATCTTTTCATAAAATCCGCCGGGTAATGATTTTATAAGTCTCGCCATTTCAAGCTCGGTAATTGCCGAAATCAGTAAATCGTCTGAAATTCCGAGAGAGAGTAAATCGTCAGCGGAAAATTTTTGCTTATCTAATTGATTATACAACATTTTTGCTTCTTTTGAAAGGGTTAAAGGCAAATTTTTTATTATTTTTTTAGTCTTTTCTTTAACCTCTGTCTTTTGCATTGCCTTTTCGGTATCTATCCTATCCCCAAAGGCGCCGATATACTCATTAAAAATGTCAAAAATATCAAGTAACGGTTTTGCACCGTCCCTAATGAGTTTATTCGAGCCTTTATACTGAGGATATGTAGGGTTCCCCGGTATTACGAATAAGTCTTTGCCGTAATTACAGGCATAGTTTGCGGTTATTAAAGCTCCACTTGGCTCCCCTGCCTCTACAACAACGGTACCTAGAGTCAGCGCTGCCAAAAGTCTGTTCCTTACTTTGAAACTTACTCTGTTTACACCCTTTTCGGGTGGGCACTCACTTAAAAGACAGCCTGTCTTTGCAATTGTCTGTCTTAATTTTTCATTTTCCAAAAGGTAAGGATTAAGTATACCGCAGGGCAAAATTGATACCGGTTTGCCCTCTGCTTTAAGAACGCCAAGGAGGGCTGCTCTATCTCCGCCTTTAGCACCGCCCGAAACGACCGTGAAACCCGCACGGGACAGTCTGTAAGCGATTGAAAAAGCCGACTTCTTACCGAACTCGGATATTTCCCTCGGTCCCACAATACAAATTGACGGCTTATCACAGAAATCGGGGAACTCGCCCTTTGTATATAATACAAGAGGCGGATTTTCGATATTCCATAATGATTTAGGATATCTAGAACTGTTGATAGTTATAATATCAATTTTGTTTTTACGGCAGGTTTTTATAATATCCTTTGCATACTTTATAGTGATTTTCTCTGCTCGCTCGAGCTCTGCAGGACTAAATATGGCAGAGCCTTCAAGAGCCGCTTTTCCTGCTTTATAAACCTTTTCGGCACTGCCAAAATATTTGAGGACACGAATTACTTTATTAGAGCCCTCGAGCAGTACCGCCTGAAGCCAAATTTCATATTCCATTATTTCACCATTTCCCAGATAGCAATCGCAGCCGCTGCAGCAGCATTTAACGATTCGGCATTGCCGCGCATTTTGATCGTAACCTTCTTATCTGCCGCAGACTTCATTTCATCACTAAGACCGTTTGCCTCGTTGCCGATTAAAATTACACTGCCACCCGTAAAGTCTGCCTCGTTTATAGGCAAAGCATCGCTATCAACCACACAGGCATACGACTTTAAGCTGCTAGATTTTACAAAGTCTACTAAATCGTTTACAATGAAAACAGGCATACGAAGAAGCGTGCCCATAGAGGCGCGAAGAACCTTTGGGCTATACGGGTCACAAGAATCGTTTGAAATAAGTATTCCTGAAACACCGAGCGCCTCTGCCGTTCTTGAAATCGCCCCTAAATTAGAGGGGTCAGAAAGATTTTCTAAAGCTATATATTTGCCGTTTTCATCAATTTCAAGGTTGTTTTCGGGTATTTTTGCGAGGGCAAGAATACCCTGAGGCGAATTAGTATCGGCGATTTTTTCAAAAAGCGAATCGGGTAAAATATAATTATTTTGCGAATTTTCGGCAAAGCTTTCGATATCCTTTTCATACCTTTTCGCCGCCGTATCCGATACAATAAACTTATCAAACTCGACCCCGTTCTCCGCTAAATCCTTTAAAATTCTAAGTCCCTCAACTACAAAAAGATTGTTGCGTTTTCTTTCTTTCGCCGAAGTTTGCAGAGCGCAAACGAGTTTGATAAGTGCATTATCACGACTTGTAATTCTCAAAAAACCGTCCATTTTTACACCTCAAAAAAGCAAAAATTCGCCCGAGAGCAAACTCGGGCGAGCAAAAAATTATTTATTAAGAGCCTTTTGAGCAGTCTTAACTAAAGCCGCAAAACCTGCAGCATCGTTAACTGCAACATCAGCTAACATCTTGCGGTTAATCTGTACACCTGCTCTGTTTAAACCATTCATAAATGTAGAATAGTTCATACCGTTAAGCTTAGCGGCAGCAGAAATACGGGTAATCCAAAGACGACGGAAATCACGCTTCTTCTGTCTACGACCGATATAAGCATAGTTGCCGGATTTCATTACTGCTTCTTTAGCAGTTTTAAAGAGCTTGGACTTGGCACCAAAATAACCTTTAGCAAGCTTTAATACTTTTTTTCTTCTCTTGCGTGTTGCTAACGCACCTTTAACACGAGCCATTTACTTAAACCTCCACTTTCAGTTTACACAAATTATTTGTAAGGAATCATTTTCTTTACTGCTGCTACATTTGTAACATCAGCGCATACGGTGTGGCGAAGATTTCTCTTACGCTTAGTGGTTTTCTTGTTCAAAATGTGTGACTTAAAAGCATGAGCACGCTTAACCTTGCCGGTCTTGGTGAGTTTAAAACGCTTCTTTGCGCCACTGTGTGTCTTAATCTTAGGCATTGTAATTCCTCCTACAAAAATATTTCTTATTTACCGGTTTTTGGAGCCAAAAACATTAACATGTTACGGCCTTCCATCTTTGCAGCTTTTTCAACTACGCCCGAAGCGGAACAAAACTCCGCAAAGCGTACCATAATTTCAGTACCAATTTCAGGATGTCCCATTTCACGACCTCTGAATCTGATAGAAACCTTTACCTTATTTCCATCCTCAAGAAAACGCATTGCGTGTTTTCCTTTTGTTTCAAAATCGTGAGTGTCGATGCTAAGGCCCAAACGAACTTCCTTAACCTCAACTACCTTTTGATTTTTCTTTGCTTCCTTTTCACGCTTAGCCTGTTCAAAACGGTATTTGCCGTAGTCCATAACCTTACATACGGGCGGAACGGCGTTAGGTGAAATGTTAACAAGGTCAAGGTCACGGGCGTATGCCGCCTCAATGGCCTTTGCGATCGGTAATATACCGAGCTGTGATCCGTCTGAATCAATTACGCGGACTTCCTTAAATTTGATTTCCTCATTAATAGCTAACTCTTTGCTGCTGATGTTAAGCACCCCCAAAATATGAGTAAAAAATAATAAACAAGGCGTGAACTGCATAGTTCACGCCCAAATCAATACACACAATACCCCCATTAATACCGAGGGAAATAGCTATTGACCGACAGAAATCAGTGTTCTGTTAGGTGAGAACCATACTTCGTTCTACTTCGTTGTCCTAATCATTATACACCAATTTCCAAATTTGTCAAGCATTTATTTTACATACCGCCGTCCCCGTTGTAAATAAAAATTTCTTCCTCTTTTAAATTATCCACATTTATATATATGAATAGCTTTCGGCCTTTGCTATCGGTGCAGAAAAACTCATAACAACGGCTCTTTTCATCATTAGGTAATAAAACTACCGCACTGCTCTCAATTTTCAAATCCGCTCTTATTTTCTCTTGCGCCTGTGTTTTCGAAAACTCTGCAGTTTTAAAGGCACGGCTTTTGTTGCCTGCTAGAAAACCTCTTGAATCGAATAAAACTACCTCGCCGTTATCTGCCGCTATACTTATCTTTATAAGGTCACCGTAGCAAAGTGTCTGACCGTCCCTATACACAAAATTTATATTGTATACATTATCCTTAAAGGAATAATAGGTAGCTTCCATACCCTTAAAGCCTGCATTTAAAAGAAACTCCTCTGCCTTTAAAAGACATTCATTGTAGCCAAGTGCTTTATCCGTCACTTCCCGCCTTTCAAGTAGGTAAGCTAGTTTACCACCCCTTTTGGTTGCACAAAAGCTCATATTTTCCGCTTCGAATATATAAAGACCCGAAGACGCATCCGACTCCCCTACATATTCGCTTTCATATACCTTTTCCCCTAAAATTTGGGCAATAATATTCTTAGCAGTATATTCACTTATTTGCGGCATTGCGTCAAGATAAGTGAAGTCTCCGTCTTCTATAACGCTTGAAAAAGGCGGCTCATAGATAACCTCAATACTCTTCTCAATATCTTCTTTGTAGATAAGTGTGTTTTCCTTAATAAGAACATTTTCTTCTACAAGTGAAATCTTATCCTCCATCTTCAAATGTAGGTTATCGTTTGAGCTTTCCTCGTTTTCGTAGCTTAAAATGCCCGATATTTCATTGGCGCTCAAGGTTAAAGACTGAAGATTGGCTAAATCAGTATCGGCAATACCCTCACTTAAAATTGCTTTTTTTGTGAGCGAAAGGGCAAAATTTTCAGCTTGGGACAAAAATTTTTCAAGATTTTTAGCATTAGTTTTTAAAGACAGTCTGCCGAAATTTTCTTTTGCTGACTGTATCCTTTCATAAAGCTCTTCAGCCTCTGCCCCCAATTCTGCGTCTTCACCGAGTGCACCTATTCTCTCAAGGCACAAGGTAATATTGTCAATACTCCTTGTAAACTCCCGAAGGTTCTCATTTATCAGATTTCCCTTTTGGCTTTGCTCTGATAAAATGCTTATACCAAAAAACAAAACTGCAACTGCAGTTATAAGCACCATAAACACCTTAAATCCGTTTTTTCTCACTTAAAAAACACCTCTTTTAAATAGTATTTTGCCCCTTTTAAATATTTTTTATCACTCTATAATTAATCGCACTCTAGTTTTGCGGTTGATTTTAGCGGCAAAATATAGTAAAATATTTTGTAGTAAGTAATTTTAGTGATAGGATGATTTTATGATTTGGCATAGCTCAGAAATTGATGATGTGCTTAAGGAACTCTCGGTTGACTCTCAAAAAGGCCTTTCTAACGGCGTTGCAGATGACCGCCTTGATTTTTACGGCAAAAACACAATAACAAATATTGAGCCGCCCCGCTTTTTAAAGATTTTTTTAAATCAGCTTAAAAGCGGTATGGTAATTACTCTGCTTATTATTGCAGCACTATCGTTTTTAGTTTCAATAATATATGATGAGCGAGATTTTTATTCGCCGCTGCTGATTGTAGGCATAGTAGCTTTAAACTCACTAATAAATGCCTACCATATACACTCGGGCGAGAAGATTTTAAATTCTTTAAAGGGTATTACCAACCCCGAAGCCACAATTATCAGGGACGGTATTGAGCGTAATATCCCCTCTGACGAATTGGTACCCGGTGATATCCTTGTTTTGCGCGAGGGTGACTTTATCTCGGCAGACGCCAGAATAATCGAAGCTAGTGAATTCAGAACAAATGAGGCTTTATTTACAGGAGAGGCTATTCCCGTAGAAAAAAGAGCCGATATTCTTCTTGAAGAAATCACCGAGCAAAACGACAGAACAAATATGATATATTCGGGAACAAGCGTTGTTCACGGAACCGCAAAAGCAGTAGTAGTAGCAACGGGGCTTTATACCGAAATCGGTAAAACCTCTGCTATAAAGCAGCAAACAGGTGAAGAAAAGCTTCCCCTACAGCACATCTTAAAGGACAGCGGAAAAATCATCAACACAGCAATTCTTCTGCTTTGTGTACTCGTTTTCTTTATAAATCTTTTTATAAACTTCGATGCTGCGCATTTTGCATCAATGACCGTAAAAAGTCTTATAAATGCCACTGCTTTAGCGGTTGCAGCAATCCCTGAGGGACTACCCGCTATAGCAACGGTAGTTATCGGGCTCGGTATAGGCAGAATTATACAGAATAATGTAATAATCAAAAACACAGGCGCACTTGAAATTCTAGGTAAAACCTCGGTTTTGTGTGCCGATAAAACAGGTCTTTTAACAAGACATACCATGACAGTTGCCAAGATTTTTGACGGAAAACAGCTTTATAGTCTTACCGACGGCGAAACAAACGAAAACGCCAATGTAATAATAAAGCTTGCGGCAACCTGTTCTACCCTTGATAACGACGCTACCGAAAACGCAATTGAAAAGGCATCAATCGAATATAATTCAATGTCAAAAATAGATATTGAAAATGCATATCCAAGACTTTCCTTTATCCCCTTTGATGCTGATAGAAAGATTATGACAACCGTTAATATGATAAACGAGCGTCCCTTTGCAATTTCAAAGGGTGCGCCCGAAAATCTCGTAGGTAAGTGTGTAAACTGCGATATTGACGAAATTTTAAGTCTTAACGAGCAGTTAACGGCAGATGCACTCAGAGTTTTGTGCATTGCCATAAAACCGCTCGATGAAATTCCGGCTCACTTAAATCCCGATGAGATAGAAAACGGTATGACCTTTGTTGGTCTTGTTGCCCTTGCAGACCCACCGATTAGTGACGCCTATGACGCTATCGAGATATGCGACAAAGCAGGTATCAGAACAATTATGATTACGGGTGATAACCCCAATACTGCGGCCGCCGTTGCCCGAAGAATAGGCATTTTAAAGGATGGCACCAAGGTTTTAAGCGGTGACGAGCTTGCCGCTATTTCGGACGAGGATTTACCGAATGTTATAAACGAATATTCTGTTTTTGCAAGAGTGTCTCCCGATGATAAATTAAGAATAGTATCAGCCTTTAAGAAAAACGGTGAAACGGTTACCATTACGGGTGACAGCATTGCCGACTCAGACGCTCTTTCTGCCGCAGATACGGGTTGCGCGCTAGGCAAAGCAGGCACCGATATCGCAAAGGGCTCTGCTGATATTATCGTTACAAATGACCGTTTTATTTCTATTGTAAATGCAATCAAAGAAAGTCGCGGACTGTTTGAGAATATAAGAAAGTCTGTAATCTATCTTTTAAGCTGTAATTTCTCAGAAGTAATTCTTTATATTTTGGGACTGATTATTTTTAAATTCCCGCCCCTTGCGGCAGTTCAGCTTTTGTGGATAAATCTTCTTACCGACTCTGCCCCCGCATTTGCACTTAGTATGGAAAATGCAGAAAGCTCGGTAATGCGCCATAGTCCGTTATCTCTAAAGGGCCATATTTTTAATAAGAAAGCCCTTGTGTTTATAGGTGCCGAGGCACTGTTTATGTCCGCAGTTTCCCTTGTTGGATTTGCAATCGGCGGTACTACAAAGGTTGCTATGACCATCACTTTCTTAACCGTAGGCCTTATGCAGATTTTTCATTCCTATAATGTAAAATCAGATTCGAGTATATTCAAAACCGATTTTAAATCAAACAGATTTATGAATCTTTCAACTCTTCTTACAGCTTTTATTCTCATATTCTTATCCCTAACCCCCGCAGGTGCAGTTTTCGGGCTTGAAGCTTTATCATTTGCAGAGTTTATGATAAGCTTGCTTCTTGCCCTTGCAATCGTACCTTTCTGTGAGGTTTTAAAGCTTTTAGCTAAAAAGAAAATTATTTAAAGAAAACTAACAAAAAGGTTAGCAAGAAAAATCTTGCTAACCTTTTTTATTGCTATCAGGTTTATTCAGTATGAACTATTGAAATCAAAAAGCCCTCAAACCTTTAGGATAATGGTTTTTGGCAACTCCGTTTACAACCTTTGCGCCGCCCAAAGCACAGCCCTCTACCATAACAACCGCCCAACCGTTTTGAGAGTCACAGATTATTTCTTCGCCGTGAAGATATTTTTGCAACTCCTCGCTGTCGCTTGTCAGTTCGATTTTTCTTTTAAAGAACTTGCCCATAGCCATAAAAAATTGGTGATGAGGTTGAATATAATTTTTTCGCACTTCACCTATTGTAACTCCGCAAGAAAAAGCCATACCGTCTTTAACCTTAAAATCAGGTGTGAAATATACAGGGTTTCCATTATATAGCTTTACGCCATCTTTTTCGTAAGTCTGCAAAACATCATCCAAAAACTCAAAAATTATATCGTCCGTTTTAGTGGCAGCCTTAACCTCTTTTAGTGTACGGGAAGCATCAGAATTTGTGTTATGCAAAACCGCCATAAACTGACCTTCACCCCGAGCTTTATGAGGATAAAAGCGCCTTGCATAGTGAATGTTTTTTGAGGTGCAACCGTCAAAGAATATTCCGTCTGAGGTGTGATTTTTAACCGCTTCCTTTACAGGCACAAGCTCAAATTCAGGGTGGTTTTGTAAAAAGGAATCAATTACCTTTTCATTTTCTTCTAAGGAAAAAGTGCAGGTAGCATAAATAATATAGCCGCCGTTTTTTAAAGCCTGTACCGCATTTTCTAAAATTTCGGTTTGCCTGTCAGCGCATTTTTTTACATTTTCAAGGCTCCACTCGCTGATTGCAACTTCCTCTTTTCTGAACATTCCCTCTCCCGAACACGGTGCGTCCACCATTATTAAGTCAAAAGTAGCGGGGAAGGTTTTTGCGAGTTTTTCTGTATCCATACAGGTTGTAACAGTGTTTAAAAGACCAAGTCTTTCAATATTGCCTGTAAGTATTTTGCAGCGTGAGGGAATGATTTCATTTGAAACGAGCAGTCCCTTTGGACCTAACTTGTTTTTTATTTGTGTGCTTTTTCCTCCGGGTGCTGCGCACATATCAAGTACCGTCCACTCGGGATTTATATCTATACATTCGGCAGGTGCCATAGCCGCAGGCTCCTGAACATAAATCATTCCTGCGTGGTGAAAGGGATGATTTCCTACCTTTTCATAATTTAGATAAAAGCCGTTTTCAACATAAGGTATTTTCTCGTTTGAAAATATATTAAGTTTACTAAAGGCATCCATTGAAATTTTATCGGTATTAACCCTGAAGGCCTTTACAGGCTGCATATTCATCGCTTTTTCATATTCGGCATATTCATCGCCTAAAAGCACTTTCATTCTTTCAACATAAGGGGTTGGCAGTTGTTTCATAAGCTTATTCCTTAGAATTTATTTCGGTGTTTAGCATACACATTGCAACGGTCGTAATAGCGGCAGTTTCGGTACGCAAAATGCGTTTTCCAAGAGAAATAACCTTACCGCCCATTTCCCTTGCAAGCTCTATTTCATTCTCATCAAAACCGCCCTCAGAGCCTATCAAAATACCCACAGATTTGCAGTTTTTCAAATCTTCAAGTGCATTTTTTGTTGCAACCATTCCATCCTCATTTTCGTAAGGCACAATCAGTAAATCAAGCTCTTCTGCTTTTTTTAGCGCTTGTTTATATGATAAAACATCAAAAACCTTAGGTATATAATTTCTTTTGCTCTGTTTCGCGGCGCTTTCGGAAATAGCCCTCCATCTGTCAACCTTTGATTTCTTTTTCTTTTCATCAAGCTTTACAACACATCTGCTCATTTCGGTAGGTACAATGGCATAGACCCCGAGCTCAACAGATTTTTGAATTATAAACTCCATTTTATCGCCTTTTGGAAGCCCTTGGAACAAATAAATTTTTAAAGGAAGCTCAGTGTTCTGATAATTTTCTTCTATAATTGATGCCGTAACAGATTCACCGTCAAAAGCTTCAATTTCACATAAATCACTCTTTCCTTGACTGCTTACAAGAAAAGAATCGCCGATATTCATTCGCAAAACATTAATTATATGATTATAATCAGCCCCTGTAATAATATAACGACTGTCTTGTTTTTGAGATTTATCAACAAAAAAATTATGCATAAGCCCACTTCCTTTTCGACTTATTATAGCAAAAATCAACTGCAAAATCAATATGGACAAATAGCGGGTTTGATTGAGATATATGCAAAGAACCGACCAATTTGGTCGGTTCTTCCTTTCCATTGCCTACTAGCTAAATTCAAAATCAAGTTTTGATGCACCATTGGAAAACAAAAGCAAAACATTATATACTCCCTTAATGCCTGTTTCTGTACTTATTCTTATATACTCATCATTGTGTGTGATAGTGGTATTTGCTTGAAAGACATAATTGTTCATTCGCCTATTAATAGTTTCATTAATTTGATAATTATATTTATCCATTATTAGAGCAATAGAAATCATTTTTTCTGTTCTAATATCGTCCACAAACGCTCACCTCATCAGTTTTATCCTTATAGTAAAATATATTAACTATACAGGTATATCTAAAATAAAAATTACAAATCTATCATACTTAAACCGGTTAAAATACCAAATTATAAAAAATACATTTTGGATAATAATAATTATACTCAACATTTTGAGCATAGTCAACAAGAAAAGTATGCTAATATAAAATCGGTGATAAAAAATGATTAGTTATACGCCATTTTATGAAACACTCTTCAAAAAGGGAATTACCGAATATAATTTAATCTTTAAACAAGGTTTTTCTGCTAATACCCTGCATCGAATGAAAAAAGGCGAGGCAATAAACACAAAAACTCTTGATGCCCTTTGTTATGCTCTTGATTGTGAAGTATGCGATATAATAAAATTTATAAAAGAATAGCACCCAATTCCGTTGGTGGAAAAGGGTGCTGTTTTATTTTTATAAGTAAAGCCGACACAAAAAGTAAACTTATCAATTTTATCAGCGGATGAGGTAGAAGGATACTCTGCGTCAGCATTATTTCGACCGCTGCGAGCGGTGCCCGAAATAATTCGCTGTACTCGTGACTTCACAGTCCCAAAAGCCTGACGCGGCTTTTGGGCTGCTACGACGAACCCCACGGGTTCTCATCCTCTTATTCTAAACAAAAACAAAAGCAGACCACAAGGTCTGCTTTTGTTTTTGGCAGGGGTAGAAGGATTCGAACCCTCACAAACGGTTTTGGAGACCGGTGTGCTACCGTTGACACCATACCCCTAAAAATAAAAATGGTGGGGCGTCAGGGACTCGAACCCCGGACCGTCCGGTTATGAGCCGGATGCTCTAACCAACTGAGCTAACGCCCCAAATGGCAACTTTCAAAGGTGCCGAAGTTTATTATACCATAAATATCTATTTTGTCAACCAAAAAATATAAAGTTTTAACTAACTTTTTTTGAGATGTTTTTTGCTGCCTTAATATTACGAAAATTTACACGCCACACCTAAAAATTACAAAAGCCGAAGTTCATTTACTTCGGCTTTTGTAATTTTAATCTTTAAAGAAATCCTTTACTTTATCCATAAAAGATTTTTGTCTTTTATAGTTTTTATCGTTTGAGAGCTCGTCAAATTCGGCAAGCTTTTGCTTTTGCTCTTTTGAGAGGTCTTTAGGGATTTCAACCACTATTCTTACATACTGGTCGCCCTTGCCCGAATAATTAAGCCTCTGTATTCCCTTGCCCTTTAATTTAAACTCATTACCCGGTTGGGTGCCCTCATGGATATTGAGTTTTACCTTGCCGTCAAGAGTAGGAACGATAATCTCGGCACCGAGAGCCGCCTCGGTAAAGGTTATCGGGATTTCGCAGTAAACATCGTACCCGTCTCTTACGAAAATCGGATGCGGTCTTACATTTACATTAACACGCAAATCACCCGAAGGTCCGCCGTTAGCACCTGCATCTCCGCCGCCGCGGATATTTATAATCTGTCCGTCATCAATACCTGCAGGGATATCAATTTCCCTCTCTACTGTATGGCGTATTCTACCCTTACCTGCACAGGTACGGCAGGGTTTATCTATAATCTTACCCGAGCCGTGACAGTTACCGCAGACGCTCTGTGTTTGCATCTGACCGAACGGGGTGCGCTGAACAGAGGTAACATGTCCGCTACCGTGACAAACAGGACAGGTTTTATGGGTAGTACCCGCCTCACAACCTGTTCCGCCGCAATCTGAACAGTTATCTATTTTTGTAACCTTTACGGTCTTTTTACAGCCCTTTGCCGCTTCCTCAAAAGAAATATTAACCGACGCAGATGTATCGTTACCTCGTCTTGGTGCATTAGGGTTGTTGCGTCTGCCGCCACCGCCGAAACCGCCGCCGAAGAAAGAGCTGAAAATATCTCCAAGGTCTCCGAAATCGCCATCAAAGCCGAAGCCCCCGCCAAATCCGCCGCCACCGGCACCAAAATTGGGGTCTACGCCCGCGTGACCGAACTGGTCGTACCTTGCGCGCTTTTCTTTATCAGAAAGCACCTCGTAAGCCTCGTTTACCTCTTTGAAGTTTTTCTCTGCCTCTGCGTCGCCCGGATGCAAATCGGGGTGATACTTTTTAGCAGCTTTTCTGTATGCTTTTTTAAGGTCATCATCGTTTACGGCTTTATCAACGCCTAAAACTTCATAATAATCTCTTTTATTGTCTGCCACAATAATTCTCCTATGTAGAGCGGAAGAAAACTTCCGCTCTAATTATCAGTTATGCTTATTTATTATCGTCTACGTCTGTATAGTCTGCTTCGTAAACGTTATCGTCAGCAGGGGCAGACTGTGCGTCACCCTGAGCTGCATTCTGAGCTTCAGCTGCTGCCTTATATACCTTTTCGCTTACAGCAAAGATTTCCTTTTGGAGCTCTTCCTGACGAGCCTTGATAGCCTCTATATCTTCACCCTTTAAAGCTTCCTTTAAGGCTTCCTTAGCGGCTTCAATCTTGCTCTTTTCTTCTTCGCTTAACTTATCGCCAAACTCAGAAACAGTCTTATCTGTCTGATAAATCATCTGGTCTGCATTGTTTCTAACGTCAACAGCCTCGCGACGCTTTTTATCCTCAGCTGCATATTCTTCAGCCTCTTTAACTGCCTTTTCAACGTCTTCCTTAGACATATTGGTGTTAGAGGTGATAGTAATATCGTTAGCCTTACCTGTACCAAGGTCCTTAGCGGAAACATGAACGATGCCGTTAGCATCGATATCAAAGGTTACTTCAATCTGCGGAACACCGCGG
>CAYXID010000019.1:0-26434 GCA_964465535.1 uncultured Ruminococcus sp.
ACAACAAAGGCAGAAATGCCCTGTACAATGATTCGTCTTAACCTTGTTAAAGGTCTCGGCCCTGTTTTACAGATTGCTGAGGGTTGGACAGTAAATCTTCCTGACGAAGTTTCTGATACTCTTATGGAGCGTACTAACCCCACATGGCCTTGTACTTGGTTTGCTCCCCGTTGCGATGGCAAGGAAGGCTCTCCCTTCAAGACTGCATACGAAGTTATGCAGAATTGGGGTGCTAACCACGGCGCTATCTCTTACGGACATATCGGTGCTGACCTTATTACAATGTGCTCTATGCTCCGTATCCCCGTTTGTATGCACAATGTTCCTGAGGATGATATATTCCGTCCTGCTGCTTGGAATGCATTCGGTATGGATAAGGAAGGTCAGGATTATCGCGCTTGCAATACTTACGGCCCCCTCTACAAGAGATAATTAACTAAATATTTTAATATTCTCTAAACTTAACCCCCAACCTCTCTATATAGGTTGGGGGTTACATTTTATATTCATATAAAAACAAAAATTCTTTGTAAGGATTTGAACTCCTACATATTTTAGTGATATTGTGCCTTAAGGCACAATGATATTTTTATTTCATAAAAGTGATATTGAAACCTGCGGTTTCAGTGATATTATATCCGCCTCTTAACTGCCCGAAGGACAATATCACTCGGCGTTAGCCGAATATCGCTGCGAAGCAATATAACTCGCCGCAAGGCGAATATAACTGAAAAACCGACTTGTCGAAACAAGTCGGTTTTTCTATGGTGCGGGTGACAGGATAAAACCGCTCACAAACCGCATAAATACGCGCTTTTTTAATTTTGAGGTTGCCACAGGGTTGCCACGCGCCGAAAAAAGCACCGTTTTTTATGCTGTTTTTATTGGCAGCGGCTTTTGTTCTGATAGCGTAATACCTAAATTTGCCATATAGTTTTCGTATTGCTTAACATTATCATTTTGCAACCGCTCGAATACATCGCAATAGGTGTTTAGCGTTGTCTGTATATCTTCGTGCCCTAATAACTTTTTAAGCGTGTTAGGTTGCATGCCGCTCTCAATACAGCGGGTAGCGTAGGTATGGCGCAGGGAGTGAACTGTTACACGGCCCTTAACCTTATTATCGATTATATTATATTTCTTTAGTATGCGCTGAAAAGCATTGTTGACTTCAGAAGTGTTTAACAAGGTTACACCGTCATTGTTTTTCGTAAATAATAACTTGCTATTTCCCTTTACTATTTTTATCTCTTTCAGTAGGCGCATAATATCAGCTGTTATCGGTATTGTTCGAGTTCCTGCCTCCGTCTTTGCAGTATCGCCCATAATGGCCTGACCTTTTTCGCCGCGTGTTATTGTTTTATTTACTTGTATCCGCTTGAAATTAATATTTATATCGTCATCAGATAACGCGTTAATTTCTCCCATTCGCATACCGGTAAACATAGACAAGAGCAGCTGATGACTGTATTTAATATCTTGGGTTAAAAGAACGGTGAGCAGCTTGTTTTGTTCCTCTATAGTTAAAGCTCTTGTCTTTTCACCCTTTTGAGCGGTTTTTGGTTTTTTCATATCTTCCATAGGAGATTTAGTTATAATGCCCTTTTTGATAGCCTCTTTAAATGTTCTGTTTAATAGCCTAAAATCTTTATTTATAACCGACTGCGAATAAGTCTGCTCTTTTAATAAAAATGCTTTTATTTGCAAATCAGTAGCTTTTTGTAGTGGTGTATTGTATATCTCTTTAAGGCGGCGCAGCGTTTCAATATGTCGATAATAGGTATTTTCTTTTATTAGATTCGCGTTAAAGTCATCATCAAGTATTTGTTTTGCAAGGTGATAAATCGTAATATTGCTTTTGTCTAGATATTCACCTGTATAAATGCCAATTTCAATTTGCTTTAATTTCTGCTTAACTTCTGTTTTGGTAGAGCCGTAGACGGTTTTCCTCTTGCGGTTTCCGTTCTCATCATAGCCCAAAGTGATTTGACCTACCCATTTACCCTTTTTTTCGCTAAAATATATAGCACCGTCGCCGTTTGCCCTTTTTCCCATAATAAAAAACTCCTTATCTAATCAAAATTACTTGACTAAACAAAGGAGTAATTATATAATATAATCACTCCCTGCGCAGTCAAGGGGTTTTCATAGTAACGGTTTTGCTTTTCTTTGGTCGGAGCGGCAAAGCCGTTATTTTTTTTATTTGATTTTCATATTGCTTAAATCTTCGTTTATTTGCCCTTTAAAGCGGTTTTGTGTTTTTGTGTGAAAGTGTATTGTTTTGTAGTTAAATACGAAAGGCGGCTAAAAAGCGTTAAGCATTTGAGAAATTAAAGCCCTTGAATGTCGAGCGGATAAAAACACCACTTTTTGAAATTTCTCACTGCTTCCTCACTGCTTCGTTTATGCTATTTGTGCGGCTTCGGTGCGGCTTCGTTATCCCTTCTTGCTGTTTTCTCTGTCCCGAATATATCGAGCATAGCGTTTAACCTCGTCCCACATTTCCTCAGTTACCTCTTTGTTTCCGTCAAATAATGCGGCTTTTAAATCGTTGTCGGTGACGGTGGGGGCCTTCTGCTCTGTGGGCTGTTGTAATGGAGTTTGTGATATTGGTACATCATAACCCATTAGCCACGCCTCCGAAACTTCCAAAGCGGCAGCTATATCAGCCAAACGGTCTTGTTTTGGTGAAAATCTTCCACTCAAATACTGACATATCGCACTTTTAGGAATATTAGCCTTTTCAGATAATTCAATTTGTCGTACATTTCTTATACGCAAGGCTTCTTTTAATCTTTCAGAAAAAGTTTTTACTTTCATTTGAATACACCCCTTACAATATAATTATCTAACACGGCTTAAATAATAAGTTGCTTTTCCAAGTATGCTTATTTCTTCAAATTGCATTCCTGTATATACGAGCGGCTTAAGTGCTGTATTACACGGCATAAGTGTTATTGTTTCGCCGCTTTGATAAAAGCGTTTAAGTGTTGCTTCCTCCCCTATCAAAACAGCGGCAATTTCACCGTTATTAACTATTGGCTGTTGCTTTATATAAACTATATCGCCGTCATAAATATTAGCGTCTATCATACTGTCACCTTTGCACCGCAGGGCGAAATCTGCTTTTATATCATCAGGAACGGAAACATCACCCTCTATATTCTCCTGTGCTAATATCGGCTCACCGCAGGCGATAGTACCAAGTAAAGGTATTTTTCGCATTTTAGGCATTGGGATTATATTTGTAGGTAGCATTAGTTCTGCTGCTGAATTTGGGATATTTGTTTTTCCCAACAGATAATCAATAGTTACATTAAAATAATCGGCTATAATTTCTAATGTTTCAAATTTAGGTTCACGGACACCACGCTCATACATACTTATTGTGCTAAAAGCTAAACCTAAATTTTTAGATAACTGCGTTTGTGTTAAATTGTTTTCATCACGCAACGCTTTTAATCTACTGCCAAAAATAGACATATTAGCACCTCCACAATGTAATTATATACACAATCTGTGAGAAAGTCAACAAATAATTTTGCGAAGTGTGAAATTTTGCTTGACTTTTATATTTTTGTGTGTTATCTTGTAATTGCACATATCGTGCAAAGAATAATTTTAATGAAAGGAGTGCTACCCGAATGAATAGTGCAAAAATTGGTCAAACCTTAAAAGAGTTAAGAGGCGATAAAACGCTTCAAGAAGTGGCGAATACTGTCGGTATAAGCGTTTCGGCTCTTGCTATGTATGAGCAAGGTCAACGAATCGCAAGAGATGAAATCAAGTTAAAACTTGCCGAATACTATAACACCACCGTACAGGCTATTTTTTATAATTAAATTGCACATATCGTGCAAACAAGGAGGCTAGCAAAATGACACCCACCCACATAGTACAAACCGTTATCGAGTTTATTATCTGCGGCATTGCTATTTATGGACTTATTAACGAGCGGAAAATAGCGATAATCGAGCGGCTACTATTCAGGAAGCTTAAAAGGAGGTTTACCAAATGACTAATATGGTATTTATCAGGAACGGTATCAAAAATCAAGAGCCGTTCACTACTTCGGAAGTGATAGCTGAGTACGCACTGATAGAACACAGAGCGATTAAACAGTTAATCAGAAGCCACAAAAATGACCTTGAGGAGTTCGGAATTTTGACATTTGAAATGTCGAAAATAACCGGTAGAGGCAGACCCGAAAAGAACTATAAACTCAATGAATTACAGGCGAGCTTGTTAATTACATACCTACAAAACACCGCTCCCGTGAGAGCATTTAAGAAAGAGCTTGTCCGTCAGTTCTTCCTGATGAGAGCCGAACTGATGAAACGACAACAGGCAAGAGCTGACTTGAAACCTATCCGCCGTGAACTAACAGACGCTATAAAAGACCGCCCTGACTTAAACCGTTGGGCTTATAAATCATTTACCGATTTAGCGTATAAGCAGGTCACAGGCAAAACGGCAGCAGTCTTAAAGAAAGAACGTGGAGCGGCTCCGAACAGTACGGCAGTTAGTTTTCTTTCTGCTGAGGAGCTTGAAGCCTTGCAGGTAGTATCTAACCAAATAGCCGTACTTATTGATTTAGGTATGGACTACGAGGAAATAAAAAAGACCGTAAGCAACGCACGGCAAAGCACACGCTTACAGTCAAACAAATGAACACCCATAGAGGGCAGATTTATTATAACACCTTCTGCCCTTCGTTGTCAATAATGGAGGTTAAAATATTATGGAAAACGAAAAAATCAAAGAATTAGAAGAAATTCAAGACATGCTTGAAACTGAAAGTGCTGCTTTATCTGCTATTTCCGCCACTTTCGGCGCACTTGAAATTGCACAAAGCGAAGGAGACTCTGAAATATCAAGACGCGCTTTATACATTCTGTCTATTGCACTAAAACAAACTACCGAGCGAATAAATAAATTAATTTGTGATATGCAAGCAAAGTTAAAGGAGCTGACCAACAATGAGTAATATCAAGTATTCAGGCGGAACTGACACGCTAAATATACCCGACACCTTTTTAGAGGGAAACCCTGACAATTACATAGTGATGAACATATCAGGCAATGCGTACATTCCTTATTATCTTGACGGTGACAAGCTTATTATATCTTGCGACTTAACAAAGCCTAACCACTCAAATGTTTATCTTGTAGAAATAGATAACCTTTTCGAGTTAAGGAAAGCTACAAAATTTAACAGTCAAACTATAGTTTTAGAAAGCATTAACCCGAACATACCGCCTAAAACAGTCGTACACGGTCAGTATAACGTTATCGGATTCCCCTATATGCTTATAAGAGCTATCAACGGAGGTATGCCGCAATGAGCGAAAAGGATATTAACAAAGAAAAGGACTATATAACTTTTTACAACACAACAGATATTGCCAAAATGTTAGGCTGCTCTCCCCCTGTAGCAAGGGCGATTATGTACCGGGCAGATTTTCCTCTGATAAGAGTTGGTAAAGCATTAAAAGTATCTAAACCTGCCTTCGAGGCCTGGACATTACAAAACAGGGCACTATGAACTACATAGCCGAGCAAATCAAGCAGCGTGTACCGCTCATTGAAGCGATAGAAAACTATACCGGTGAGCGGTTTATTAAAAATAAAATATGTTGTCCGCTGCACAGCGAAAAAACCGCCTCTTTTACTATCTACCCAAACGGTAAATATTACTGTTTCGGTTGCGGTGAAAGTGGCGATATTATTAGCTTTGTTATGAAATATTTTAATATTGGCTTTAGTGCCGCATTGTTTCGGCTTGACTATGATTTTAATTTAGGGCTTTATAACCGCCCCACAATAACCGAACACCGCAGGAGGCAAAGAGAGGCGGCAGAGATTAAAAAAGCGCAGCAAAGAGCAAAAGACAAAGCGAGAGAACTTGATGCTGCTTATTGGGAAGCATTTGACCGCGTTTTATATTACGAGCGGTTAATCGAGCAATACCGCCCTAACTCTCCTGAGGATGAGCCTCTACCGCAATTTATAGAAGCATTACAAAACATAGAATACGCAAAGCATTTACTTGACTGTGCAGAAATTGAAAGGAGTAAGCAAAAAGCAAATGAACGATGAAAAAGAGATTTTAAATGATAACACAGAGGAAGAAGTCGACCTTTTAGAGCTTATGCAAGGAATGGATGCTGCGGAGCTGCTTTCCGATGAAACGCTTAACGCCGTTTTTGATATCGAGGACACTATAACAAAAGTCCGAGCTTTGCAAATGGTGAAGAAACGAGCCAAAGAGTTAGGCTGTGATAAAGAGGCAGCGGAACTTATAAAGGCGTACCGGGAGGAAGAAAAGAAACTCTCTGAACAATATAACCGTCCGAAGCCTAAAATACCTGTAGAACTTGACGAACACGGTAAAATTAAAAACACTATCGGAAACTATGAAAGCATAATTAAAAACGACCCACACTTTAAGGGCTTGCGGTTTAATTTGCTTTCCAATATGCCCGAAATTGTAGAAAATGGAGTTGTCAGGCAATGGGAGGACAGCGACACAAGTGAAATGCGTAAATACATAGAGGACTATTATAAAATACATAATCCCTCAAAGTGTAATGACGCTTTTAATTGTATCTGCCGACAAAGAGCCTACCACCCTATTAAAGAAACAATAAATAAAATTGAGTGGGACGGTGTGAGCCGCATTGAAAACTTTTTGACTGATATATTGCAATGCGAAAATACACCATACACCAAAGAAGCAAGCCGCTTAATATTTGCCGGAGGAATACACCGAGCCTATAATCCAGGCTGTAAGTTTGAAAGCGTTATTATTTTAGTGGGTACCGCTCAGGGCGAGGGCAAGAGCAGCGTTATTCGTTGGCTTGCTATTGATGATAAATTTTATACCGATTTAGCCACCATTGACGGCAACAAAGGCGTTGAGGGAATAAGCGGAAAATGGATATGTGAGCTTAGCGAGCTTAAAGCCTTAAAAAACACCGACACCGACACAATAAAAACCTTTATATCCCGAACAAGCGACTATTTGCGTAAGGCATACCGGGAACACGAAAAGGACTACCCCCGACAATGTATATTTATAGGCACGGTAAACAATGAGCAATTTTTAAGCGACAAAACAGGCAACCGCCGTTTCTTCCCTGTTAAGGTCAATAGTGACGGCTACGACTTAGGCGAAAATGAAAAGTCTATAAGGGAATATATAAAGCAGTGTTGGGCAGAGGCTAAAACGCTGTATGATAAAAAAGAACTGCAACCGTTCCCAAAGCGTGAGCTTATAGAGCAGATAAGAAGCGAGCAAGAGGCCGCCGTTGAAGATGATTACAGGATTGACTTAATCAGGGAATATCTTGCCGACAAAGACGTTACTTGCGTGCTTGACCTATGGTATAACGCTTTGAATGAAAGTATATTTACACAACCAAAATCAAGGGATAGCCGAGAAATAGGCTTGATTATGCAGGGCTTTAAGGAATGGGAACGACCGCCAAAACCGATTTATATACCGTCACTGCAAAAGCGTTTAAGAGGATGGCGAAGAAAAAAGCGTTTAGTTCCTGAAGCTTATGACGATTTAGAGTTTTAGTGCTGATTTGTAGACCTTTGTAGACCTGAATGTAGACCTTTGAAAACTGCATAAATAAAGGTTTTAACCGCTTTTTGTCTACAATGTCTACAAAATTTATAATAATGTGTAAAAAGTAATATATACGCATATAGCATATATAATATTTTATTTTATACGTATATATAAGAAAATCGTGTAGACACGCTTTTATGTAGACCTAACCCACTTAAAACCGCATAAATAAAGGCTTTTCGAGGTCTACATTAATGTCTACACAACAGCAGAAAGGAAGTAAAAAATGCCTGAAAACAGTAATTTTAGTATTGAATGGGTAGACTGTAACAAGTTTATACCCGACAGAAACGGCGAATATTTAACCGTAAGAATTGACGAGAGCGGACACCCCTATTATGACCTCTGCCATTGGAACGGATATTATAAAACCTTTACCTTATCAGGAACAACAGGCACAGAGCAATTAAGGCACCCGACATATTGGGCAAAGCTACCACCACCGCCTACTGTTTAGCTATGAACCGAAAAGAATATTTAAACCTCTGCAAAGGTATATCAGAACTGCCTGACGGTAGCGGAGGAGTAAAGCGAAACATACCGCATGAGCTTCTTGTCACCTATGACAGTGTCGTATATTATCCGCTCTATTTTGAAATACACTTTAAAAGGGGTGAGTTTTACGACGTTGCCGCCCTGCATAGCTTAAAGGCAAATAGTTTAATGCACGTACCGCTTGAAGACGTTAAACCGTTTAGCAGTTGAATGCAAAACAATAAAGAAGGTGATTACTATTGCAAACTACGGCACACAAGAAATTAAATGTCCATTTTACCAAAGCGAAACAAAATGCGCCATAGCGTGTGAGGGTCTTGTAACTGAGCGCTGCTTTCACGAGTTTTCCGTCAAATATCAAAAGGACAATTACAAAACAAAACACTGTGAAACTTACAGCTTTTACAAATGTCTGCATTATAGGTGTCTTATGCAAAAATACGGCTCAGACCCTGACGAGCTTACCGGGCCGTGGATTGAAATTCTACTGTTAAATTATTCAAATGCAGAGCCTAAAGACATTCGTAATTATAAATAAGGCAAAAACGAAAAATCTAACGCCGAAACGGTGAGGAAGCGGCGAGAAATAAAAAATTGAAGTCGTGACGAAGTCGGGAGAATATAAAAAGGAGGTGAAAAAATGAGCAGAATAATAGGACTTGTATTTCCTGATGATGGTGAGCCAATGAGCATTCGTCAGGATATGCACGCAGCCCCTGACGGTTATGAAATTCAAGACAAGGAAAAGCGTGCAGAATTTGAAAAACGCAAAGAAAAATTTGAAAAATCTAAATCAAAATAATAAAGGAGTTATTAAAAATGAAAGTAAATCACGAACAAACAAAAAACATTATCCTTAGTATTGTGGAAATGTTAAAAACACAGGCGCAGGTTGCTAAAAAGTATAAGGCAGATTTAGACACTGTTACAGCTGATGAAATGATTTCCCAAAAGCTGAAAAATGATAGAATCGCCGAGTTAAGAAATAACTACATAGCAAAACACAGCGAACTTAAGGACAAAGTAGAAGAAAAGCTTAACGCTATTATATCGATAGAGCTTGAAAACGAAAAGATTTTGGAGCTTGATGTACCTGAATTCTCTAATACTTTAGCCGCTATCAATGCCGCCAAAGGTCACTTGCCGAGTGAGGTTATAGACAGTATTAAGCTTAATTTTGCCGGACAGTATCAGGCACTTTTGGCAATAGCCGCCGCTTTTAAAAATTACGGTGTAGAACTATCAAAATATGGGTATAGCGAATATACCGCAAGTGTAAAAGCCGCTATTAACCCACTGATTATCCAAGCGCAGAATATAGAGCAGTCTGAGACATCAACCTTTATCAGCTTAAGGAAACTCTTTAAAGATGTAATTCGCTTTGGAGAAGTTAGAGGAATTAAATTCAGTGATTCCGATAAAACGTTTCCCTTCGATGATGAAATTCGCACATTAATATCTAAACAGGCTATGGGTCTTATATAAACTATTTAAAACCGCCCTCGAACTAATCGGGAGCGGTTTTGTTCTTCTAATACGGTATATAGTCGCCCATCAGAACAAACGAACCAAGAGCGAACCAAGAGAAATGTTAAAAAATGATAAGTTACTATGTGCGCACGCATGTGAGAAACAAAATAGAGTAAAAATTGATTTTCTCTCTGTCTGCTCACTCCTCAACCCCTCTTTTACTTCGTGCGTGTGTGCGAGGAGCTTTTCCTTTTTCGTCATATCATTTGTTAATCAATACCTTGATTTTCCCGGAAGGTTGCCACCGGGCTGCCAAAAGGTTGCCACGCAAACCGATTATATGTTTCTCAATAAATACTATTCGCAACTTTTAAACACCTTAAAAAACCTTTGTTTAAGCGGTTTTCAGTATACTTTGAGAAAAAAGAAAAGACGGTTAAAAAACCGTCTCTCTTGGTGCGGGTGACAGGAGTCGAACCTGCACACCGAAGGCGCCAGCTCCTAAGGCTGGTGCGTCTGCCAATTCCGCCACACCCGCATATATTAAATCAATATTCTGTTTTACAAATTTAACTCAAACTAAAATCTACGCCGCATGCGTGACTCTTGCGGTGCCCGAAAATTTCTCCGTCTTGGAGCGACGATAAATTTTCGACCGCTGCGCCTTTCTTGTTTTCGCTTCTTCTGCCACAGGCAGCGCTCAAACAGAAACTGCCAATTCCGCCACACACCCACATATTTTGCTATGTATAGCGGCAACAATGTAATTTTACTTCAAAAGCCTTAAAAAGTCAAGTAAAAAACAAAATTTTATAAGGGTAGCGTAAAGCTACCCTTGATTTTTAATGATTATTCTTCTAAAGCGGGTTCTTCAAAATCAATATCTGCAGCAACAACCTTTACTGTTGTAACGGCAGTGCCTGTCATAGTTTGAATCTTATCCTTAACATTCTTCTGAACGGCTTCGGCAACTTCGCGCACCTTAGCATCACTCTTAACGGTTATATAAACGGTAATCTTTATTGCACCATTAACATTTTCTGCTACAACGCCTTTAAATGCACTCTTGGTTTTTACTGCACCCTTGATATCAACAGCCTTTTTACAAATGCCGCTAACACCCTCAATTTCCTTTGCAGCAATCTCAGCCATCTTCTCTAAAACTTGGGTATTTACAGAAAGCTCGGTCTTATTATTTTCCATTATACTTTCCTCCGTAGTTATAATTCTACATATATTATAACACATTTTAAAAAATTCTCAACTATTTTACAACAACAATTTTAATATTTCCTAAAGGAATTTTAGTTTCTCCCGTTACAATGTCCTGAATTTGCAGTGTTTGAGCCGTCGTAAGACCGTCTGATTTAACAACTACAGTTATATTTTTATCACCAAGCACAGCTAGTGCTTTCGGGAAGCCTTTAGCTTTTAAAAGTGTTTCAATGTTTGATTCGCTTTCAATTCTGGAGGCTAGTTCCTTTGTAAGCAAAACCGCCTCTTGCTTTTCTTTATCGGTTAAAGGTGACTTTTTAAGTGTTTCGGTTATTAGTTCTTCGGCGTCAGTCTTTGCCTTTTCCCTATCCTTTTTAGCGGTTTCAAAATAATCTTCACTCTCAGCCTTAGCGCCCGTTTCTACAGCAGAGCTGCCACCGTTTACATAGGTTGCCTCACCTAGATATTTTTCGGAAGAGAATTTCATATTAAGCCACACGGCAGCGCCGAGTGCTAAAACCATAACAACTAACCCGATATGAGTTTTTGTAAATACTTTACCTTTTTTCATTTATATATCCTCCTGCAATACAAACTCTTTTAGAAGTAATATTTAATGCCGCCGTTACAGCGGACTTAATTTTCTCTGAAATTTCGGCGTTATCTCCCCCTTCGCATACAATTGCCACTCCCCTGACTTCAGGCATTATTTTTGTTATGATAAGCGGTTTTTCTCCCCCGTCGTCAGTGCGAAAGGTGATATAGGTTTTTGAAGAACTACTGCTTTCGTTCTGCGATGTTTCGGCAGTAGAATTTGAGCTGCTCGTATCAAAGGAATCCGCATAGTCATAGCGAATGCCGCTTTCAAGGGTTATTACCACCGTCGCCCTCTTATCTCCGCTTATGCCTTTTACAATTTCACTTATATTCTCTTCGAGGTTTTCACGGTATTCCTCGGTGCTGATTTCCTCACTTGTCAAGACAGCAGAGGTATTAGCGCTTTTTTCTCCCTCAAAAAGACTTGAAACCAAAATCAAGGCAATTCCTATAATTCCTAATATGATAAGCAGCTTTGGATTTTTAACCTTTTCTTTAATTTTATTAAAATATTCACTCATATATTACCTCTATTTCATATTCCGCTGAATTTCCCCCTAAAACAGACTTTATCTTATCGGGATTTTCTGATGAAAAAACCGTTACCTTACTAATAATTATGCCGCCCTCTCTATTTTTATCCGTACAAACAGTTATTTTTGAAAATTTAATATTTTGCCCCCTTAGCGCCTCTTCAAAAGTGAGCTTTAAAGTATATTCGGCAACCTCAGTGTAATTACTTTGAGTGTTTTGCTTTTTGAGGTCAAACTCTATATCTTCTATTTTAAAATTAGATATAGCCGAAACCAAGGCGCATATAAAAATCAGGCTAAAAACATATTTAACTGTTTTTTCAGACTTCATAGACGGCTTTAAAAGATAAAGACCGCCAAAAAGCATTGAAACACAGCAAAAGGTTATTATAAACTGAGTAAATGAGTTCATTGTACTTTACCTATTGTAATGACTACAGCCAAGGATATTATAAAGACACAAGCAGTAAGAATAATTATTCCTACTAAAAAAGAAAACATTTGATCTACCGCTTTAAAAAGAACCGAAATTTTGTTTTCGGATAAAATTGACGAAACAAAATTAAGTATCATCATAACAGCACGCCAAAGTAATATTTCTATTAATATTGGAAGAAATATTGCCGCTACTGCTATTATCCCGTAAATTCCTACAGTTGATTTTAAAAGTCCCATTGAGGCAGTAACCGTAGATACCGCTTCTGAAACGGCAGTACCTGCCACGGGAACCGTGGTGCCTATTATAAACTTTGATGTTCTGATTGTAATTGAGTCTGCCGAGGCTGTTACGGCAGTTTGTATGCTTAAAATTCCTAAGAATACGGTTGTTACGAGGGATAGCGCCCAAAAGGCTATCTTTTTTATGGCGTCAATACCCTGCGTACCGCTTGATAGAGGCGATACCGACGAGCAAATTCCTAAACTTAAATATCCGCTCATAAGCGGCAGAATTAAGAAAGAAGCAATAATGCCGACCCCCTCTGCTGCGCCGAGTAAAAGTCCGCTCATTAAAAGCGAAGAGGTAACATTACCCGACATCGTAGCCACCGCCGCAAAAACGGGTATAAAGGAAAGCATAAAGGTTGTACACCCTTTAATAGCGCCTATTGCCGCTGAAACGGTAAGATATACGGGCGAAATTAATATTCCCGCCGCCGAAATGCTACTTGCATAAATGGCTGCCGAAAATGACTCCTTATTACCAATAGCGCCGAGCGCTGACGAGATAAGCACTATTGACAAAACAAGTCCTCCTGTTTTAAGAGGGGTTTTGAGTCCACCCCTTAAAACTCCTAAAATATGCGAAAAAACATTTTCGGGGGTAATATTTTTCACCCATTCGTCAGTTTCTATATCTATCCCGTTTGTATCAAAATAATCTCTTACATCATCGTTTAATGAATTTTTAACCGTATCGTTTTTATCTATATCATAGCTTTCTGCCGAAACAGGACTTATAAAACTTAAAATCAACAACACTAATACCGCAAAAAATCTCATACTACTCACCTGCAAATTTAAGGGCTGTCCTTAAAACCGAAGTTAAAACAGGCATCGAAACTATAAAAACGGCAACCCTACCTACAAGCTCAGCCTTAGCAGCCATAGCGCTCTGTCCACAGTCTCTGCAGGTATCTGCGGCATATTCGGTAATATATGCAATACCCAAAGTTTTCAGGGCTATTTTAAGATAAATATTGTCTATGCCGTTTCCCGATAAAATTGTTCTTATTTCCTCGAATACAGGAGAGAGCGAATTCAAAATTAAAATAAGAATAATAGCACCGCCGCTGAGGGTAATAGCAACAGTATATTCTCCTTTATATTGTTTTAAGAAAAGTCCCAAAACGGCAACTATAAGGCAAAGCGATAAAATTTTAAATATATCCATTTTTATAACCCGAAAAGACTTTTTACAGTTTCAAAAAGGTCTGCAATGGCGCCTACTATCATAAGCAATACCACTACTAACCCCGCCAAAGTTGTAAGCATTGCCTGTTCCTCGCGCCCTGAACGGACAAGCAACTGATTTAACACCGTAACAATTATTCCTATCGCCGCTATCTTAAAAATAAAATCTACATCCATATTCTAAATTACCTCAAAGTTTTAACTTAAATCAGCAAAATACTGCATACTGCACCCGCGCAAACCCCAAGTATTTTATAAAGTCTGGACCTCTCCTCAATTTGTTTTGCAGCGGTAATTCTCTCGGCTTCAAGCAGAGATAAACAAAGCTCTGCCCTTGCAATTTCGCTCTCCTTTTCACTGCTGCCAAGCCTTGAAAAGAATTCATTTAAAATTTCTTTATCCCTATTCTTAAGGGATTTATCAGAAATATAGTATTTGCCTTTTATCCTCTTTACTGTACCGCTGTCACCGAAAATTGATTTTATAAGAGGGTCTGCCTCGGTTTCTTCATAAAAAATTCTTTCTTTGAGTTCTGTTATGTACCATTTATAATTTGATAACTGTCTTTCCCGAAGTTTGAGGGTAAGGGCTGCATAAAAACCGCAAAGAGTGGAGCTTAAAATCAGTATAAGTGCACCTATCACCTTAATTATCAAACTCACTTAAAATCTCCTCTATACTAAAAATCTCCATTTCGGAATTTATATCGGATGGCAAAACCGCCACTACAGATACCGCTCCGCTTTTAAGAAGAGCCTTGGTTACACTTCTGCGCTGCAAGTCATCTCTTGAGCCTATATGGGCGGTTGTTATAAGACTTACCCCCGCATTAAAACTTTCGGCAACACTTTTAAGTTCTAAAGCCGTACCGATTTCATCAAAGGCTATAATATCGGGGTACATAGTCCTGAGCGCCATAAGTGACCCTACCGCCTTATCTTCACAAAGCAGCACATCGGTATTAGGACCTAAATCATTAGTACATTCGCCCTCATAGCTGCCTGACAGCTCACCTCTAGAATCTATTACCGCTATTCGCATAAAGAAGCCTGTCTTTCCGCTTGAGAGCTGTCTTATAAGGTCTCTGAGTACCGTCGTTTTGCCGCTTCCGGGGGGACCCGCTATCAGTATTCCGCCGCCGTCAAAGCTCTCGGCGAGGCGGTCGGCTGCCCCCTCTATCTGCCGTGCTATTCGTATATTTATAGAGGAAATATCCTTCATTCCCTCCTCTACAACTCTGCCGCAAATCCCCGCTCTATGCCCTGAACGCATCATTATGTATCCGCTTTTTATTTCTTTGGCGTGGGCATAAATTGAGTTCTTGCAAATAAGCTTAAACGACTCGTACACCTCGTCCTTCTTTGTTGTTAAAAGGTCTCTTGTGATAAAATCTATTATCTCTCCGTTTTTTCTAAGAAAAAAGGTTTTTCCCCTTACGGTAAGGGTTAAGGGGAGCCCCGACCTTAGCCTTATCTCCTCGGTTTCGTTTTTTAAACTTTCGGGCAGAAATAAAAGAGTCCTCCTGATACTCTCGGGCACACCGTAAAGAGCCGTATCAAATCTGTTTTCAAATTCCATTTTTTGCACCTCACTTTTTTAAAATATATGAACGGTTTGTCCCCTTTAGAACAAAATGCAGAGCCTAATTTTTTTAGACTCTGCATTTTATTACTGTATGTATTCTTTTAAAAACTTATAAAGGTTTTCCCTTTCTTTTGTTTGAAAGACACTCTCACCTAAAAGTGAAGAAGATGAAAAAAGACAAATACCCTGTGTACTGTTAAACGAATCTTCTGCCTGCTTTGAAATTATGTTGCCGCTTTTCCATTCTTCGCTTTCTATGTCGGTATCGTTACCGATTTTATATGGCGCTAAGCCTATTATGAGTTTTGTTTCTGTATTTTCGCAAATATTTACCCAAGACTTTAAAAGTTTTTCAAATTTATACTCATCCATCGGATAATTAAAACCAAAATAAAGCTGAGGAATTATCCAATCGGCATAACCGCTATCTAGCCAATATTTTATATCTGCATAAAGGTTATCATAGTTTTTATCAACCGACGCCGCAGGACTTATGCTTAATATTATATCCTCATTTTCTTGGGCTTTCATAAGACTTATACTGCTTATAAAACTGTTTACATTATTTCTTCGCCAATCTTCAAGGGATAAATTAGTATCGGCTTTAGATTTATATTCTTCAAAACTTATCTTATCAAAATCTTCGGCCTTAGTTGGATAAAAATAGTCATCAAAATGTATGCCGTCAACATCGTATTTTTCTAAAATTTCCTTTATCCCGTTTATTATAAGCGTAACTGCTTCCTCTGATGCGGGGTTAAGATAAATCCCGTCTGCAAAAGCTATATTGCTAGATTTTTCACTATCCTTTATCCATTTGTATATGATAGAATCTTTATCTAAGGTTTCAGGGTCGGCGTCTCCCGTTTTCACCCTATAAGGATTTATCCAAGCGTGCACCCTTATATTCTTTTTGTGAAGAACATTTATTATATATTCTAGCACATCATACTCGATATCTTTTACCGTTTTACGCAGCGGAAAGTAATCCGACTTATAAATAGAATCGGCAAAGGGGCGCACATGTATAAAAACATCTGTTACAAAAAGATTTTCAAGCTCCTCTGCCGTCTTTTGAAAAGAGGCTTTAAAATCATTTGAAGAAAGCAAATTATCAAGCTCAAAACAGGAAATCCAAACGCCGATAATCTTATCTGTCTTTTCACTTGGATTTTTACCATAACATCCACTTAATAAAACTACTAAAGACAAAATAATCAAAAGCACTCTTTTCATAAACTCACCTAATTTTATTTATATAAAATTTTAAATTTTAAAAGCGATAAATTTCCCTTCCACACTAATTGTATACTCGCGCCACTCGTTCTTAATGACGGATAAAGTGTAATATTTTTAACTTTTTCTTCACTCTTTCCTACCTCGATAAAATCTCTGAAAATTTCCCTTTCCGATTCATCCAAGAGCGATATACACATTTTAGCACTGTTTTTCACCTTTAAATCGAGTTTTTCAAGTTTTCTTGAAGAAAGGCCCAAATAATCGGTTTTAAAACTGCAAGAAATATCAAAGCTTTTAAAGACAGGCTGATAATATGAAAGTTCCAAGCAAATATCTTTATCACCCTTAAAGCATCCTATATAATTTATATTGGATAATAAACTACTGCAAAAGATTACGGGTTCACCCTCAAAATCACCTGCCGATAAGAATAAAACTTCTTTTGGAAAACTTAGTGAATACCAATTGACCGACGCTACATTATCGGCTATTTTAAGCGATGTAATATCGGCAAGATATATCTTGTTGCCGAGGGATAAAGCATAAAATTCACTAAAGATAAAGGCAAAAGCATCATTATAGTTATCCCCCGCCTTTTCACTCAAGGAATCCAAAATTTTATAGGTTTTTCCACTGCCATCAGGGCTAAGATAAAGTGAATCATCAGCCCTGAAAATAAAGCTTCCGTTTATATACTTTACAGTTTTTGAAAAGCTTGTACCGATATCCCGATTTATAGGTGATACACTTAATTTTTCAGGCTCATAAAACGCCTTATCCACTTCTGATATAAGCTCGTTAAAGGCGATTTGCTTGCCGTCTTTTATATCCACCTTGTATATACCGTCAGTTTTAAAGGCGGTTATGGTTTTACCGCTGTTTTTAAGTGCGGTTATTTCTTCCGCTTCATCGCCGACTGTAAGAGTAGTGTCTTTTTTAAAATAAAGTGGGTTTTCAAAGCTTGAAAGAAGTATTTCACCAGCTGCCTTATCGTTTGAAAAGAGGAGTATTTTAGAATCGGCACAAAGAACACCCTTTGAGGTGCATACCCTTTTAAGACCGCTATCAAGAGTTTTTGTTGCGTGTATTTTCAGATTGTTCTGAACGCCGTCATCCATCATTGCTAGCGGATATCCCACTCCGTCTACGCTAAATGTAATTGTACCTGTTTTTCGGTTACAGTGCATTGTCACTTCCTTATCAAACACATTTATGGTATCAGAGGTAGCTCCCTCTTGCACGCACCAGGAACAAGTCTTGCCTTTTTTATAAGTAAAATCGCAAACCACCGAATAATTTTCAATATCGGATAAAGGTAGCTGAAAAGAATAGGAAAGCCCGTCTGTACTGAAATAGGCATAAAAAAGACCTGTTAAAAGATTTCTTGACTCAAGCTCGGTAGGTTTTTCAAAATTATATGAGCTCGGCAGTTCTCCGTATCTGTTACCCCTGCCGTTATAATAAATGGTAGGAATATAAAAATCGGATTCTGACACCCTGTTCCACTCTGAAAAATCTTCACTGATTTCAAAAATCGCATACCCCTTTTCACCCTGACCGCTGTCGCAATTGTAAAGGTTTGAAAGAGCATAAATTCCGCCGCCGTTTAAGCTTCTAGCTTTATAAAAAATAATGCTTTCGGGCACATAAAAAACTCCGTCGGTTACACGCTGAAAATATATACTTCCGATTCTTTTTATCTCATTTTTAGCAAATATAAGATAAACATTTGCCTTTTGGTAAGAATCGTAGTCCGATAAAACCGTGTAGCCGATATAACATTCACGACCGTCCACAAAAATCTTCTCTGGCTGAACGGTGAGCGCCTTTACAATCTCATCATTACTGTTATCCTGTTCAATGATAAATTCTTCGCTTGTAAAAAGTCCATTTCTTCCAATAAGTGTACCGTCTTTTATAAGAAAGTTTTCGCCGCTTGTGTTTTCTCCCCATTCTACGCTTTTTTCCTTTAAGAAGTTTTTCTTGCTTAAATACGGAAATTTCATTTTATTCACCGCCGTTATTAAAGGACAAAACATTTTGCTTAGTGGTTATATTGGACTTAAAGCCTGCCCTTTTCATATTATAAAGTCTTGTAAACAGTTCGCTTTTATCGGTATCCTCGCAGTTTAGTGCTATCAGCATACAAACCCCGTATATAAGAAGCTCTTCTGCCTTTTGGGAGAGGGTCAACTTTTCTGAAAGCATAGAAATTTTCGGAATTTCTAAATCAAAGCATATCTGATTAATAATTTCGCATCCTCGGTTTATAATTGTTTTAAGACCTTCCATCTCGCCGTTTGTGTCGGTATAGCCTAAAAGGGACGCCGAAATTTTTAAAATATCATTCCCCGTCATTATCATTTTCCTCCTCTTCCGATTCTAAGATAAGTTCGGTTATATCGGGTATAATTCCGCTAGGAAGCCGTTTTAGATACTGACGCCTTGTAATTATTCCCTTTTCATAAAGACTTGTAAGGGTGTTAACAGTTTCTGCCGCACTGTATGTTGTATCTTCACCTACATCTACCCTTGCGGTTACAATAAGATTTTTATATCTTTCTGCATTAAAGGGCATATACCAAATTCCGTTTTCGTCCTCGATTTTTATCTTTCTGTTACCGTATTTAGTAATCCAGAAATCTACCCATATTCTTGAAAAATCCTCAACAAAGGCATAAAATCGGTTTTTAACCAACTGAATAGGCATAGTTGCCGCCCTTTGAAGTGTTATAATAGCTGTTGCGTTATCAGGCCTGCTATCTCCTAATACCGCTTCGTTAGCACCACTCTGAGTTAATGTGTTTTTAATGAGATTTTCAATGCTCTGACCGAAATTACTGCTGAAATCAGGCGGTGTTACATACTTTACAGCCCCCGCAACATCTTCGTTGCTTCCGTAAATCTTTATGATTTGACCGGGGTCGTTAGTAAGCTCTCCCGAAACGGTATCTCCGTTTACAACCATCATCGGCATACCCGTAATCATAGACGCCCACACTTGAGCCGTTATCATTCGGTTTATGGCTATCTGATTGGGGATAAGATAGGTAACCTCGCTCTCACCGTAAATTCTGTCTGAGCGTGATTCCCAGTTAAAAATTGCTATCGGGTATAGGTGAAGTGCCGTATCAAAGGCATCTCTTATAACGGCGTGTTCTGAAACCTTTATACATTTAACAGTAATATCACCGTTTGATGAGCGCTGCTTATAAAGCCTTGTAAGCACTAAAACCTTGCCGTTTTCACTGTCTGATTCAATTCTCTTTAAATCATACTCTGTAGCACCGCTAGCCCTTGCCTCTTTTAAAACTGCGTCAAGATTTTGCATTGCCGCAATTATTATATAGGGCTGCTCCTGTACAGAATTTAAGGTCGGGTCGCCGAAATAAACATTTTCAAGCTTTAACACCTCACAGCAAATATCCCCCGTGATAGCAGTATTTTCAAGACCGTCTGCATAAAGACCTGTTTTAACCGAAGAATCCCAATAGGTATAAAGCACACCCGTACCGCCTATGTAGGCATTTCGCAGAAGCTCTGAGCAAAGGCTGTTAAGCCCTACCCTCTCGGCAGTTACCTTTTGATATTTGCCGAGAGCCGACATAACGAGATTTATCTCTTCATTATCGGCTTTAGAATTGAAAAATTCTAAATTCTGAGGACTTAATCCTCGCGTGTGCTTTTTTTGAATGCCAATGGTGTTGGGTATTCCGTCTGCGCTGAATCTTACCGAAATTGGCGACGCTAAAACCCTCGACATCTTAAAATCACCTATTCGCTTTATTATGTTGTGACGAACAAGCGGTCGCTCGTTTCCGCAGTTAGCGCCATGCCATTGATCACCTATAAAGAAGCGCTCGTTGATTTTGTTTTGCTCATAAAGACCTCTGCTACCTATTGCAGATTTAAAGTTAATACCGTCTTCGTATTCCTTAAAAATTTGAGTAGGATTTATCTTCATAATAATCTCCTTTCCTTTTTGCTCTATTCAAAAACCGGGGGCTATTGCCCCCGACCTTTGATTGTATATAAAATTTACTGTACCTTAACGGTTACAACCTCACTGTCTTTATAGGTGAAGCTGTTAAGGTAAGCTCTGAGGAAGAAGTGATATTCACCCTTTTCGTCTGTATCAGAGAATGTGTAGCTATCAGCGGTAGCGTTAGCAATACGCTTTATGAAGGATTTATTTGCGTCACAGCTAAACCACTGATATGCAGTAGCGCCCTCTACATCTGCAGAAAGCACTGCCTGTCCGCCTACAGAAGCAGTTGCATCTTCGGGCTCTGCGGTAAACTCAATTACGGGGGATACCCAAGCAAAGATAGAGTTCATATCGTTTCTGTTTACGAAAGCATCATAATAGATACGGTAATCGAACTTATAAGCATCTGCGTCAACATTCTGCTCAGGTGTGAAAATACGCATACTTTCTGTCTTTTTAACAAGATGTACTGCGGATTTAGGACATACAAGCATATAAATGTCGCGGCAGTCAGCAGCCGGTTTAAAGCCGCCGATTTCGGTATCGTTGAATATAAATTCGGTCTTCATACGCTCGTTTACAACGGGTAAAATTGCAACTCCGTTAAAGCTCTGTACCTTTAGGTTAACCTCACCCTGTTTAAAATCGGAAACAACTATACTGCGATTTAATTCGTCAGATGCCTGAAGCTGAGCATACATACCGCTGTTTACAAAGGCTACAAGCTCTTCGTCATAGCCTACTCTTGACTGAACCTCACAGATTAAATCGTGAAGAGATGCTAAGGGGGCAGCTACATCGCCGTCAACGGTGTTATCCATATCCATAGCGATACTTGCCATCTTGGAAAGAACATAGGCGTCACATTCAGGAACAACCTTTGTTCTTACATATTCACCGAGTATTTTGCCTGCAAGATTTGCAATGCCGGTTTCATCCATATCCTCACGGTCTATCTGTAAAGAACGGGCTCTGTCCATAGACATTGTATGAGAGGTATTGCTAACTGTGATAGCGCCCTTTGTATAACCGCTGTTGCGGTCGTAATCGGCAAGACCCTGAAAATCGATATCAGGGATGATAACTGTTTTAGCACCTACAAACTTTGCTGCAAGAGCATTGTCTGCAAAGAAGCCTGTTACACTTTTCTGAGCAAATACCTTATCTAATTCCTCAGAATACTTTACTGCGTTAATAACTGAATTAATTGACATAATTTTTTCTCCTTTTCGCCTTTCGGCATTTTATTTTATTTATTCCAAATTCCCTTAATAAACTGAAGCTTTGCGGGGTCAAAGTCCTGACTTATTGCCTCTCTTTGAGAGCCGACACTCGCTAGCTTTGCCTCAATATTGTTTTTTTCGAAAGCTTTAAGGGTAAGCTTCGCTAACTGCAAATAGCGCAGATATTCGTTTAGCAGATTACTGCCCTTTACCGAAGCCGCTTTAAATACCTCGCTCGGTATTTCGTCAATATTTTTTATATTCGGAAAATACCTTTGAACTTCTTTGAAAGCGGCATCGGTTTTAGAACTTCTATTCTCTTCAAGGCCTAAAATGTAATCTGCCAATTCCTCATCGCCTGAGCATTTTTGGAGGAGTGTACTTCTTCTGTTTTCCTTAGTTCTGTTTTCTAAAGAATTTAAAAACTCCTCAACCGAAAGTTCGGCTTTTTCTGCCATACCTTTAAGTCGGTTGTATTCAGGGTCAATAAGGTCAAATCTTTCGGATTTTTCTATAAATCCTGCTATTTGTTCAGGCGTAAATGTTTTTTCTTCCCCCTCTAAAACAAGTGAAATGAGGGAAGTGTTATCATCATTTTCGGTTAATACTTTTTCTTCATTTTCCATAAATTTCTCCTAATTTTTAAGGTTGCTCACTGCCGTCATAATTTAAAAAATTTCTGTAAAGTGAGTTTATCTTTTCGAATTCTTCACTGCAAATAATCGGCGGTTCGGGCTTTATAGCAGAAATATTATCTTTTTTATTAAGGCCAAAAATAAGCCCCAAAATCACTCCAAGCAAAAGAGCGTTAATAAGAATTAAACCTATAATAAGAGCGGTCATATTCCCCATCCTTTCCTGAAATCATCTCTATCTATTCCGTAGCGGTTTTGTTTTGAGTTATCATTTTCTCTTAGCTCTGCCCTAAAAAATCTAACATCCTCAAAGGCGTATCTAAGTGCATCACACAGATGGTTGTTATCGTCTCGCGGTAGCCGCATACCGTTTTCTTTTGTTTTATCGTCATAGATATAGGTCGAAAGCTCGCGTATCATATTTACGCATTTTTCGTCCACGAAAATTTTATATTCGCTGATTTTTGCAATTCCGTTTAAGATACTGTCCCTGCCCTTTACCGAGGGGGTAATTCGCCTTATTCCAAGCCGTTTAAGGTCGTCGTTGGATTTTGGCTCGGCACTGTCGGCACGGATTTTCTCTTTTGCGTAGCCGCGTTTTTTTATTTCCTCGGCAATATCGGAATTGAGCATTCGCTTTTTGTAGAATTCATCGTAGATATAGATAAGTCTATCCTTCGGATTTGCCGCAAACGCCACAAAGGCAGTAGGGTCGTTTGTGTAGCCGTAGTCAAGTCCGAAAAAGCTTTTCCATAAATACTCGTCCTCCTCTTTTATAACGGGTTTGCCTACCTGCCAGTTTTCGTATACAAGTCCCTCTGAAATTCCCCAGTTGCCAAGTCCCGCCACTTCATATCTTCGGCGGTTCTTTTCCTTCATTCTGCGAAATACCTCTTTATCGGTATCGTCAAGGAACTCATTTATGAGGTAATTTGTAGAAAAAACTGCGGTGTTTTCGTCGGGTGTATCGAAAAAGCGTTTTTTGAGCCAATGCTCTGCACTCCAAGGATTGAAGGTAAGGGTTGTTTGCTTAAAAAGCGGCGACGGGATATTTCCTCTCGGTATTGAAAGGTCGAGCTTTTCGAAATCGGTTTCACTTGATATTTCGAAAGCCTCTTCAACCCAAACCCAGCAAAGATATCCCTTTGCCACAGTAGTAGATGCGAGTTTCAAAACATCGTCAAACCCTCTGAAAAGAATTTTTTGACCTGTTGGCAGATATGTCATCTCCATAGGGGAAACCTTATTACTCCAATACTTTGAAACACCGAGTTTTTCCTGAGCCCACAAAAGCTGAGCAAAGGTACTATCTCTGTGTGTATTCATAACCTGCCTCACCACAAGTAAATTTGAATTTTCATATTTCATAATTCTGTAGATAAAATTAAGGGCTGTAGTCGAGCTTTTTTTCGAGCCTTTGCCGCCCTTTAAAACCCGATAACGCTTTGAGCAGTTCCAGAATTCGTCATATCCCTTGCCCACGATTTGTGACATCTTTATCCTTGATGTCATCAATCAATATCACCGCCTTTCCTATACTCCGCTCAGACTCTTCATCTGCCACTATACTGCGAAGCTCCTTTATTGCAGAAAGGTCACCTGATGCCGCTTTTTTATAGAGGGCTATCATAACTGCGGCACTTCTTTTTCGGTTTTTTAAGGTAAAACCCTCGTCCTTAAGCGACTGCACTTCCGCATCTGACAGCTTTTCATTTAATAGTGCCCTTAAAGCACCGTTTAGCAAAACATCTGTGTTCTTCATACACTTCACCTCCCTGCAAGGCTACTATATTTGACCTTTAAGGTGACATTGTGTGACAAAATAAGAACCCGACCCGCCAAACGCAATTAAAATTGCGGGCGGGTGCCCGGAACCTTGTTGTATTCACAATAAAAACCGATATCAAAAAACTGATATCGGCGTAAATTTTATAGATTTCGTTCACGATTTGTTAACAATTGTGTGCTATCATTTTTCTAATATACTAAACTCATTGTGAGGAGTGATAAAATGCGTGAAAAGTGGCAAAGCAGAACGGTTACTGTTTTGATGTCCTTAGGTCTGTTCTTTTTAATCACCGAAATCACCTCAAACGGTGCTTTATTAGGCAAGTTTTTAAGCGTAGTAAGTCCTTTGGTTTACGGAAGTCTTGTTGCTCTTATACTCGGTGTATTTATGTCGCTTATTATGAGCGGTATTGAAAAAATAGATAAGAAGAACAAACTACCCGAAGCGCTTAAAACAATAGTCAGTCTTATTACTACCGTTCTTATCATCGCATTGATTTTCTATTTAATAATAATTCTTCTTATTCCCCGTTTTGCAGAGGGAATAGAAAGTATTATAAATACCGTTAATAAAAATTGGGATAAGATAGTTGAATTCTGCAACAACTTAGGTCTTGATGCAAGTCGTATTAAAACCATTTTAAATGAGCTTGATACCAACAAAGTTTTAGACTTTGCAGGTGAAAATGTTAAAACTGTTCTAAATACGGCCATTAAAACCGTAACCTCGCTATCAGGCGGAGTTTTCACTGCAATTATTTCAACCGTTTGCTGTATTTACATTCTCTACGGAAGAAGAAAGCTAGGAAATCAGCTTTCAAACTTTGTAATTGCCTATTTCCCCGAAAAAACAGCAAACTTTATAATAGACACTGCAAAGCTTTTCTGGAGTACATTTAAAAACTTCCTGACAAGACAGTGCTTAGAGGCACTCATTTTAGGCGCACTCTTAACAATTGCAATGCTGATATTCAAAGTTCCGTTTGCTTTGATAATAGGAGCTATAACCGCAGTTTTAGCACTTATCCCCTATGTAGGTGCTTTTGTTTCCTGCGGTACAGGTGCTATTTTAATTCTGCTTACCGAGCCTTCAAAATTCATTATCTTTATAATTTTATTCCTTGTAATTCAGCAGATTGAGGGTAATATAATTTATCCTCATATCGTAGGTAAGTCGGTAGGTCTTCCTGCTATCTGGACACTTCTTGCAGTTTATGCCGGCGGTGAAATTTTAGGTGTAGTCGGTATGTTTATGTTTGTGCCAATTGCTTCGGTAATATACACACTTGTAAAGCGTGATGTAAGAATTAGGATAAAGGCTAAAGGGACAAACAAATAACTAAACAAATAAAAAAGAGTTCAAAGCAAATTTGCTTTGAACTCTTTTTAAATTATTTTACAACAATATTTACAAGGCGCTTCTTTATATAAATTTCCTTAATTACCGTCTTGCCTTCAATTTCTTTTGCAACGGCAGTCTCTGCCTTTGCAAGAGCGATAGCGTCGGCGTCGGTAATATCTGCGGCAACATTGATACGCGCTCTAACCTTGCCGTTTACCTGAACTGCAATTTCTACAGCTAAATCTACGCATTTTGCCTCGTCAAACTCAGGCCATTTAGCTTCATTCAGCATTCCGCTAAAGCCTGCAATTTCCCAAAGCTCTTCGGTAATATGGGGAGCAAAGGGATTAAGGAGTAATAAATAGGTTTTAAACTCGCCCTTTGTGATTTTGCCCTTTGCAGCGATAGAATTGAGAAGTGACATAAGCGCCGCAATAGCGGTGTTCATCTTAAGGCCTTCAATATCTTCGGTAACCTTTTTGATGGTTCTATGGAACTCTCTCTCAAAGTCCTCAGAATATCCGTCGCCATCAACAAGAATATCGGCAAGAGCCCAAATCTTATCGAGGAAACGCTTACTTCCCTTAATTGATGCCTGACTCCAAGGAGCTGCCTTTTCAAAGTCGCCGATAAACATTTCGTAAACACGCATTGTGTCTGCGCCGTAGTCTCTGATAATCTCATCAGGGTTTACTACATTTCCGCGTGACTTAGACATCTTCTCGCCGTTCTCGCCCAAAATCATACCGTGACTTGTACGCTTTGAATAAGGCTC
>CAYXID010000020.1:0-25976 GCA_964465535.1 uncultured Ruminococcus sp.
GCCCCGTATCTACACGAACAAGCCCCGCACCACGGGCGACGGCTACAAGGGACTCTTCTCGCAGCCGGATCCCGATGCCGCGCCCAACCTGTATGCCGGCGTGATCGCGATGCGCGCGCTGCATATGCGCGCCATTAAGGAAACCGGCTTCTCCTGTGCAGACGAGATGCTCTATCCCGAAAACCACAGATATCTTTCCGACCTTCTCGGCTACGTTGCCGTGGGCGCACGCTCGGTAGAAAATCAGCAGCACCGCCTGACTGCCAGCGGTCTGAACGTTCCCGTGGGAATGAAGAACCCGACGAGCGGTGATATCACCGTTATGATGAACTCTATCAAGGCGGCTCAGGGCAGTCACACCTTCCTCTATCGCGGATGGGAGGTTGTAAGTAAAGGCAACCCTTATGCCCACGCAATTTTGCGCGGATATGTTGACTTTGCAGGTAAAAACATTTCTAACTATCACTATGAGGACCTTGCTCGTTTATGGGAAGCTTATATGGAAAGCGGACTTAAAAATCCGTCTGTTATAGTTGATACAAACCACGCAAATTCTTCAAAGAAGTATCTAGAACAGATAAGAATTGCAAAGGATGTTGTTTACAGCTGCAATCATAATAAGGATATAAGAAGCTTGGTTAAAGGCCTTATGATAGAAAGCTATATTGAGGACGGCGCTCAGAAGATAGGCGAGCACATTTACGGCAAGTCCATCACCGACCCGTGCTTAGGTTGGGAAAAGACCAAAGACCTCATCTTTAATATTGCAGATACAATTAAATAAAACAAAAATCCCCACTCAGCTGAGTGGGGATTTTTTTACTGTTTAGCGCCGGCTTCAATAGCCTTTAGCTGTCTTATATCTTTTCCAAAGAATTTTTTGGCGGTATAGTTGCCGATAAGCCTTGAAGAGATACGGGGAGAATACTTATTTTGAATTTCAAGCATAGAAAGATTTGTGTTGATTATTGTGGGTTTGTTTGATAAAATTCTCGAATTTATAAGTCCGTAGAGTACAGACTGTGTAAATGAAGTTACAAACTCGGTTCCCAAATCGTCTATTACAAGCAAATCACAGGAAAGCATATGCTCGTAACTGTCACCCTTGGTAGAAGAAAAATGCTCGTTTTCTATTACCGAAAAGAGATTATAGGCAGAACCGTAAACAACATTGTATCCCTTATCAATAACACCCGAAACAATAGCTAGGGTAAGGTGGGTTTTGCCGAGCCCCGATTCACCCATAAAAAGAAGATTAGGGGAGGAGAGGGGCGAAAAGTCGATAACATACTCTTTACAAAGTTTTAATATTGCTGTTATCTTTTTTCTGGGATTAACCCCTGTATCACTTTCTGTGTTAGGGTAGTAATTAAGGTCGAAATTATCAAATCTGCAGCTTAAAATCGGCATATCCTTCGATAAATCATCAATGGCAATTTGTTTTGCCGCTGCCTTTATACAGTCGCAGATTTTACCGTCCACATATCCTGTGTCAGAGCATTTTTTGCAGGAATATTCAAATTCGGGCAGATTTGCGGCTATTAATATTTTTTGCTTTTCGTCGTTTAATTCCGAAAGCTTTTTTTCAAGAAGTGAAAGGGTTTCTTTATCACCCGATAATGCAGTTAAAGCAACCTTGGGGCCAAAAACAGCAAGCTCTGAATCAATCTCTGAAAGCCTCGGATTTGCGGCATAAATGGCGTTAAGATATAATTCACGCTCTGCAGTTTTTTTAGCAAGAGCTTGCTTTTTTTGTTCAAGAGCTCTTCTATATGTATCTTCTGTTTTAATCATATCTTATCACCGCCTTAGTCTGAATTAAGCATTTCTTCGAATAAATCAATATCATAGGTAACGGAAGAATTTGCTGATTTGCCACTCTTTTTAGAAGCTTGCTTTTCCTTTAACCCATCAACACTTGTTACCTTGTCCTTGTGCCACTGTTCTAAAATTTTATTTATGTATGGCATAGAAAGCTTGGTTTTTGAGTCTACACAAGCGTCATACGCCGCCCTTAAAAGCTCACGGCTAAAGCCCCATTCATTTACCCATACATCAGAGAATTCAAGTTCTTTAGTACTCGGTTGCCTTTTATCAATACCGAAAACCGACTGCACAATACCCCAAGCACTTTTTCTCTGTATAGCTTTGGCTATTTCGTTTTCTGCGTCAACTACAGTTTCAATGCCAGAATTTAGCCAGTCAATTGCAGTTTTTTCGATAAAACGGATATTGCCCTTAGACTCGCTAAAAGCATACTGTATAGCCATAAGGATTACCGATACATCCATACCCATATCGTCATAGAGCCATACAAGAGTAGCCGATTCGTTTGACTTTAAATTTCTGCCGAACTTTAACTGCGCTTCCCTTAGCATAAACATAATTTTTTTGTCTTCAAGACCGCGCTTTGCAACATCGGTGCGGTTGGGCTTTTCGGCTCTTATAACCGCGGTTTTTTGGGTTTTATCATTATTAGCAGAGGTCTGTTCGGGGTTCATTAAGATGCCGACGCTTGCCCAGTAACCGAGCGCGTCTAAAACCTCAGACTCGGGCAAAGAAAGCAATTCTGATATACCTTTAGTATCGATATCAGAAGACATATTTCTTAAAAAGCATATTAAAACCTTTAACTGAGTTTCAGTTGCAAGCTTTAAATACTTGTCCGAAACAGAGCAAGGCACGGTAAAAACAGAAGATAAATTTTTAGGGTCTAAAAAATAAGACATCCGCCTCACTCCCTTTCTTTAAAATTTATATTTGCCTTAGTTGTTTGTAAGCTCTTTTTTAAGCACATTGAATACCTTTACAACAACAGGGCTTAGTATCATATTTGAAAGCACTTCGAATATAAAGTTTGCACCAACAAGACCTAGTATTATATATTTGAAGGTGCCTTGACCTGCGGGCGCCCAAGCGGCTAAATCTTCAAAGAAGAAAACAACACAGCCGAGCACAAAAACACCGCTGTTAACGATAGGGCAGACAAGTGCCGATACAACAATAGCGCAGTAGATGTTTACCTTTTCGAGAGCTTTGTATACAAGCCCTGCCGCAAGACCCGCGAGTGTGCCTTTAAGCAAAACTGTGACTATCGTTCCGAAAACATCGAACTGCATAAATGCCGCGGCATCGCCGCTGAGTAAAACTGCTACACCGAAAGTAAATCCTAAAATAGTGGAAACCTTAGCATCGCAAATAGCAGCCCCTATTACAATGGGAATTAAAACCAAAGAAACTGAAAAGGGGCCAAAACGGATAAATGAGCCTAGCAACTGTAAAACAATTACAATCGCCATAAGTACGGCGCCGACTGTGAGCTTTTTAATCTGCTCTTTTCTTGATAATGAGTTTGACATAAAAATACCTCCGATACTGTCTCTGTTAGATAGAGTACAGTTCATAATATTTGCAAACCGATTAAAGCTAATCGGGAAATGCCAAATTAATTGTTTTTATAATAAATTTCACGAAGACCTTCAAGTAGTAGATTTTCGTCGTAAACTATTGTGTGATTGCAGTGTGGAATAATTTCCTTTGCAAGACCGCCCGTTGCAACAACTGCGGCAGGATGGGAAAGCTCGTCCTCAATACGCTCTAAAAGACCGTCAAGCATAGCGGCAGTGCCGTATACAAGACCTGATTTCATACAGTCAACAGTATTAGAGCCAATAACCGAGCGCGGTGCTTCAATGTGAATTGAAGTAAGCTGAGCGGTGTTTTCGGCAAGAGCCTTAAGGGTTAGATTTACGCCAGCCGCAATAACGCCGCCTAAAAACGAGCCGTTTTTATCTATAACGCTTATTGTGGTAGCGGTTCCCATATCAATAACGATACAGGGAAGGGTGTATTTAGAAAGAGCGCCAACAGCGCCCGCAACTAAGTCCGCACCGAGCTGAGCGGGGTTATCAATCTTAATGTTAAGACCTGTTTTAACACCAGGGCCAATCATCAGCGGTACAATTTCGCAAAGCTTTGAAACCGCATTTGAAACCGAAGATGCAACCGACGGCACAACCGAAGAAATAATACAGTCCTCGATGTCCTTGGCGTCCTCTCCGTAAAGGGATAAAACATTTTTTATTGTAACGGCATATTGGTCTGCCGTCATTTTAGGGTCGGTAGCGAGCCTTGCGGTGAAGGCGAGTATATCTTCTCTGTAACCGCCTAAAGTAATGTTGGTGTTGCCTATATCAATAGCGAGTAAAATAAAAACACCCTCTTCACAAAAACATAGTGTAATAAATATATTACGATATTATTATAAATAAGTCAATTTAAAAAATCAATAGATAAAATATTTGAAGAAAAAAGGTTGACTTTACCCTCAAATACTGATATAATGTTGTGTGCTAATCGGGGAAATCTCGATTTTAGCTCCTTGCTTCAATAATTTGAAGCCAATAGTCCAGAAGGAGGTGCAACTAAATGACCAATAAGTATGAGGCTCTTATGATTTTTTCCGTAGCTGGTGGCGAAGAAGCAGTTAACGCTCTTAAGGAAAAATTCAATGAATTAATTGCCAAAAACGGTACGGTTGAAAATGTTGATGAGTGGGGTAAGCGTCGTCTTGCTTACTTAATCAACGATGAGGCTGAGGGTTATTATGTATTCACTACATTTGAAAGTGAACCCACATTCCCTGCAGAGCTCGAGCGTATCGCAAAGATTACTGACGGCGTTCTTCGCGTAATGGTAATCAGAAAGTAATGGAGGTTTAAATTTATGTTTAATCTTGTTGTTCTTACAGGTCGCCTTACCGCTGACCCGGAGCTTAAAACAACTCCCAACGGCATTTCGGTGACATCGTTCTCCATTGCAGTCAGCCGCCGTTATCGTGCGGGTGAAGACACACAGGCTGATTTCATCAACATTGTTGCTTGGCGTCAGACTGCTGAATTTGTTTCAAAGTATTTTAAAAAGGGCAGTATGATTGGCATTGAGGGCTCTATTCAGACCCGTAGATATGTCGATAAAAACGGTAACAACCGCACAGCATTTGAGGTTGTTGCAAATAATGTCCAGTTTGTTGAATCTAAAAGGGACGGTGCCACAGCACCTATGGGAGTAGACCAGCCCGCATCCTTCAGTAATATTGAAGAAAACGATTTCACTGAAATCGGCGGCTCTGATGACGACCTACCCTTCTAATGATTCCTTCATTATTAAATTAAAGGAGGAGCTTTTAAATGGATAATGAAAAGCTTGAAAGACCGGCTCGCAGAAAGCCCCGCAAGAAAGTTTGCCACTTCTGTGCTGACCGTGTAGAAGCAATCGATTATAAAGATGTAGCACGTCTTCGCAAATTTATTTCCGAGCGCGCTAAGATTTTACCCCGCCGTGCAACAGGTACTTGTGCAGCTCACCAGCGTGAGCTTACAACTGCTATTAAGCGTGCACGTCAGGCAGCATTGCTTCCTTATGTAAACGACTAATAGAAAAACGGCTGACTCAAGATTTTGAGTCAGCCCTATTTTTTTACTCTTTTTTATGTCTGTTATTTCCAAAAAATCATTGACAAAATATCCCCTTTTATGATAGCATAAATTAAAGTGTTATGTGTGTTTATATGCATATTTTAAACACTTCGCTTTAATACTTTAAAGGAGAGATAAAAATGCAGGTTAGCAAAGCAAAAAAATGGATATCATTTATAGCAGTTTGCGCAATAGCAGCATTTGTTTTAACATTTGCGGCTCTTACTGTTACTGCTGCCCCTGAGAACTCTGAAACCGTTACTACAGGTACAACAGTTACTGTTACGGTAGACGGTGAAGAAACCGAATACGATTTAGCAGATTCAGAAGGCGCACAGGCTTATCTTGACAATTACGCAGATAACCTTAATGCCGATGAAAACTTTAAGGAAAACTATGATGTAGCCCTTAAAACTGTAAGAGGTTCTATTAAGACCTATGCAAGTTTCTGGTCTATTGTACCTCCCATTATAGCTATTGTTTTGGCACTTATCACAAAAGAAGTTTATTCATCACTCTTTGTGGGTATACTTGTAGGCGGCCTTTTATATTCAAACTTCAGCTTTGAAGGTACCGTTGTACATGTATTTTCTGACGGTTTTGTAGGCAGTCTTGCAGATTCTTACAATGTTGGTATTATTATCTTCCTTGTAATGCTCGGCGCAATGGTTGCTATGATGAATAAAGCAGGCGGTTCCGCGGCTTTCGGTAAATGGGCGTCTACCCATATTAAGAGCCGTTTAGGCACTCAGCTTGCAACTATTCTTTTAGGCGTTTTAATATTCGTTGACGACTATTTTAACTGCTTAACCGTAGGCTCTGTAATGCGTCCCGTTACCGATAAACAGAACATTTCAAGAGCAAAGCTCGCTTATATTATTGATGCTACTGCAGCTCCCGTTTGTATTATAGCTCCTATTTCTTCTTGGGCTGCTGCCGTTGCAGGCTTTGCAAAGGGCACAGGCGCTGCAAGCGGAATGTCCCTATTCCTTAACGCAATTCCCTATAACTTCTACGCTATTTTAACCATCGTTATGATGATAGTTATATCTATTTGCAATATCGATTACGGTCCTATGAAAAAGCACGAAGATAACGCTAAAAACGGAGATATCTTCTCGGGTGCGGTTGAGCATTTCGAGGAAAAGTTCGAAGAAAATCCCCGTAGCCGCGTTTGTGACTTGGTAGTTCCCGTTATATTCCTTATCTTCGCTTGCGTAGTAGGTATGATTTACTCGGGCGGATTCTTCACAAAGGATTCTGACGGTTATAGAAACTTCATAACTGCATTCTCTAATACAGACGCTTCTGTAGGTCTTACATACGGCTCATTCTTCTCGGTAATGTTTACCGTTATATTCTATCTCTGCCGTAGAGTTCTTTCCTTCAAGAAATGTATGGAATCTATACCCGACGGATTTAAGTCAATGGTTCCCGCAATTATGATTTTAACTTGCGCTTGGACCCTTAAGGTTATGACAGATAGCCTCGGTGCTAAGATATTTATTTCTCACTTAGTAGAAGGCTCTGCAGGTTCATTCCAGGCATTACTTCCCGCAATAATCTTCCTTATTGCAGTTGGTCTTTCTTTTGCAACAGGTACATCCTGGGGTACATTCGGTATACTTATTCCAATAGTATTAAGCGTTTTCGGCGCAGAAGACGGCAACATCACAATCGTTGCTATTTCTGCTTGTATGGCAGGTGCGGTTTGCGGCGACCACTGTTCACCCATTTCCGATACTACCATTATGGCATCTGCAGGTGCGCAGTGTAATCATATGAATCACGTTTCTACACAGTTACCGTACGCATTTACCGTTGCGGGAGTTTCCTTTGTTTGTTACATAATTGCAGGCTTTATTCCAAACTGGATAATTGCTCTTCCAATATCAATCGTGTTAATGGTAGCAACATTGCTTCTAATTAAAGCATTTATAAATAAAAAAGCAAAGGCATAAAATATAAAATATTTTAGGGTTGCCGAAAGGCAACCCTTTTTTAAGGAGATTTATGGCAAAAAAAGAACTTAGTCGCAAAATGGAAATTGAGCGCAGCATTGTTAAAAAATACCGCAAAACAATATGGAAAAATTTCGTAGCCGCAGTAAAGGAATATGAGCTTATTAAAGCAGGGGATAGGATTGCCGTTTGCATTTCGGGCGGTAAGGATTCTATGCTACTTGCTAAATGTATGCAGCAGCTTTGCCGTTACAGCGAGGTTCCATTTGAACTGAAATTCATAGTAATGGACCCTGGATACAAGCCTGAAAACCGCGCTCTTATAGAAGAAAATGCCGCTATAATGGGTATTGAAGATGTAGTGTTTTTCGACAGTAATATCTTTGATGTTGTAACCGATGCAGGCGGCTCACCCTGTTACCTTTGCGCTCGTATGAGAAGAGGCTGCCTCTATGGAAAGGCTAAAGAACTCGGCTGTAATAAAATTGCTCTCGGTCATCATTTTGACGATGTTATAGAAACTCTTTTGATGAGTATGCTTTATTCGTCCGAAATAAAAACAATGCTCCCAAAGCTTCACAGTACAAATTTTGAAGGTATGGAGCTTATCCGACCTCTATACAAGGTGAAGGAGAGACATATTATTTCTTGGAGTGAATATAACAAACTAAAGTTTCTTCGTTGCGCTTGTCGTTTCACAGCAGAAAGCGAACATAATGAAGACCTTTCAAAGCGTAAAGAAATGAAGGAACTTATAAAACAATTACGCCTTAAAAATCCTGAAGCAGACGACAATATCTTTAGAAGCCTTCATAATGTGAATATGGCAACAATCCCTGGCTTTAGAGACAGCGATTCAGGAGAACTACACTCTTTTCTTGAAAAATATGATTAAACCTAATGAGTATTCGTTTATTTTTTTGACGAATGCTCATTTTTTTATATTTATTTGGGTTGACTTTCATATTCTGAAGTGGTAAACTATGTAGTCGTTGAATAACTATTTTGGAAGTGTTTTTTATGCAAGCATTACTTAGTTTGTCTATAGCGGTTTTGGCAGGTCTTATGCTGTCGCGTGTAGCAAAATTTTTAAAATTGCCCGCAGTTACGGCTTACCTCGTTGCAGGTATTCTGGTAGGTCCTTATTGTCTTGGCGCATTCGGGGTAGAGGGACTCGGTTTCGTAAATATGGCAGATGTTAAATCTTATTCTATAATCTGCGATATTGCCCTCGGATTTATCGCTTTTTCTATCGGTAATGAGTTTAGATTAGCTCAACTTAAAAAAACAGGTCGTCAGGCTACAATAATAGGTATTTTTCAGGCGGTTATAACAACTATTTTGGTTGATACTTTCCTTATAGCGCTTCATTTTGCAATGCCTGATAAGCTGCCTTTGCCTGCAGCAATAGTGCTCGGTGCAATAGCCTCTGCTACGGCTCCTGCGGCAACCCTTATGGTTGTTCGTCAGTATAAGGCAAAGGGCGAGCTTACAGATATCTTGCTTCCAATAGTTGCTCTTGATGATGCAGTAGGTCTTTTGCTTTTCGCCGTTTCTTTTGGTGTTGCTAAGGCACTTATGGTAGGCAAAATAGATGTAATATCGGTAGTAATAGAGCCTTTGCTTGAAGTGGCACTGTCGGTAGGTCTCGGCGCTTTAATGGGATATATCTTTACCTTTTTTGAAAAGTTTTTCCATTCAAACTCAAAGCGTCTTTCAATGTCGGTAACCTTTGTGTTTTTAACGGTTGCAATCTCTATGATAGAGTTTAATATCGGTCCCGTGCATATCGCATTTTCTTCCTTGCTTGTTTGTATGATGCTCGGTACAATCTTCTGCAATATATGCGATTTTTCTGAAGAGCTTATGACAAGGGTAGACAGATGGACAGCGCCTCTCTTTATAATCTTCTTTGTATTAAGCGGTGCAGAGCTTGAGCTATCTGTATTTAAAGATTTCTCAATAGTAATAATAGGTTTAGTTTATATTTTAAGCCGCTCGGCAGGTAAATACATAGGTGCTTATACTTCGGCTAAATCTGTAAATTGCTCACCTAATATTGTTAAATACTTAGGTATAACACTTTGGCCTCAGGCGGGTGTTGCGCTGGGTATGGCGATTAAAGCCTCGAATTTGGGTGAAGTCGGAAATACAATCGCCAACATAACCTTGATGTCTGTGTTGATTTATGAGCTTGTAGGTCCTGTATTTACAAAAATAGCTCTTACTAAAGCCGGCGATATCAAGCCTCACGAAAAGACTAGTGCGAGAGGTACCTTGCACGGAACTTCCGCAGCGGCAAAATAGAACAACAAAATTTAAAGACCGTAGACTAATAAATTTAGTTTACGGTCTTTTTATATAAAATTTATTGTTCCGTATGCCCGCCCGAAATTACTGCCGATGCTATAATTTCAGCGTATTCTTCACATTTTTCACGGCTTTCACACTCTATCATAATTCTGATAACGGGTTCAGTACCGCTCTCTCTTAAAAGTGCGCGGCCTTTACCGCCTATCATTTCTTCAACCCTTTTTAGTGCCTCTCTTACCGATTTATCGACAAGCACCGCCGCCTTATCTTTAACCCGTATATTTTTGGTGTGCTGAGGATAAAGCTTTACATCACTTGCAAGCTCTGATAAGGGAAGTTTAGAGTCGCAGACCTCTTCTGCTATCATTATGGCGGTTAAAAGTCCGTCACCTGTGGTTGCATATTTTTTTAGTATTATGTGTCCCGATTGTTCACCACCCAAGGTATAATCACCCGTTTGCATACATTCGTAAACAAATCTGTCACCCACGGTTGTTTGTTCGCATTTAATACCTATATCTTTAAGACTAGAAATCAGTCCGCTGTTGGACATAATTGTTGCAACTACTGTGTCTTTATTTAGTGTGCCGCGCGATTTCAGGCGTTTGCCCAAAATATATAGCATAGCGTCGCCGTCAACAATATTTCCGTTTTCATCTACTGCGATACAGCGGTCGGCATCTCCGTCAAAGGCAAAGCCTAAATCAAGGTGATTTTCTTTGACTATGCGGCAGAGATTTTCTATATGGGTTGAGCCGCAGTTAAGATTTACATTTATTCCGTCAGGCTCGTTGCCGATTACTGTCATTTGAGCGCCTAAAGCCCCGAAGACAGATTTTGCTATCATCCAAGAAGCCCCATTTGCGCAGTCAAGCCCTATTTTAAGGTTTTTATATGAGTGCGATGCAAGGGAAATTAAATATCCAACATATCTGTTTCTGCCCGATACATAGTCTATAATTCTGCCGATTTTATCCTTTGTAGCTAAAGGTAAATCGTCATCAGATACACCGAGTGCCGCTAAATCACCGTCTAAATAATTTTCTATCAGTATGGTTGTAGCATCGTCTAATTTTTCACCGTATCGATTAATAACCTTTATTCCGTTATCGTAATAAGGGTTGTGGGAAGCGGTTATCATTATGCCGCAGTCAAAATCGTCCTGATTTGCTACATAGGATACGCTAGGTGTTGTTGTAACATGGAGCATATATGCATCAGCACCCGATGCAGTAATGCCTGCCGCTATAGAATATTCAAGCATATAACTTGAACGGCGGGTGTCTTTTCCTATTACTATTTTCGGGCGATAGGAGCCGCTTTCTTTGCCTGAAAGCTGTGACGAATAGTACCATCCTAAAAATCTACCGACCTTATAGGCGTTTAGTGAAGTAAGTGTTTTGTTGGCTTCGCCTCTATATCCGTCTGTGCCGAAATACTTTGTTTTAGACATATTAATATCACCTTTCCAAAACTTTTAATTTTATTATTTGAAGTTTAGCTTTAAACTATTCTTTTAAAAAATATGCATGCATAGTATTGAATAATCACTTTTTAAGAGGTTATTTGTATGAATACAATAAATGAGTATTTGGGCGGGTTTTCGGTTGTCTTAATAATTGTTTTCGGACTTGTTTTGAGCATTAAAACAAAATTTTTTCAAGGAAAGGGACTGCTGAATTCTTTTCGACATCTCTCCAAAACTAAAAAAACAGAGGATAATAGCCTTACTACAAGACAGGCAATGTGCACCTCTCTTGCCGCAACAATCGGTACAGGTAATGTTGTTGGTATTTCGGGTGCTATCGCCATAGGCGGCGCAGGAGTTGTATTTTGGATTTGGATTTCTTCATTTGTATGTATGATAATAAAGTATTATGAAATTTATCTTTCTATGCATTACCGAAGAAAAGAAAATGGGCAGTATAAGGGCGGCATTATGTATTTATCAAAAACCTTGCCGCAAAAACTTCATTTTTTAGGGTTTGCTTTTGCCTTTTTTACAATTGTAGCTTCCTTTGGAACGGGTAACCTTATTCAGATAAATACCGCAGTTGAAAGCTTTAAAAATATACTTCCAAAAGATTTTTTATATACCGATACACTAGCTATAATATTTGCAATAATTCTTGCCCTCTTGATAGGGTTTACACTAATTTCAGGCATAAAAAAGGTGAGCGGCGTGTGTGAAAAATTAGTGCCGTTTATGCTAGTTCTTTATCTTGCGGCATCTCTTTTTATAATAATCAAAAATTTAGGAGAAATACCCGTCGCATTAACAAAAATTTTTGAGGGCGCATTTAACCCGAAAGCCGTTACGGGCGGTGCAGTATCGTCATTTTTTATGGTTTTAAGAACGGGGACGGTCAGGGGAATTATATCCAATGAATCGGGGCTTGGAACAGCGTCGCTCACCCACAGTGCCGCAGATAATCAAAACATATCCGCAGAGTCAGAAATTGGTATCTTAGAGGTTTTTATAGATACCGCAATCTGCACCCTTACAGCGATTGTCATACTAGTTTCAAAGGTGCCAATATGTTACGGCAAGGATATGGGACTTGTTCCCGTAAATGATAGCTTTTACTCACAGTTCGGGGTAGTATCGTCCTATCTTTTATCACTGTTTTTGATACTCTTTGCCGTGTCTTCTGTGCTCGGTTGGGGTGCTTACGGAATTATAGCATCAGAGTTTTTGTGGAAAAAACGGGGAAGAAGTGTATATAAAATAGTTTTTGCGGCAGCTTGTGTTTTAGGTGCTGTTTTGTCTACCGAAAAAATATGGGTAATTTCCGAAATTTTCAATTCTCTTATGGCAATACCGAATATAATAATTCTTACATTTGTTTTAAGAAATTTCGGGATAACTAAACATCGAAGTTGAAGAGAGAAATTTATTGTGGTATAATCTTATAGGATAAAAAAGTAGGGGGAATTACCATAAACGAACGGATTTTAAAATTAGCTGCCGCTTTAAATACAAATGAGGCAATTTTAATTACAAACGATGTAACTCGCAGATATTTAAGCGGTTTTAAATCCTCTGCAGGGCTAATTGTTATAACACCCAATAAAGCTGTATTATTTGTTGATTCAAGATATTTTGAAAAGGCAAGTGCTACAATTTCAGACCTTGAGGTAGTATTGCTAAAGGATAAATATGAGCAGTTAAAAGAATTTTTCCTAAAAGAAAAAACCGAATATCTCTACTGTGAAACCTCAAAAATTTCACTTTTAGAGTTTGAAGAACTTAAGGAAAAAATTAATTGCTTGACCCTTTTATCTTCCTCTAAGTTTGATAAACTTTTAGAGGAAGAGCGAGCTATAAAGTCAAAAGAGGAAATAGAGTTTATAAAATATTCCCAAGAACTTACCGATAAAACCTTTGCGCATATTTTAAACTATATAAAACAGGGCAAAACGGAATTAGAAACGGCACTCGAAATGGAATTTTTTATGAGAAATGCAGGTAGTGATGGCATAGCCTTTGATTTTATAGTAGTCTCGAGTAAAAATTCCTCTCTTCCGCACGGTGTACCAACCGGTAAGCCCTTTGAGATAGGTGATTTTATAACTATGGATTTCGGGGCAAGATACGAGGGTTATTGCTCTGATATGACAAGAACGGTAGCAGTTGGCGGTCTTGATAACGAGCAGATAAATGTTTATAATACAGTGCTTTCGGCTCAGGAGAAAGCTTTATCTGTTATAAAAAACGGAGTTTTGTGCAGTGAAGTTGACAAGGCTGCCCGTGACATAATCGATAACGCAGGATATAAGGAATATTTCGGTCATGCCCTCGGTCATTCGCTAGGTCTTGATATCCACGAAGCACCTGCTTGCTCGCCAAAATCGAAGTCCACCCTTAAAAGCGGTATGCTAATGACGGTAGAACCCGGAATTTATATACCCTCTAAATTCGGGGTTAGAATAGAGGATATGGTGGTTGTTACCGATAGTGGCTGCGAAAATCTGACAAAAAGTCCTAAGGATATAATAATTCTATAAAATAAAAGGAGCTGTCTCACCAAGGTTAAAATGCACAAATTAACGGTATAGATATCACCGTTGGCTCCCTCTGACGAGGGTGACTCCCTACAGTGTAGGGAGATGTCACGAAGTGACAGAGGGTACGGGCTCCCGTCAGGAGCTGTCGAGTGAAACGAGACTGAGGGAGAGAAAAAACTGCATTTTTGCAGAATTTTCATATCTTCTCTCCCTCCGTCACGGCTACGCCGTGCCACCTCCCTCGTCAGAGGGAGGCACAGATTGTGCAAATTGCCTTTAGTGAGACAGCCCCTTTCGTTTATTGCAGCTTTGGTATAAAAATTGAAATTTTTTTGGGGAAAAAGGTCCAAACTGCAAAAAGAATTCCTAAAACAACAATAATTAAAATTCCTGAAATTTGTGCCGTGCCACTCATTAAAGCTCGGTTTTTAATTATCAGATTGCGAACGATTATAAATACCAAAACCCCTATAAAATAAAGTGAAATATCAATAAAGGTTACAGAAAATCCGAGTATACCTGAATAGGTATAAAAAAGAGTAATAACTGCCATAATTCCGCTTAAAATTCCTAAGGCTGTGGCGATTTTATAATTGTGAGGTTTTCTTTCAAGAAGCAGATACTCTCCTATCGAGTAAATAACTGCCGCCCAGTATAAAAGCTTTTGGTGTTCCCAAATACTCTCGTTTACGGCAGAAAATATACCTACAATTGCATTTTCATTTGATAAATCGTAGACAAAATGAAGTAATGTACCGAGTAGCCCTATTACGATAAAAGCGATAATATTCTTTTTAGTCCCCATAAAAATCCCCAATACTCATTTTGGGATATTATATGCAAAAAAACTTTAAAATATAAAGCCCGATTTAAAACAAAAGGTTTAAATCGGGCAATTTTTATTTTTTAGATTTAGAAGCTATGCGTTCTGCTTGATGGAATTTATAAATTTCTTCTGTGGCAAGGGATAGCTTGGTGATTACATTTTGGGATTTTGGATAACAGTAAAAGGAGTCCTTTTCGGTTGATATATCAATACAGTCAAAAGGTTTTATATAACAGTAGTCGTATTCTATATGAACGCCGTACATACCAAGCGGTGCGCGTTCAATTCTATAGTCCTCACCGTTATAATTACCCTCTAAAACAAAACCGTCTTTTATTGTGTGGGTGAGTTTTGCTTTTCCTAAATTTTCAAACTTCATACATCGCGGTAAAGAATAAACCTCAACCTCGTCACTAAAAGAGTAACTGCCGTCCCTGACCTGTTTTGCAACCTCGCTTCTTTGCCACTCGTACCAGTCGGGGATATGTGAAAATTCGGTGTCACCCGATAATGCGGTAAGTGTTCCGTCTTCATTTAGATGCCAATGTTTGTTGCAAGCCTCGCAGAAAATTTCGCTACCTTTAGAATTCATAAGATGCTCTGTTTTGCAGGCGGGACACTGATACAAAACCTTATGAAGTCCCTCTGCTCTAAAGGGTTCAGATATCTTAATATCAGCAGTTTTTTGCCATTTGTATTCGTCATACTGCATAGCGGTTTTAATAGCGATATTTATTTCTTCTATCGACATACGGTCAATATTTTCTGCCGATAAAATTTTTGTCATAGTAGTATATAGGGGAACCTTTCTCGGCTTTCTGTAGTTCCAAAAAGGTGTGCGAAGATAGTTGCCGTGATGCAATAAAACCGCAACGGGAACACGGTTTAGTTTTATAAGTTTTCCGAGCGAGTCGGGTAAAATTGCGGTTGTTCCAATAGGCGTGTATCGGGCTTCGGGGTACATACAAAGTATATCACCGCGCTTTAAAACTTTGCGTATGGATTTTATAAGATGCAAATCGTTTGTAAATTTACGCTTGCATATGCAACCTAGCAATTCCATAAGCCAGGGTCTGCGGTAATAGCCGTCTATAGTGGCTACATTGTTTACTCTATGGGGAAAGGTTGCTATTGCTGATAACTGAAAATCTACAAAATAGTGATGGTTGCTTAAAAGTATATAAGGGGGTTTTAAACCTTCCATATTTATTTTTTCTATTTTGTACGGGCGCGGCATCAAAATCTTGCTTACTAAGTATAGCAAAAATGTTAAAATAATGGGCTGGCGGATGGGGTACTTTGCGGTATTATAATATTTTTTACGCTTATAATTTACCTCGTTCATGTAAACCAACTCCTTAAACCGAGGATAGTATACCATTAAATTTAAAAAAACACAACAGCTTAAATTTAACAAAAATGAAAGGAAATTGCCAAATGAATGTCGAAAAACATAATTTTATCTTGAATTTACAACTTTTGTCTGTTAAGATAGATATAAAGCAAAAGCTTTTAATAATTTTTAAGAGGTGCGTTATGAAGAAAATTATCCAAGAATTCAAAACCTTTATAAATCGCGGTAATGTTGTAGATATGGCTGTCGGTGTTATCATCGGTGCTGCTTTCAAGGCTATTGTAGACTCTGTTGTAAACGACTTGATTTCTCCTATCATCGGAATTATTTTCCAAAAGGACTTTTCAGACCTTACCCTCAAGATTTTTGAGGCAGAAATCCGTTACGGCGCATTTATTATGGCGGTAATCAATTTCTTTATTGTGGCAGTTGCGCTCTTTTCACTTATCAAGTTTATCAATATCTTCCACAAGAAGAAGGAAGAGGCTCCCGCTGCTCCTACCACAAAGGTTTGCCCCTTCTGTAAGAGTGAAATCAGCATAGAGGCTACCCGTTGCCCCCATTGTACATCTGAAGTTTAATATCTTTAAACTATAAAACGAAAAGCTCGAGTTTAATGCTCGGGCTTTCTTTTTTATGGGTGTAATTTGTCTTGTATTTGTGTCAATAATGTAGTATAATCATTGTATATATGTTTTATTGTGGAGTGGTGTAACTTGTTGTCAAGTCTTTTAAGCGGAAACCTTTCATTTGCAACGGCTGTTGTATATGTAATTTCCTCTTTAACAGTAATATTTCTTACCCTGCCTATTCACGAATTTGCTCACGGGTTTACAGCTACAAAGCTCGGGGATTATACCCCTCGTTATCAGGGAAGACTTACCCTAAACCCCTTTGCCCATATAGATTACATCGGTGCTCTTTGCATACTCGTTTTCGGCTTCGGTTGGGCAAAGCCTGTGTCGGTAAATTCGGCAAACTTTAAAAGCCCTAAAAGAGATATGGCGATTGTAGCCCTTGCAGGCCCTCTTTCAAACATAATTTTGGCTTTTATTTCTCTTTTGCTGCTTAATGTTTGCTATTTGTTTTCGGGATTTAAGTATATCATTTACCTCTACTATTTCTTCATTTATCTTGCTCAGATTAATGTTTATTTGGCGGTGTTTAATCTTATACCCATACCGCCGCTTGACGGCTCACGCCTTTTAGCCGCATTTTTACCGAATAGAATTTATTATTCGCTTATGCGATATGAAAGATATTTCTTTATAGTGATTTTTGCTCTTATATGGGTTGGTGTACTTGATGTACCGCTTGATTATCTTTCAGGAGCAATTTTAAACGGACTCGATTATTTAGCAGCTTTACCGTTTAAGTTTATGTGAGGTTTATGATGGAAAGTAATACGCTATTATATAAGCTTGAAAGCTTTGAGGGACCCCTCGATTTGCTTTTACAGCTTATAGCACGAAATAAGCTTAATATTTACGATATACAGATTACTCTGCTTGTCGATCAGTATATTGAGCAGATAAATTCATTTAAAGAGCAAAACCTTGAGATCGCAAGTGAGTTTCTTGAGATGGCAGCAAGGCTTATTTATATAAAAACAGTAAGTCTTTTGCCTAAACACGAGGAAGCCGAAAAGCTAAAGGAAGAGCTTACGGGTGAATTGCTTGAATACAAGGTTTGTAAGGAAATGGCAGAGAAGCTTGGTACGATGACGGTAGGATTTGACCGTTTTGTCAGAAGACCAACTGAGCCTGAGCTTGACCAGACCTATTGTCTTGTTCATACAAGTGATGTTCTTTATTTAGCATATTTAGCGGCAGTAGGCAGAGGACAGAGAAAGCTGCCACCGCCTGTAACTCCTTTTACCAAAATCGTTGCTAAAAAGATAGTTGCGGTTTCAACAAAGATAGTTTTTGTAATGAGAAATCTTTTAAAGGGCGGAAGCAGTAAGCTTTCAAGTCTTTATAAAACCGCGAAAAGTCGTTCTGAACTCGTTGCTACTTTTTTGGCAGTTTTGGAACTTTGTAAGGCTAACCGAGTTGAAGTAAGCGGAGACGGCGACAATGCCGACATTAAACTTATAAAAGGCAGGAAACATAAATGAAAACACAGGAATTTTTATCTGCTATAGAAGCAGTTTTGTTTGCAAGCGGAGAGCCCGTGAGTATAGATAGGCTGTCCCTTGCCTTTGAGGTAGAGCCTGAAAAAATTGAAAAGTTGCTTTCGCAGCTAAGCGAAAATCTTGAGAATGATAACAGAGGGGTTAGACTTGTAAGACTTGAAAACACCTATCAGATGGTATCTTCTGAGAAGTATGCCGAATATATCAAAAAGATATTTGATATAAAAAGAAAAACACCGCTATCTTCAGCAGCACTTGAAGTTTTGGCGGTTGTTTCCTATAATCAGCCCGTCACAAAGGCATTTATAGAACAGGTGCGAGGTGTAGACTGTTCGGGCGTTGTAACAACACTTGTTGAAAAAGGTCTTATTGAAGAGCGAGGAAGATTAGAGCTTCCAGGCAGACCTCTTTTATACGGAACAACAAAGAATTTTTTAAGATGCTTTTCTCTTAGTGACTTGAGCGATTTGCCGACTTTACCGACAGCAAGTCCCGAAGTCAGCGATTTAGGTGAGCAGTTACCGATAGTAGCCGACGATGAACCCCTAACAGAAAACGAATAATTCTTCTTTATTAAAAGATATTATTGATAGGGGGTGCTTTTATTGACGGCACTAATCATCATCGGTGCAATATTAGGATTTATTATACTAATACTTCTTATAAGAGTTGGTCTTCATCTTCAGTATAATAACGGATTTTCTTTTGCTGTAACGCTTCTCGGCATACCGATTTACGATAGCAAAAGCCCAAAGAAAACCGAAAAGCCCAAAAAGGCTGAAAAGTCTGATAAACCCGCTAAGACCGAGCCAAAACCCGATAACTTTCTTAAGAAAACATTTAAAGAAAAAGGCGCTTTTGCGGTTGTAGGGATTGTGCTTCGTATTGTAAAAGCACTGCTGAATACTATACTTTGGCTTGTAAAAAGACTTAAAATCAGAAACTTTAATCTTAGTCTTTCGGTAAGGGGAGAGAATGCTGCCGATACTGCTATTAAGTACGGAGCTGTCTGCTCGGGCGTTTATCCAATGATAGCCTTTGCAGATGCAAATCTTAATTTTAAAGCAAAGACAATAGATATTTATTCCGATTTTGATGGAGATAATCAGAATTTTAACTTTTCAGTAGATATAAAAGCAGAAATAATAATACTTTTAACGGTAGCAGTTAAAGCCTACTGTGAATACAAGAAAATAAAGGAAGTGCTAGAAAATGAGTGAAAATAAAATTAAGGGTATTATGGATACTACCATGGACAAGCTTCGTGCAATGGTAGATGCAGACACTATTATCGGTACCCCTGTTGTTTTAGGAGATACTACTCTTCTTCCGGTTTCTAAGGTGGCATTCGGTCTTGCAACGGGCGGCAGTGATTTTCCAAGCAAAAATCAGACCGAGCTTTTCGGTGGCGGCGGCGGTGCAGGTGTTACAATTACTCCTGTGGCTTTTATTGCCGTTAAGGGTGACAGCATAAAAATGATGCCTATCTATAATGACCTTAATACAATTGATAAGGCACTTAATATGGCACCCGAATTACTTGATAAAGCAAAGGGACTTTTCAAGGGTAATAAATCGGAAGAAAACGCATAAAAAAGCCTTTTAAAGCATAACCTTTATTGGTGATGAATTTGAAGAAAACTCTGGTAAATTTGTTGGCAATAATGTGTATAATCGGGATTTTTCCAACGATAAAAAGCGTGGCTATGTCCTCTTCGGCTAAGGCACACGCCGTAATAAACGCCGAAAGCGGAGAGCTTATTTTCGGCAAAAATGAGGACACGCGTCTGCCAATGGCAAGTACCACAAAGATAATGACGGCTTTGCTTTTATGCGAGTACGGTAATGAAAACCGCGAGATAAAGGTAACTCGCCAAATGGTTGCGGTAGAGGGCTCGTCTATGGGTCTTTTAGAGGGGGATATTGTAACTCTCAAGGATTTGCTTTACGGTATGATGTTAGCATCAGGGAACGACGCGGCAAATACTGCGGCTATTGTGGTTGGCGGCTCGGTTGAAAATTTTGTGCGGCTTATGAATAAAAGGGCAAAGGAAATAGGTCTTTTAAATACAAGCTTTGAAACACCCTCAGGGCTTGACGGTGAAAACCACTATACAACCGCTAAGGAATTGGCGCTTCTTGCAGCCTTTGCTATGAAAAATAACCGTTTTAAAGAGGCGGCTTCTACTGTGAGTTATACCGCATTCTACGGAAATCCGCCTTATAAAAGAACAATTACCAATCATAATAGGCTTCTTAAAACCTATGAGGGTTTAAACGGGGTTAAAACAGGGTTTACTAAAAAATCGGGAAGATGTCTTGTTACATCGGCCTGTCGTGACGGCAAGGAAATTATTGTTGTTACCTTAAACGACCCTAATGATTGGCAAGACCATAAAAATCTTTTAGATGCAGGGTTTGATGCCTTAACCACCGTAAATGCTAAATATGAAAAAGAAAAAATCACTATAAATGTTGTTGGTGGAAAATCCGATTACATAACAATAGATATACCCGAAATTTCTGTAAGCTGTCTTAAAGACGGTGCAGTTACTACAGAGGTTTTAGCGCCTGCGTTTTTATATGCCCCTGTAAAGAGGAACGAAAGGATAGCAGAGCTTTTAGTGTATTTAAACGGAAAGGTTTATAAAAGTATTCCTCTTTATGCAAAAGAGGCAATAGGAATTCAGGAAGTAAAGCCCCGAATTCGTTTTTTAAAACAGTTTTTGGCTATTTTTTTCTCATTATAGTTATTAGTTAGGAGATACAAATGAAAACAGGAAGAATTCGTTTGCAAAAGTTCTTGTCCGAAAGCGGCGTTGCATCGCGCAGAAAATCGGAAGAACTGATTTTAAATGGAAAGGTTAAGGTCAACGGCCATATAGCAGAGCTTGGCAGTAAGGTTGACCCTAAGCGTGACAAGGTTACAGTAAGAGGTAAAACGATAGTTTATAATAAAGAAAAGGTCTATATAATGCTTCATAAGCCGAGGGGTTTTGTTACAACTATGAAGGACGAGTTTGACCGTAAAAATGTGTCCGATCTTGTAACCGATTTAGGTATAAAGGTCTTTCCTGTGGGCAGACTTGATAAGGATTCTGAAGGCCTTTTGTTTATGACAAATGACGGTGAGTTTGCAAATAATCTGACCCATCCTTCAAAGCATGTTAATAAGACCTATAGGGTAACCGTTGCAGGTGAGGTTGACGATGAAAAGTTGGACAAGCTCTGTACAGGTGTTGAGATAGAAGGCAAAAAGACCTTGCCCTGTGATGTTTTCGTTATAGAAAGACGCGAGGACAGAACAGTTCTAAATTTCATAATTCACGAGGGCAGAAACCGTCAAATCAGAAAAATGTGCGATGCGGTAGGACTTGAGGTTTTACGCCTTAAAAGAACCGAAATTGCAGGCGTTAAGATGGGAATGCTCGCTCGCGGTAAATGGCGTCATTTAAATGAGCGAGAAATGCAGCGCCTTACCAACATTTCAAGTTCTAAGGGGGAATAGTCTTGGTTACAGTTTTAAAGGAAAAGGATTTAGAACTTGTAGATAAACTTTTCAGTAGCAACGATATCAAAAAAACCGAATATTCTCTTGCCGTTACAGCAAGATTTTCAGACGAAATTTTGGGCTACTGTCTTTTTGATTTAGAGCCCAAAAGAATTGTTGTACACAAGGTAGAGCCCACAGAGGATATTATGCTTGCAGACGGCATTTTGCGCTCTGCCTTGCATATAGCAGCCGAAAGAAGCATTATGAATGCATTTTACTCAAAGGATGCCGATGAGGAACTGTTTTTGAAGCTCGGATTTATTAAGGAAAAGGCAGAAAGGCGCCTTGATATTGATAAGCTTTTCGGCGGTTGCGGCTGCAAAAGAGAAAACGGCTAAAAAACACTTGATTTTTGATGCGTCTTGTGGTATATTATATTTTGCTTAATAATTGTGGAGGTATGTTTTAATGAATGCTCTTGAGATTATAATCGGAATACTTGTTATATTAGTTTCTTTAGTAATTATCGGTGCTGTTCTTCTTCAGCAGGGCCGTCGTGCAGGTATCAACGGTGCTATTTCCGGCGGTGCAGATACTTTTCTTTCTAAGAACAAGGCTCGTACATTTGATGCTGTTATTGCCCGTTTAACAAAGTATTTTGCAATCGCGTTCTTTGTGCTTGCTATCGTAGCAAACATTCTTGCTTTAAATAAGTAATACTTAAAATTAAAAAGACTGCTCGAAAGAGCAGTCTTTTTTTATTTAAATTCTTTCATATCACCGTTATAAATCATTGTGCGGCAAATCGAGTAGGGAAGATATTGCTCGGCATAGTTTTCAAAAAAGGCGTTTAGCAAAAGCTCAGGATTAAGATTATCGGTGCTGCCGGCAGGAAGGGTTAGTAAAAGAGTTGTGTTTTCATCACAATTAATACTTTTAGCCTTTATCATCGGCGCAATATCTATTTCCTTAATTCCGCCCTTTTTGGTTTTCTTAGAGCAGATAATTGAGTTAAGACTTAAAAACTTTTCGAGTTCATCCTTTAAAACACCGTTATCGTTAAAGGATATTTCAAAATCTGCAAATGCGATGCTTCCAACCTTCATAACAGGCTCTGCTACGGAGAAAACCTTAATATATTCGGGGAAGGTTTCGTTAAGCTTCGAAAGGACATCTTCAAGAGGAAAATCATCGTCAACAAGACGGATGTCCATAATCTCGTACTCGCTCTCAAACCCTAATGAAAGGGGAAGGGCAAAGGTGATATAAGGGTGTGGGTGAAAGCCCTCTGTGTGCCAAATAGGAAGTTTTGCACGTTTTATAATTCGTGACATAAATCTGTTCATATCAAGGTGGGATATAAACTTCATTCTATCGTTCTTTTTATAAAAAACTCTAACATTTCTCAAAGCAAACACCCTCCCCGTATTTGTTAGCTCCACAGCCTGCACATTTCTCTCGGCAGTTGGGTGTAGTAATTCCTTTGTGTGCTAAATCGTTTTGGCATATAAGGAATTTTTTTGTAACACCATAATCGAACATATCCCAAGGATTAACCTCGTCAAAAGCTCTTTGGCGGTTAGCATAAAAGGCGGGTTCGATACCGCAGTCATTAAAGGCGTCAAGCCATTTTTGAAGGTCAAAGCATTCGTCCCAACCATCAAAACGGCAACCCTTTTCTACTGCCGCTTCTATTACTCTGCCAAGTCGTCTGTCGCCCCTTGCAAATACGCCCTCTAAGAAGCTTACCGAGCTATCGTGCCAACTAAGAGAAATCTTTTTGGTTGTAAGGCAGCTGCGTAAATATGCTTGTTTTCTTAAAATTTCTTCCTTTGTTATTTGCGGTTCAAATTGGAAAGGAGTAAAGGGCTTTGGTACAAAGGTTGAAACGCTTATAGATACCGATACCGATTTTCCCTTAGGTCGCTCAGGCATACTGTAATACTCGTTTACTATACGCTGACCGAGTTCGGCAATACCTTTTATATCCTCGTCTGTCTCGGTTGGAAGACCCATCATAAAATATAGCTTTACAGAGGTGTATCCGCCCTTAAAGGCAGTTCGGCAGGTGTTTATAATTTCTTCTTCGGTGATATTCTTATTTATAACATCACGAAGTCTTTGAGTACCCGCTTCGGGTGCAAAGGTAAGTCCGCTTTTTCTTATATGGCTTATTTTCTCTAAGAGATCTTCAGAAAAATTATCAATTCTAAGAGAGGGTAGAGCTAAACTTACCTTATCCTTTTCGGACCAAGAAAGCATATCGTTTAAAAGCGGCTCTAACTCGCGGTAGTCGCTAGTACTCAGAGAGGATAACGATAATTCGTCATAACCTGTGTTATCGCAAATGGCTTTTGCCTGAGCATTGTTAACTTCAAAATTCTTTTCTCTGACGGGGCGGTAGATAAATCCCGCCTGACAAAAACGGCAGCCTCTTATACAGCCTCGGTATAATTCCTGAACGGCGCGGTCGTGCACAATTTCTATATAGGGTACTACGAACTGTTTTGGGTAATAAGATTTGTTTAAATCCTTTATAATACGCTTTTCTATTGTTTTGGGCGCATCGCCTGACGGTATATACTCACAAACGGTACCGTCGGGATTGTATTTTACAGTGTAAAGGGAGGGGACATATACACCCTCAATCTTAGCAGCAAGACGCAAAAATTCTTCTCTTCCAATACCTTTTTTGCGGCATTCTTTGTAAAGGTCGATAACCTCTAAGTCAACCTCTTCGCCCTCGCCCAAGAAGAATATATCGATAAAGTCAGCTAATGGCTCTGCATTACAAGCACAGGGGCCGCCTGCTACTACTATCGGGGAATTTTCGTCTCTGTCACAGCTTTTAAGGGGAATACCTGCTAAATCGAGCATATTAAGTACATTAGAATATGAAAGCTCGTACTGAAGTGTAAAGCCTACAAAATCAAAGTCACGAACATTATCTCGGCTTTCAAGGGCGAATAGCGGTATATCATTATCCCTCATAACCTTTTCAAAATCGGTCCAAGGCGCAAAAACTCGCTCGCACCAGATATCCTCTCGCTCATTGAAAAGAGAGTAGAGGATTTTCATTCCAAGGTGAGACATACCGATTTCGTATGTATCAGGAAAACAAAAGGCAAAACGAATGTCTACCTTGTTCTTATCCTTTATTACACTTCCGATTTCTCCGCCCGAATATCTTCCGGGCTTTTGAACGGTAAGTAAAAGCTCTTCAAATTTTTTATTATCCATAAAACAACTCCAAAACTCGATAGAATACACTTATTTTACAATAAAAGGTCAAAACTTTCAACTATATTTTAATTACCACAGAAAGTAGAAGATAAATTGCCATTATAAATACAGTTATATTCACCTTGCCGTTTATAATAGTAAAAATGCCGAGTACAAAGAGTGTCAGCGAGGAAATAAAGGTTATAATGTTAAGCAGCCGCTCGGCAGTCCGAAGTCCTTTTTTCTCCGATACGATATTGTATAAAACCGTTCCGCCGTCAAGCCCCTTTACAGGCAATAGGTTAAAAATGCCTATTATAAGATTTATAAGTCCGAATTTAATTACCCATTCATCCTTAAAATAGAGATAATTTACTAAAAAAACAAGGAAGATAACCAAATTTACAATAGGGCCGAAAAGGGCTATAATGCTCTCTCCGTAGGGTTTTGAAGAAAAGCCTCTTATTATCTGCACAGAGGCGGGAATAAGTTTTATTTCTTTTGGTGTACATTCGCAAAGCCACATAGCAAAAAGATGACCTAATTCGTGTAAAATTATGGCTATGGCAGAGGGCAAAAATAGAGTTGTCCTATCAAAGAAAAGCATTACGGTTATTACCGCCGCAAATATAAAGGAAATATATATTTTTGTACCGAAAAGTTTAAATTGCATATAATTATCCGTCCTCTTTTGGCTTGTATATTAAGCGGTGTTATGGTATATTAAATGTATATTACTTTAAGAGGTGTATTTATGCCGTTTTTACCGATAACTGCAAAGGAAGCCCAAGATAGAGGGTGGGATTATGTCGATTTCGTTATAGTAACGGGCGACTCGTATGTAGACCACCCAAGCTTTGGCACGGCTATTATATCAAGAGTTTTAGAGGCGGCAGGATATAGAGTAGCGATAATTCCGCAACCTAGAAGCGATGAGGATTATAAGCGTTTTAAAAGACCGCGACTTGCCTTTTTAATAAACGGCGGAAACATAGATTCTATGGTGGCTCATTATACCGCCGCTAAAAAGCGCAGAAGCGATGACGCATATACAGCGGGCGGCAAAAGCGGAAACCGACCCGATAGAGCGGTTATAGCTTATACAAAGGCTGTTCGAAGAATTTTCGGAGATGTGCCGATAGCAATAGGCGGACTTGAAGCATCTCTTCGCCGCTTTGCCCATTACGA
>CAYXID010000021.1:0-1105 GCA_964465535.1 uncultured Ruminococcus sp.
CTTCTTTGTAGAATCAGTTACAACTTCACCTAAGAGTTCTGCGAATTTTGCTGCATGCTCAGCCTCTTCAAGAGCTGCCTTTTCCCAATACAAACCGATTTCGGGATAGCCTTCTCTATGAGCTACTCTTGACATTGCAAGATACATACCAACCTCGCAGCACTCACCGTTAAAGTTTTCGCGAAGACCTTCGATAATTCTTTCGTCAACGCCTTTAGCAACGCCTACAACATGCTCTGCAGCCCAAGTTTTTTCACCGGACTGCTCCTGGAATTTAGAAGCGGGTGCGTGGCAAATGGGGCACTCTGCGGGTGCCTCTTCTCCCTCATAAGTATAACCGCAAATAAGACAAACATACTTTTTCATTTTAATTTCCTCCGTTAGAATTTAATTTATTTTTTTAATTTTGTACATTACTGCAATCAGAACATATTCCATCAACCACACATACAAGGGATTCAGGCGTAAACTTTTCGTTTTCTAAAAGAAAATTCAGCTCTTTTGAATCAAACCTTAAATCTGTAATCTTTTGGCACTTCTTACAGTGAAGATGTATGTGATTAGAATTATCACCGTCAAAATGGGTTGTTCCACTGCCTACCGAAATGCTCAGAATATTGCCGGAAGCATTAAGCGCATCAAGATTACGGTAAACCGTTCCTAAACTTATATTAGGTATTTCCTTTTGCACCATCTTATAAACTTCATTGGCAGTGGGATGTGTTTTGGTAGATTTTAAAGCGTTTAAAATCGCTTCCCTCTGTCTAGAATAGTTTTTCATTTGAGCCTCCAAAAAAGAAATCAGTAATGGTTACTGATTTTATTATACATATATTTTTTCATTTGTCAATAGTTTTTGCAAAATTTTTCAAAAAAATTTTTTGAAGTTTTAGTTGATTTTTTTTTAACAAAGTCTTATTATATATAGGTAATAAAAATTGTAGTGAGGACAGATATGAGTACAAAGATTTCTAATTCTGTTATACGTCGTCTCCCCCGATATTACCGTTTTTTAGGTGAATTACAAAAACTTAAAATGACACGCATTTCATCCCGAGAATTATCCGAGCGTATGGGACTTACCGCAAGTCAGATAAGACAGGAC
>CAYXID010000021.1:1115-24905 GCA_964465535.1 uncultured Ruminococcus sp.
CTTTGGCGGTTTCGGTCAGCAAGGATACGGATACAACATTGAGCTTCTCCGTTCGGAAATAGGTCAAATTTTAGGACTTGATAAACCTCAAAGCGCTATACTTATAGGTGTAGGCAATTTAGGACGAGCTATTGCTCAACACATCAACTTCGAATCAACAGGTTTTCATCTTGTAGGTTTGTTTGACAGCAAAGAGGCTCTTGTAGGTCAGGTAGTAAGAAACCTACCTATCAGAAACATTTCTACAATCGATGAATTTTGCAGAGAGAACTTACCAACTGTTGCAATACTTTGCATCCCTAAGGAATCTGCGCAAAGCATTTCTGCTCAGCTTGTAAAACTCGGCATAAAAGGCTTTTGGAATTTCAGCCACTACGATTTGGCTCTTAACTACCCTAATATAGTAGTAGAAAATATGCATTTTGGTGACAGTCTTATGACTTTATCTTTCCGTATGCAAGGAAATACCGATACAAATAAAGAATAATACATATATATATAGCAAAACACCCACCTTTTTAGGTGGGTGTTTTAATTTCGTTAAGTTATTATTCAGCTTCTTTCTTTTCCTTAGAAAGAATGAGGTTAATAATAATACCTAAAATTAAAGCTGTTGCAATTGAAGTAATTGTAACCTTACCGAATGTAAGAGAAAGACCGCCGATACCTGCGATTAAGATTGCAGATACAACAAAGAGGTTTCTGTTTGCGTTAAGGTCAACAGTCTGAATCATCTTAAGACCGCTTACAGCAATAAAGCCGTAAAGTGCCATACAAACACCACCCATTACGCAAGGCGGAATAGAATTAACAAGTGCTACGAAAGGATTGAAGAATGCAATGATTATAGCACCGATTGCTGCTGTAAAGATTGTAGCAACAGACGCATTTCTTGTAATAGCAACGCAAGCTACAGACTCGCCGTAGGTAGTGTTGGGGCATCCGCCGAAGAAAGCGCCTACCATTGAACCCACACCATCACCGAGTAATGTTCTGTGAAGACCCGGTTCTTCAAGAAGGTCTTTACCAATAATTGAGGAAATGTTCTTATGGTCAGCAACGTGCTCAGCAAATACAACGAAAGCTACAGGCACATAAGCTGCTGCAAGTGTACCTATATAAGCACCGTCAATATCCTTTAAACCCTTAACTGCTGTTAAGAATGTGAAATCAGGAATTGCAAAGAAGGTTTTAAGAGTTACGCCGCCGTCAACAAGAGCTGTAAAGTGGCTGAAGTTTATTACCTTAAGAGCATCAACCTTTGCATAAATTCCGATTACTGTAAAGATTACTGCTAAAGCATAGCCTGAAAGTATACCTATAATAAAGGGGATTAACTTCAAGGTCTTTTTGCCGTATGTTGAGCAAAGAGTTGTAACAACAAGAGTTACGATACCTACTATTAAGCAAACAAAAACATTTGCTACTGTTGCGCCCTCTGCAGTTTTAACACCGCCCGACTGTAAATCGCCTACTGCGTTACCTGCAAGGGAAAGACCAATGATTGCAACTGTAGGTCCAATTACAACTGTAGGCATAAGCTTATTAAGCCAATTAACGCCTACTAATTTAACAAGGATTGCGATTACTACATAAACAAGACCTGCCATGATGGCACCGATAATTAAACCAAGGTAACCAACCTGAACAGATACCGCCCCTGCAAATGCAGCTGCCATAGATGCTAAGAATGCAAAAGATGAGCCTAAAAATACAGGGCTCTTACCTTTGGTAAACATTAAATAAACAAGTGTACCCGCACCTGCACCGAGAAGTGCCGCAGCAGGACTCATACCGTTACCAATGATTACCGGCACTACTAATGTAGCAGCCATAATTGCGAGAAGTTGCTGGATACCGAAGGCGATTAGTTGACCAAACTTCGGTCTGTCTTTGACATCATAAATGAGATTCATAATATACCTCCTCAAAATTAAAGTGGATTACACAAACTATGCAACACCACTATTTTTTATTCTACCATTTTCGACACTTTTTGTAAAGACAATTTTTTGAATTTCGGGTATAAATTTGAAATCTTTTGAGTATATTTATATATGTGTGTATAGTGTTAAATTTTGTCAAAATTTTAACATCTATGAAAAATTGTCGGTTTGCACAAGCTTTTTTACAAAAATTGACATTTTTTCCTGTTTTTTAAAAGGTTACAAGTTTGTAACTTTTTAAAAAACGTCACTTTTTTGGGCATTTTGCCTAAAATTTTGCATTTTGCTTGCCTTGACATAGTTTGAAAACGCTTTTATAATGTCAGGGTGTCTTGAAAAAGTAGGTAAACTATGTGTTTGCCTAAGACAAAATAAAAAGGAGTTATTATGTTAGAAGGATTAAAAAGCGCTCTTGGTAGCTTTTATAACAAAAGCGAAAAGCGTATAAAGTTCATTGCCTTTCTTACAGCAATAATTTTATCTGCAGCAGCTTTAATGGGTTGCACTATTAAATCGTTCGTTATAAACGACGGTACAAATACTTATACAGTAAGTGCTCCCTTTGCAAATGTAGATTTTGCGCTTTCAAGAGCAAATTTAAGATCAAAGAATTATAAGGTTCTAAAAGTTAGCGGTTCGGATGTTAAAATCGCATATCTCTTCCCTGTTCACATTGTTATGGGTGACAAAACTCTAACCGTCAATACTACTACAAACTCAAGTGTTGAGGAGATATTAAAAAGTGCAGGTTATACACCCGATGAGCACGACATGGTTGAACCCGCACTTGACACTAAGGTTTCTGACACAATTTATATCGACTACACCGATGTAAATTACATCACAGGCACATACAAAGAAACAATCCCCTCAAAAACCGAAACAGTTTACTCACCAAAATACAACGAGGGTGTTCAGAAGTTAACCGAAGGCAGCGACGGTCTTCAGGAGATTTCGTACACATCAAAGGTTGTAAACGGAAAAACAGTTGAAACTACAATAAACCGAAAAGTGGTACTTACTGCGGCTGTAAACGCCAAAAAGATTATCGGAACTAAGTTATCCGCTGTAATCACAAGTGCTTCGGTTAAATACATTTCAACCTTAATTCCTAAAAAACCTATTGACCTTGACAAAAACGGTAACCCCGTAAACTACAAGAAAAAGATGAAGGTTGAGGCTACTGCTTATACCTACACAGGTAACAACTGTGCAACAGGTGTTGCTCCCCAACCGGGCTATATAGCTGTTAACCCCAAGATTATTCCTTACGGAACAAAAATGTATATCAAGTCTTGCGACGGCAGATATATATACGGTTACGCTATTGCAGCCGATACAGGTGGATTTATAAAAACTCGTCCCACCAATGTAGACCTTTTCTTCCCCTCCAAGAGCGAATGTAGCGCATTCGGAAGAAGAAATGTTGAAATCTACTTCTTAAAATAATTACAATTTTGACCCTGAGAGTTTTCTCAGGGTCTTTTATTTTGATAAATTAGTCTTGATTTTATACATAAAAAAAGATATACTTATTATATATGTGTTATTTTCAAAAAGAATTGAGGTCTTTTATGAAAATCTTCGTTAAATTCAGAAAATCCATAATGCTTCTAATCAAGGCATTACTCGTTACAAGTGTAACCTTAGGATTTATTGAAACCTGGAGTACAAATTATATAAATACTCTCTTCAGTAAAAACGGTAACTATGTAGTTATTTTATCCTTTGTTGTGATTTTTATTGTGTTTGCTTCGCTTTACGGCGCTTTTAATATAGGTATATACCGTTTGCATGAGGTTATTTACAGTTTTTCTCTGTCACTTATATTTACTGATTTTATAATGTATTTGGAATTAAGCCTTATAGCGCGTGAGTTAATCGCAATACCGCCTATGCTTTTAGGTCTTATATATCAGATAGCGGTGGTAACCGTTATAAGTATCTGCGCTAATATTATCTACTATAAACTTTATGCGGCGCGAAAAATTGTAGCCATATACGGCAACAAAAGGAAGGCAAATCTCCTGATTCGGAAAATGAGCAAAATAAAGGAGCGTTTTTCGATAGAAGAGCGCATTGATATAAATCAGCACAGTATGGACGAAATCAAGTCGATAATTAATAATTTTGAGGCTGTGCTTATTTGCGATGTTGATAAAAATCTTCAAAAAGAACTTATTTCATATTGCTATACGCTCGAAAAGCGCACCTATTTGCTACCTGATATTACAGATATCATAACAAGCAGCAGTTATGAAATACAAATAAGCGATACCCCCGTTCTTATGAGCCGTAACAAAGGTCTTACGATAGAGCAAGAGCTTATAAAAAGAATTATGGATATCATAATTTCTTCTATCGGTCTCATAATCACATCGCCAATCATGCTTATTTGCGCTATCGCTATAAAGCTTAATGACGGCGGTCCTATCTTATTTAAGCAAAACAGAATAACAAAGGGCGGCAAAATTTTCAATGTTTTAAAATTCCGTTCTATGATTGTTGATGCAGACAAGGGCGGTGCTAAAAAAGCCGTAAACAATGATGACCGTATTACAAAGGTCGGACGGATAATCAGGGCTTGCAGAATGGACGAATTGCCGCAGCTTATAAATATTCTCCGCGGTGATATGTCGGTTGTGGGACCTCGCCCTGAACGAATAGAAAATGTTTACGAATATAGTCAGAAGTTCCCTGAATTTGAGTTAAGACACAGGGTTAAGGCGGGACTTACAGGTTTTGCTCAGCTCTACGGAAAATATAACACCTCACCCGAAGACAAGCTCAATATGGACCTGTTCTATATTGAAACCTATTCGGTAATGCAGGATATAAAGCTCTTAATTTTAACCTTCAAGGTGCTATTTATGCGGGAAAGCACCGAAGGCTTTGAGGAATCGGCAAACGAAAATGTAAAGGCTTCAAAATCCATTAGGGAAAAGGAGAACAAAAATGATAAATGATAATTTTGATGCAACTCTCGTTGTAATGGCGGCAGGTATGGGAAGTCGCTTTGGCGGACTAAAACAGGTTGAGCCTATTGGTCCTAAGGGTGAGGCTTTACTTGATTTTTCTGCTTACGATGCAAAACAGGCAGGCTTTAACAAGGTGGTTTTCATCATAAAACACCAAATCGAAAAAGAGTTTAAAGAGCTTGTAGGCAACAGAATAAGCAAGATTATTGATGTTGACTATGTTTATCAGGAAATTGATAAATTACCCGAAGGCTTCACCTGTCCTCCTGACCGTGAAAAGCCGTGGGGCACCGCTCACGCCATTTACTGTGCGAGAGAAAAGGTAACTACCCCCTTTGCAGTAATAAATGCTGACGATTATTACGGTCCCTCCGCTTATAAAAAGATTTATGAGCATTTAAAGAAACAGAAAAACGATTACTGTATGGTAGGCTTCAGACTTGCAAATACCCTCACAGAAAACGGTTCTGTTTCGAGAGGTGTTTGCACAATAGAGGACGGTCACCTGACAAATATCGTTGAGCGCACCAAAATTGTTGACTGCAAATATACTGAAGACGGCGAGAATTGGCTTCCTCTTGCAGCCGATACAGTAGTATCTATGAATATGTGGGGATTTACTACCGACATATTCGATTATATCGAGCGTGATTTAAACCTTTTCTTAAAAGAAAAATTAAATACACCAAAGGCAGAATTTTATCTTCCGAGTGTAGTTGCAAACCTTATAGCAACAAATGAAAAGGATGTCAGCGTTTTGGTAGCTGAAGATAAATGGTACGGCGTTACATACAAGGAAGATAAACCCAATGTTGTAGCAGCAATCAAAGAAAAAATCGATAACGGCGAATACAAAGAACTTTAAAAGGAGATATAAAAAATGAACAAGAAATTAATTATTGGAATTATAGCTGCCGTAGTAGCCCTTGCTTTAGTAGTTATTGGCATCATAAGTATAACAGGCGGTCTTGGCAGTAAAGATCCGTCTACAAGCAATCCTTCTTCCTCAACTCCTTCCGGCTCTCAGCTGCCCTCCGTGAACAACCCTGAAAACAATATAATCGAGGGTGAAAAAACAGAAATTTCTGCCGATAAAAAAGATACCGAAACTATAATCACTGTACCGATTAAATTGAGCAATAATACCGGTGTTGGTGGTGCTCAGTTGTTTTTCACTTACGACACCGACGCTCTTGTATATGTAGACTACGGCAAGGGAGACATCTTTGATGAACATATGATTGAGGAGTCAAAGGGCGGCATTGCTTGCATATCATCAACTTCTCAGAACAAAGATATCGTCAAGGATGGTACACTCTTAACCCTTTCCTTTAAGGTTAAAGAAAATGCTAAGCCCGGCGAGTATGAAATTAAAATTGACAAATCTAAGACAAAGTTTGCAAGCTTTGAGGAGAAATATGTTAAACCTACCCTCTCTACAGGAAAAATAACTATTAAATAATTTTTTAGCGGATTGCAATATGCAGTCCGCTTTACTTTTTTATTTTATTGAAAAATTCGACAAAAGATAGTATAATAATATAAAGTATAATTATTAATGCTTTTTGAGGTATTATATGGATTATAAAATTGCTATACTAATACCCGCTTTCAAGCCGAACGATTATCTGTGTCACCTTATAGCAACCTTGAGGGACAGCAGTTTTTTACCCACACTGGTAGTTGACGACGGAAGCGGCGAAGAATACAACGAAATATTTGAAAAGGCAGAAAGGCTTGGTGCCGAGGTTATACACTTTTCCGATAACAAAGGAAAAGGTGCCGCTTTAAAATGCGGTTTTAAGTATCTGTCTGAGCTTGGATATTCTGCTGCTATCACTGCCGATGCTGACGGACAACACACGGCAGACGATATTTTAAAAATTGCCAAGGCACTAACGGAGAATCCGCGTTCTTTAATACTCGGTATCAGAGATACCGACGAAATGCCTACCCGATACCGTGCCGTTAATGCAACTACCTCAAGGCTATTCAAGCTTCTTTACGGCATTAATGTACCCGATACTCAAACGGGGCTTCGCGGTGTTCCTCTTAAAAGAATTAAGCGTCTTTTAAATTTAGAAGGTGAGCATTTTGAATATGAAATGAATATGCTTATAACCTATGACCGAATTTTCAAGGAAATCATTGAGGTACCGATTAAAACCATTTTTATTGACGATAACAAAGCCTCTCATTTCAGACCAATTTATGATAACGCTAAAATTTTTAGCATTCTCTTAAGACGGCTCCCAAAGTTCCTGATTTCCTCTTTTTCCGCCTTTTGTATAGACTACACAATATTCGCATTACTCATTAAATGGACAGGCAGTATGCCGGTTATTTCTACAATTCTTGCCCGTCTTATAAGCGGCTCATATAACTATACAATTAATAAGTTCTTTGTTTTTAAGAAGTCCAAAAGATATACTGCGGCAAAGTACTTTACCCTCAGTTTTTCATTACTCGCCATTACCTGTCTTCTTATAACATTTGCGGTTAGAATTCTTAACATACCGCCGCTTATTGCTAAGATATTTATAGAAATGACAATGTATGTAATTAACTTTACAGTTCAAAGCCGAATGGCGCAAATAAAAAAATAGAGTCCAACAGGACTCTATTTTTTTGTCTTTTTTTATTCGTTTTTAGAATCGTCAATAATGTCGATTTCATCAAATAGGTTCATACCGCCGATTTCTTCGAAGTCCTCTTCCTCAATTTCGGGGCGTCTCGGGTACAATTTTAATATAAGTAATACGATTAAGGCAATAACACAAGCTACTACAACTACAAGAGCGATAATTACTACCTTGCCTGTTCCCGAAATCTTTGATATTTCACCTATCGAAGAAAGAACCTTTTCTTCATCAGGGCTATCTATTACCACTGCAGAAGCATCAAAGTCAAGGGCTCGCTGAATAGTGGTTTCAAGCATATCAAAGCGGTAATAACCGTATTTACCTTCAGTAAGGCAGTATATTACATAAAAATCCGAAAGCTTTTCATTTGTAGAAGTATATGCCTCTACACTTGTATTTCCAAGATTGATATTTGTCTTATAATAGCCCTTTACAGTATCCTTTGTACCCTCTTTTAATATGATGTACATTTTATTTGATACGGTAAAGTAAGAAAGAAGAGAAAACTCGTCAGCCTCTTTATGATATGTATAATAATCCACTGTGCCGCTTTCTAGATTCTTTAAGAAGTAAAGTTCAAATTTACCGTCTTCAGATTTTGCGGTGGCTACAGTTTTATCGTTATAAAGTGCTGTACCCTCTGTAAAGCCTGCAGGAATTTCTTTGCCGCTTGTATTGGAAAGCACCATAAAGGTATCCTCGCCTATTGTAACCTCAAGCGGATTTGTTGGGGTTTCGGGCTCATCTGACGATGTTTCGGAAGATGTGTCAGATGATGGATTTTCCATTGATGAGGTCTCTGCCGCTGACCTTGAAATTACAACTGTATAAACCTTTGTTTTGCCGCTCGGTGCAGTTACTGTGATAGTTCTTGTGTTATCACCTACTGTAAGGGTGGACACATTAGGAGCTATTGCTACCTTTGCATCCTTATCAGCCGCAGAGGCGGTTATTGTACAGCTTTTAACTGTGTTACCTACAAGCACCTTATACTTGGTTGTATTTTTGTTAAATGCGGGAGATAATGTGCCCTTTGAAACCTTAAGAGCCGAAAGGTCGGCATTGTCAGACTTGTTATCGACTACGGTAACGGTAACAGAGGACCCCGTTATAGCTTTTTGGTCATCACCTACATAAGAAACATCCCTAAATTTAATTCCTGATTTGCCAACACCCGTAGTTTTAAACTTGATGGAATAGCTTTGGGATTTTGCACCACCCGGTGTACCTACTATTTTAATGACACCCGATGCTTCCTTAGCCGCGGAATCACCCGAAACAAATTCTAACACCTTGGTATCATAGTCAAGATATCCCTCTGTTGCATACATTTCTTCATCGGCAGAAATTGTAAGCTTTACAGTTAATGTTGCTCCAACTTTAAGATTAGAGGCACTTAAAGAAATGGTTGTTTTTGCCGCCGAAACAGTAAAACAAAAAACCGAAGAAACAATTATTATTGATATGATAACCGAAAAAATTCTCTTAAGAGTTTTCATTTTTATCTCCCTTTTAGCTTAATTTTATTTTGCCGAGCAAATGCTTTTGAATATTTGCAAGATCTACAATGGTTATTTTGTTATCCTTGTTTGTATCTGCCCCTAGTAAGTTTGTTCCTGACAAGGTTATTTTGCTGAGCAGATGCTTTTGAACATTTGCAAGGTCTACAATGGTTATTTTGTTATCCCCATTCGTGTCCCCTAGGATATATGTCGGTGCGGGGGGCGTTATCTCGCCGCCCGAATCATCGTCACCATCGTTTCCGCCATCCCCTACGGGTTCACCGTTTACCGAGATATTAAGGGTGGCAATTTTATCTGAATTCACCTTGATTGTATATGTATTAAGGTAACCCGTTTCACTCTTTACTAAAAGCTTAATCGTATTAAGACCTTTTGTTAAGTTAAACTGCTTTGCTGATGCAAATGTTGCCTTTTCGGGCACCTCAACACCTATCGTTGTAGTACCTTCAACCGAAAGGCTATACTCATAATCATACATTGAAAATGTCGGGGTAAGTCCTGCAGCTTTAATATCGAGGAAATAATAGTTGTTGTATTTCGTGCTTTTTGCAGGCAACTCTGCTTTTTTATCAGGAATACTTTTATATACGGGAATTTTGAAAACAAGAGCCATTGAAGTATCGTTTTTATAGGTGTTTCTAACCCCATAACCCTTTGAGCGTGCATCGTGAGCCGCTGTGGCATATTGGTGAGCATAATAAGGCTCTGATACTAAGTTATAATCTTTATAAAAATATGTATCCTGACCTCTTTTTAAATAATCGTCGCCGTATTTAACAGCACCCAATATTATTGATTTAGAGCGAGTATTCCAACCCTGTTTTTTAGCGTATGCCAAACCGTTTGCAATAACTGCGGATTCAGTTGAGCCTGTTGCATTCCAGTTAAAGAAATTATAATAATTTTCATATCCCAAATATTTGCCCGAAATCAAAGAGCTTGTCCCATTAACGCCTTGCTCCTGACGAATGGTAGCCGCTAATATATAAGGGTTTACGCCCGACTGCTTTGCAGCTTCCATTATAACCTTAACATAGTCACCGCCGTATTCGGTATCGTTAGGGTCGGTATATCCTTTTTCAAGGAAGGTGCCCTTTACAATTTCTCTAACCCCATCCTCTGTCTGCAAATTAGCATCATACGCCTGGGATAAGAACATATAAATCTGGTCGGCATCCAAAAAGTTTCTAGGGTCCATATAATAGGCTACAACTTCTCTTGAAGCGCCTGTCCAACCGCCTTCAACTGTATCCCATGTTTTTGTTTTCCAATTGTAAACAGTATCTCCCATAGAACGCCAAGAAATACTGCTATCACTGTATTCTACTACCTTTCTAAAACCTGTTGCTTCATTAGCAACTGCCGTTTCAAAGGACATTGTAAGCGTATGGGCTACAAATTTCCAATTGGGATAGGTTTTATGTAATTCTTTAAGTGCGCTATGATAACTCTCAGGGAAATCCTTTAATGATTCCTCAAAGGTTTTATCGGCTTCGGGGGTTGAGGGGGCGGGTTCAATAATCTCAAGCCACTCACCATACATATAGCCTGTTATATTATTATACTTAACCTTGTACCAAGGATAAGCCTCACCCGTATTAACAGTATCTAAAACTTCAACCGTTACATAACTGACCGTAGCAAGAATTGAGCTGTCTTTTGTTGTTGCCTTGTCCCGTATTCTTACATTAGAGCCTGTTACATTTCCCATAGTTGCCGCAGAGACAGTTATTATAAACAAAGGGGAAATTAGAAGAATTACCGATAAAGCCAATGATAAAAGTTTTATGGTTTTATTCATTTTTATCTCCTTTATGTAACTCAAATTTTGACAAAATATCACATATACATTATATACTTTTATAGTACTTATGTCAATCGGTAATTGATGACAGAAGGCATTAAAAAACGGGTGAAAATCTTTCGTTTCCACCCGTTTTCTTAAGTTTTATACATTTCCAAAGCAGTTTAAAGCAAAGGAATATATGAGCTTTTCCCGAACAGGCTTATTAAATATCTTTTTACAGGCTTCTGCATAGATATTAAGCTGCTCGGAATATGTATTTTTGAGCTCTTCAAAGCTTTCTACCCTATCGCTCTTAAAATCGAGAATTACAATCTCGCCGTTTTCCTCAAAGCATAAGTCAACGGCTCCCTGAATGATAATTTTTTCGTTTTGAAGCTCGATAGCTAGTGTGCTATCGATTTTACCGGCTGAAACCTCGGTTAAAAACCGCATTTCTCGGTTTATATTATCGGCATTTTTTATACGGGCAAATACATCGCTTTTGAAAAATTCCTTGATTGCCGATATATCCACCGCTTCTGCCTCGGTTTCTGATATATATTCCCATTCACGAAGACGCTCAATTTCGTCCTCTACACTTACATCAGAAGCAAAGCTTATAAACTGCATCACCTTATGCATAGCAGTTCCTCTGCCTGCGGCGGTTATTCCGCTTGCCGCCATAAATGACGGAACTGACGAAAAGGCAAATTTTTCACTCTCAGCCTTATTTGCAATAGCCGAAACCGATGCTTTAGCCTCAATATTTTTAAGTGCATCAAATGGATAGCTATAGTTTATATTTTCCTTGATTTTTGAGACGATTTGCGGATTTACATCAATATCTGTAGCGGTATCATCCGAAACAATTACAGGCTTTATCCCGTCAGCAGATACGATTTCAACGCTAAGGTCAGACGCGGTATCAAAAGGAGTGAAGGACGCCTCTGCAAGTGTTCTTAGAGCCTCGCCGTTCTTATGAAGCAAAGCGGCAGTTAAAATCCAATTGCCCACACTTGACACCGACATAAACATATCGTTTGTAACCTTTAAATCGTTATTTACAAGAGCACCCGACAGCTCCAAAAGCTTTTTAGGCAGATTATTATACGCCGCCATCATAATTAATATATCTTCGGCGCGGGTCATCGCAACATAAAGAAGACGAAGCTCTTCCTCTAGGGTTTTAGCCCTCATTTCGTTTGATATGAGAACCCTAGCCAAAGTTTCCTTTTTAGTGCCGAGTTTCTCGTCATAATACTTAAAGCCTATACCATAGTTTTCTGAAAAAATCACGGCATCATTAGAATCAGACATATTAGTCTGCGACTCTAAATTTGCTATAATGCAGACAGGAAACTGTAGTCCCTTTGAAGCGTGAATACTCATTATCTGAACGGCATTTCCGCTGTTTATCTTAACAGAAGCCTCTCTCTCTCCTACAGAGGTTTTCATATACTCGATAAAACCGCCGATTCCTTTAGCAGAACTCTGACTGTATGCAGCGGCAAAATCTGCAAGCTTAAAGAGGTTTGCCCGTCTTCTTATTCCGTCAGGCATAGCGAGAACAATATCACCGTAGCCTGTATCTATTATTAGCTTATGAACAAAGGCAGAAAGGGGCATTACAAGAGATTTTGTGCGGAAATTTTCTAATGCAGAATAGAACTCTCTTAAATGCTCATTATTATCCTTTTCTGCAGCTATTGCAGAAATCAAATCCGAATTCGGATTTTTAGCCTTTATACTTGCAAGTTCCTCTGCCGTAAAGCTGAAAATCGGCGACATCATAACAGTTAACATCGCAATATTATCAAGCGGATTATCGATAATTTTCAAAAGGGATAAAAATGTATCTACCTCTAAAAGATTTAAAAAGTTATCCTTAGGATAATTTACGGGTATTCCCCGCTCTTCTAGTCTTGCGGCAAATTTTCCCGCCGAAGTAGAGGTTGACCTTAAAAGTATAGCAAAATCGGAATAGGTAGCCTTTCTAAGACCGCCCTCTTTTGTGTGTATACATTCGCCCGAATTTATGATATTTACGATATTATTAGCAATAGCATCTGCCTCAATAACGAGGCGTTCTTCGTCGCTTTCCCCTATTTTATCAATAAGACAAAGCTTAGCCTTTGAGATATCGTTTTCTGCAAACTCTGCAGTAGCAACAAGCTCTTCTTCCGAGTTGTATATGATTTTACCTGTTTCTTCGGTCATAAAGAGAGAAAAGAAGAAGTTTACAAAGTCACAAACTCCGCCGCGGCTTCTGAAATTATTTGCAAGAATTATCTTTCTAGCATCATTTTCATTTGCCTCTTCAATGGGTATATATCTATCCTTCTTTTTAAGGAAATTATTTGGATTAGCCCCTCTGAACCCATAAATGCTCTGCTTTAAATCACCTACTGCAAAAAGCTTTTGCTCGCAGTTTGACAAAACATAGAAAAGGGCATCCTGAAGGTCGTTTACATCCTGATATTCGTCTACCAATACCTCATCAAACTGATTTAAAAACTCGTATGCTTCGGGTCTTATATGCGGCATACCGTCCTTTTCTTCACAAAGAAGCTTTAGAGCTAGTTGCTCGGTATTATAAAAGGTAAGGGTATTTTCTTCAAGTTGAGCCTTGAAAAGCCTATCCCTATATTCTTTTATTATATCTATAAATCTATTTATCGGCTTTGCAAAGAGGACAAGCTCGCTCGAAATCTGCTCTTTTTCCTCAAAGAAGATGCGTTTTAGCTTCTTTCTTTCAAAGTCAGCACCGTTTTTGCACTTTTTAACCTCTGAGGCTAAGGACGGCTCCATATTTTTAGTAGTACGAGGTGCTGTCGGGAATAAAAAGTTATCAGACGCTAAAAGAATTTCGTCCCATTCCTCTGCCTCTACCGCTTTTTTAAGGGGCAAAAGCCCATTATAAAGCATTGCAAAATAGTCCTTGAATTTTTGACCGCTATCCCCCATCATTTCGGATGCACCAAAGCCGTTTTCAATATATTCGCTAAGCTTCCCTATTGTTTTTTTTGCATCCTCTATGCATCTATCAAAAAAGGGATTACCCTTACCAAAGGGTATTTCATAGTTTACCGCAAGGTTTTTTAAGAATACATCGGGGAAAGGCATTTGCATACTGTAATCAAAAACATTCTTAACGGCTTTTGCCAAATTAGATTCGTCATACTCACAGCCTGTAAGCTCTAAAAGCTTATAAAGCACATCATCCGCATTATCTAGCTGTTCTTCTATTACAGAAGAAAGCACACCTCTTGATAGCTCGTTTAAATTTGTATCGGTTATAATTTTAAAATCGGGTGTTACTGACAGCTTTTCGAAATTTTCACGCACTAAATCTATGCAAAAAGAGTCAATTGTGCAGATTTTGGCAGAGGCTATCAAAAATCTCTGCTTTTTAAGAGCCGCATCATTTGGGCGTTTGAGAGTTTCTTCATAAATACGCTTTTCAATTCTCGAACGCATTTCTGCTGCTGCCGCATTTGTAAAGGTTACAATTAAAAGTCTGTCGGCAGATATGGGGTTTTGCTCACGGGTGAGCATTCTTATAACGCGTTCTACCAAAACCGCAGTTTTACCCGAGCCTGCCGCCGCACAAACAAGGATATTACCCTTTTCGCTTATTGCAGTTTCCTGCTGTTTTGTAAATTTTAAGCCCATTTATTTCATCTCCTCTCTAATAGCTTCAATAACCTCTTTATTTTTCATCGCCTTTATCTTTTGGTGAGGTTTGTCCTCAATTCCGCAAACAGAGGCAAAATCGCAATATTTACAGGCATTATTATCAAGACTATCCACAGGATTTACCCTGAAATTACCCTCTGAAATATTGCTGCCCATTTTATAAAGCATTCGCTCAATCTGAGCAAAAACTACCTCAAAATCGTCAGCCGAGATAAACTTACTCTCGGAGTGCGAAGAAATATCTCCGCCTTTATTGTATTTTAGCGGTGTTACAAACTCGCCCTTGTTTTCCGCCTCCATAGCAGAGGAAACCTCGTTATCCTCTACTGCAAGACCATCCATACGAAGTCCTTTATCGTTAAGGTCTCTTCTTGCGGGCATATAGAAAATTCCTGCAGGTTTTTTATCGCTATACCGCTTATCCTTTAAAATCGAATAGAGGTAAATTAGCATCTGCATATTTTGTCCCGCTAAAATATCGGGAAGCTTAAACTTTCTAGTGCCCGTTTTATAATCGACTATGCGGATATAGTTATTCCACATATCTACCCTATCAACAAAGCCTTGTACAGAGATTTTTTTGCCACCATCAAGCTCAATTTCAGCAGCGTCTACTTCGTCACCGCCTACATAAAGCTCACAACGAACAGGCTCAAACCCTGATTGAGCAAATTCTCTCGATAGGTGAGCTACAATCTCTCTCAAAGACCTTTTTATTGTGTAAACTAGGAATTTTAATCTTGAATCCTCGATTTTTCGGTATCCGATTACAGAGTCAAGATACTCCTCTGTATATAAATCCACAAGACTACTAATTTGCTCTTCGGAAAATTCTGCGACACTAGCTTTATATTCACTTATAATACGCTCTAGCACATAGTGAACAATAGTACCCCTTTGCATAACATTAAACTCGGCTTTTTCTATCGGGGTAGCTTTAAGTCCGTACTTACAGAAAAAGGAAAAGCTACAGCACATAAAGGTTTCGAGCTTTGAGGGGGAAAGCCTTATCTCGTCTCCAAACAGCTTATAGGCAGTCTCCTTTGTAATCTCTAAAGAACGCTTTTCATATCCGTTTTTAACGGTATCAATGCGCCCACTAACAGACGGGATATCTCCAATTGCTTTGCCTATATTTAAGGCTTCCTCACTATCGGTAGAAAGGGCTTTACAAAACTCAGAAAAAGCCGCCTCTACGGTTTCGGGAAGATTTTCTGTGCTAAGTTTTGAGGGCTCCGATAAAAGCTTACAGTTTACCTTATCCTTTATAACCTCTACAAAGCCCGACGGTTCTACCTGTTTGCCCGAATTATCCATAATGTGATAGGAAACATAAAGCTTTTCGGTGGGACAACAGATATTAGCATAAACAAGATATTCTTCGTCTATTGTATCGGCAATGCTGTGGTCAGAAATCTCAAGCCCGAGTTTAATAAGCCTGTCCCTTTCCCTGTTGGCAAAAAGTCCTCCGCCTACAACCGTACGGGGAAAAACATTCTGATTAGCGCCCAAAACAAAGGCCACCTTTGGTCTTGAGGGTCTTATTCTGTCTGCCGAGCCAAAGGTTACTTCGTCAAGCTTTTGAGGCACTACGCCGATGCTCGAAAAGGAAAGTGAGGTTTTGAGTATATCGGCAAACTCCTTAGAGGTAACACTTCCCTCGCCCATACAAACAACCATACTATCGAGCATATTCATAAAAATATCAAAGGACTGTGTAAGTGCGTCAGCAAAGGCTATATCTCCTGACTTGATATAGGATTTCTTCATTTTCTTTAAAGCTTCCCTTACATTACAGCTATCAAAAAATCCTATAAGGGCTTTAGCGCGGTCTGCCGCAGAGCCTTTGAACTCTTCCTTAAAGGTTTTAAAGAGGGTTATCATTTGTTCTCTTGTTTTATTAATTTCCTCTAATTCCTTTAAATCGGACTTACCCATTTCTCCCGATTTCATACCCTTGGGATTCATAGTCCACTCACTATCCCAAAGCTTTCCGCTTATATTCCAGATGTATGTATAGTTTTCGAGTTTTGATATTCTATCAAGAGAAATATCGGTTAGACCTATTTTATAAAAGGCAATTAAACTATCGGTTGAAAAGTTTGTAGCTGCCGAAATAGCGCAAAGGGCGGCGGCAACGGGCGGAAAACAGGCAAGAGGTCTTCTCTTATCAATAAAACAAGAAACCTTGTTTTTCTCGAAAGCAGAAACTAGCGCCTCTTCATAATTTTCCGTTTCTCGAGCTATTACAACAATATCCCTATAGCGAAGTCCCGCGTTTTCTCTGACAAGCTTTCTAATCTGTCTTGCAGTAAATTCAACCTCGTCATAAAGGGTATTTGCCTTAATGACTGTTACTGCGCCGTCGTCAGCTAACTCGGACTTTTCTCGGCTTGCTTTACCTACAGATAACAATTCCTCAACGGCGGCAATATTTTCGCTTTTATAAAAGCTGTTTTCAAGTATAATATCCTCGGCAATCTGAACCTTATAAAGCTCTGCCGATTTCTTTATTTTTTCTATGTTATTTCGTATGTTTTCAAAAACATCGAATTTAGTATCATCTTTCGAATTCGAAAAACTTATATAGATATTCTCTGCTTGAGAAAGTATTCTGTTAATAATTTTAAACTGCTGACCTGTAAAGCCGTCAAAGGAATCTATAAAAACTGTTTTGTTTTCAAAATATCTGCAGTCTAAAAGGCGGTCGTAAAGCTTTGTAAGTCTATCAGACGGGTCTAAAAATTTCTCTCCTACGAGAATATTGAAATTAGAATAAATTACCCCTATATCATAGAGCTTAAGAGCAAAGGTATCCCCCTCTACAGAGCTTGAAGCGTTGATAAGCTCTTCGGGTGATATGCCGCTTAACTTAAACTCATTCACCATATCGAGAACACTTTTGGCAAAACCCAAAGAATTTTTATATTTGCCCCAAAGTTTTAGGGAATCGGCAGAATTATTTACCGCTCTACACATCAGTATAAGTTTATCGGCATCCGAAAGGGTGCGCGCACAGATACCGCCTGTCAGCCTCTCAACGCTCTCACAAAGTCTGCTAAAGCTTAAAACTTCAACTTTGGACGCATCCTCGTCACCAAGCAGATGCAAAACCGCCTTCTCACTCTCAAAAGAAAACTGTTCAGGTATTATAAGCACAACATTTCGATTTAGCGACACTTCTTCTTTTATTAAATTTAAAACGGTGCTTGTTTTTCCTGTTGCGGCTCTGCCGAAAATAAACTGCAGCATTTAAAATCCTCCGACCAAAAATATACTTATATTATATCAAATGATACTTAATATAGCAACCACTCAAAAGCAAAAAACACCCTTTGCAAAACACTAAAAAATGTTTTGCAAAAAGTGTTTTAAAATTTTACGGTTTATATTCAAATACAGGCATAAGTTCGAGTTTAAAAAGATTGTTCTTATGCATTCGGTCTATCTTGGCTTTTATCTCCTCATCCTCACAAACGCCTGTTCTGATATACTTATCAAGAGTATCATAGCTAAAGCCTAAATTATCTTCGTCTGTCTTTCCGCAAAGACCGTCAATCGGTACCTTATCAACAAACATATCGGGAAGCTTTAATGCTCTGCCTATCGCCTTTACCTCGTTTACGGTAAGACGGGACAGAGGACTGAAATCTCCCACCGAATCGCCGTATCTTGTAGAATAGCCTACCCAATCCTCAGATAAATTACAGGTATTAGCTACTCTTCCATTTACACTTTGGGATACGGCATAAACCGCCGTCATTCTAAGGCGGGCGGGTAAATTAAATAGGGTCTGCTTTTCGACTGTTTCAAGACTACTTTCGAGCTGATTTAAAATGCCGTTATAAGCGTCCTCAATATTTATAACATAGTGCTTTATTCCAAGATGTGAAACTAGCGCCTTTGAAACATCGATATCGTGTTGTGTGCCGTTAGGCATTAAAACGCCGATTACCCTGTCTTTACCTAGTGCTTCACAGCAAAGAGCCGCTACAACAGAGCTATCCTTACCGCCCGAAATGCCGATAACAGCATTGCAGTCTCGACCGTTATTATTAAACCATTCTCTTATCCACAAGACTATATCGTTTTTAACCTTTACAGCATCAAACTGCATATTTTAACATTCCCTTCAAATCTTAAATGTATTTCTTGCTCTTTTGAAAATTTACTCCTAAAATTCCACCTATAAGAGATGAAATCATAATTATTATGAAATGAAAGAGGGTGTTATATGTGACCCCGTTTTTAGAAATTATAAGCGATACCGCAGTAATTATAATAAAGGTAACAACACCTGCTAAAAAGCCTATTTTATAACCTTTAACATTAATTTTTCGAGCCGCATAAAATGCCGCCGCAAAGCTACCTATTGCAACACTGACGGTAGCGAGTGCCACCGCATAATTTTGAGATATCCCAAACCAAAGCATAATAGCCGCAAAAATAAGCATTGCCAAAAGGGTTACAACAATCCCTAACCCTGCAGCCTTTAAAAATATTCCCGATTTTTTCTTTACATCGGGGGTAATATAACTGTTATTCATAAAAATCCCTCCGTAACAAGATTATATTACGGAGGGACAGATTTTATTACGGATTACTTTTCTGCTGAATCGTGTACAGTAAGATTCTGCTGAATTGCCCAACGGGAGAAAGTAAGCTTAGAATGGTCACTCTTAGATTCCATAACAAAAGTATCTTCCTTAAGAGCGATAATACGGCCGTGTACACCGCCGATAGTAACAATCTCGTCACCAACCTGAAGATTTTCGCGCATCTTCTTTTCCTCTTTTTGCTTTTTGCGCTGAGGGCGAATCATCAAAAAGTACATTGCACCGAAAATAACAACTAAATAAACAACCATTAATAATGTGCCGCCTGCACCGCCACCAGTGCTAGTTGCATCCTTTGTAAGAGTTAACATAAAATCCATTTCAAATAAACCTCCAAAATTTATACAAGTATTATACCTTCAAAATACATTTTTTTCAAGTATATTTTATAATTAAATACGATTTCCGAGTATTTTTTCCTGCTCAGCTTTAAATTCCTTAAATCTGCCCTCGTCAAGTGCGTGTCTTATATCCTCCATAAGATGATTATAAAACCATAAATTATGCATTACGGTAAGGCGCTGAGAAAGCATTTCGTTTGCCTTTAAGAGATGTCTTATATAGGCTTTACTATACTGTCTGCATACAGGGCATCCGCAATTTTCATCAATTGGCGACATATCGGTCTCGTACTTCTTGTTATTAAGATTGATAATTCCCTTTGAAGTAAACAGATGTCCGTGACGGGCATTACGGCTTGGCATTACACAGTCGAACAAATCGACGCCTCGCTCTACCGCATTAAGTATATTAAGCGGAGTACCCACACCCATTAAATATCTTATCTTATTTTTAGGCATATAAGGGGTTACATGCTCAATAACATCGTACATAACCTCGGTTTCTTCACCGACGGCTAGTCCCCCTATTGCATAACCGTCCATATCAAGCTCGGCAATTTCCTTCATATGCTCAATTCTCAAATCGTTATAGGTGCAGCCCTGATTGATACCGAAAAGCAGCTGTTCGGGATTTATTGTATCGGGCAGAGAATTAAGCTCTGCCATTTTGGTCTTACAGCGTTTAAGCCACCTTGTTGTTCTTTTACAGCTTTCCTTAGCATACGAATATTCTGCAGGATTTTCTACACATTCATCAAACGCCATAGCTATGGTAGAGCCGAGATTTGACTGTATCTGCATACTTTCTTCAGGCCCCATAAAAATGCGCTTTCCGTCTACATGAGAAGCAAAGGTAACACCCTCCTCCTCAATATTGCGGAGCTTTGCAAGAGAGAAAACCTGAAATCCGCCGCTATCGGTTAAAATAGGACCGTCCCAAGTGGTGAACTTATGAAGTCCTCCGCACTGCTTTATAACTGTATCAGAGGGGCGCACATGAAGATGATAGGTGTTACTAAGCATAACCTGACAGTGAAGTGTTTTTAAATCCTCTGCCGATACAGCACCCTTAATAGCACCTGCCGTTGCAACATTCATAAAGGCAGGGGTCTGAATAATTCCTCTGTTTGTAGCAAATTCTCCTCTACGCGCATTTCCTTCTTCTTTTATTAGTTTGTACATTTTTTAACACCTGTAATTTTGATTTTAATAGCCGATATTATTTTTGACAAAAATTTATATATTAACTCCCAAACAAATGAGATTATTAAAGAACAAATAAACACAAACGGGATTATTACAACAAAATAATCCACCCTATCGGGAATATTTTTAACTATCGCATTAAGCTTTGAGTATGTATAGGTGTCAACAACACCCGACGCCAAATACATACCGAAAGAAAGGTTGGAAATGGTTATAAATACCTGTTTTATTAAGCTTGGGCAGCCGCTGAAATTACATTTTTCAAAGAAAGAAAAAAGCAATACAGAAAGCAAAACGCATTGCCATCCGTTCCAATCAACCCAATCCCCACTTATGAATTTTTGACCGTAGCTTACATAGATATTATAAAGCGAAGAAACGGCAAGTGTTAATAAAAAGCAAAGTGCAATCCAACGCTTTTTAAGGGGTATACCATACTCGCGCAAATAACATCCTAAAAAATAATATGTTACGGGATAAACACCTTTCCACCAATCAGGCACCACCCATATCACTGTAGGTAACATAGTGAGGGCTAGGGCGGTGACAACAAGAACGATTTTGCCTTTTTTAGTGTTAAGTCCGTTCCAAATTAAATTTAAAAATGGAATTATCAAAAAGAGCCCGATATACATCTTAACATACCAAGTATAGCGGGTTGCTGAAAATGTTAAAATATCACGAACCCAATCTTTTAAAGTAAAAACTTTATCTAAAACGATTATGGCATAAAGACGGTATGTAACACTTGCAAAAAGAAATATTACCAACACCTTTATTATTGAAAAATAATATTTTTTTGACAGTGTCTTTTTGTTCATCAGGTACCCTGTAAGCAATAAAAACAAAGGTACACATACCCCTGAAAATGTTCTGATAACCGCCATAGTCATCATTTTCGCACCAACAAGTGTTTGACCCGTAAAAGCCGTTATTTAACTGAAAGTGTACCGTAAAAACGGTTAAAACAGCCAAAGTTCTTATTACATCAAGTGAAATATTCCTTTCTTTTCTAATCACCTGTCTTCACTCCTCGTTTGCTTTATAATCCGTCGGCGAAGCCGACACCTTACCTCTTCACTATTACCTCTTACTTGCTCATCGAAGTTTACGGCATATGTGAACGTAGGGGCGATTCACGAATCGCCCGCGGGTCAAACGCGCGCGACCCCTACAAAATCAACATAGCGTCACCAAAGCTAAAAAATCTGTATTTCTCGTCTACTGCCGTTTTATATGCATTCATTGTGCTTTCGTATCCTGCAAAGGCAGAAACTAACATAATAAGTGTGCTTTCGGGTAGATGGAAATTAGTTATAAGTCCGTCAATACACTTAAACTCATAAGAGGGATAAATAAATATACCCGTATCTCCCGAGCATTCTTTTATTTCGCCGTAAAGGGAGGCTACACTCTCTAGTGTTCTGCAACTTGTGGTGCCTACCGCTATTACCCTACCGCCTGATTTTTTTGTTTTATTTATTAAATCGGCGGCATCCTTTGTAACGCTGTAGTGTTCTACATGCATTTTATGGTCGGTTATTTCTTCAACCTTTACGGGTCTAAATGTGCCAAGTCCCACATGCAAGGTGACATAAGCGATATTAATGCCCTTTTCCTTTAATTCGCTGAGCATTTCTTCGGTAAAATGAAGACCTGCTGTTGGGGCGGCGGCGGAGCCGAGTTCCCTTGAATAAACCGTCTGATATCTCTCTTTATCCTCGAGTTTTTCGGTAATGTATGGCGGCAGCGGCATTTGACCTACTTCATCAAGTACCGAATAAAACTCACCCCCTACGGAAAACCTTAAAATACGGTTACCGTCATCAAGCACCTCTATAACCTCTGCTTTAAGTTTATCGCTAAAGGTAAAGCTATGACCAACTCTAGCCTTTTTACCAGGACCCGCAATACACTCCCAAACGAGATTTTCTCTCTGTCGCAGCAGAACAAACTCAACTACTGCACCGGTATCTGTTCTCCTACCAAAAATCCTTGCAGGCAAAACCCTTGTATCGTTTAAAACGAGACAGTCCCCCGCCTTTAAATAATCGAAAAGGTTATAAAAATTTCTATGCTCTATTTCTCCGTTTTGGCGGCCTAACACTAACATTCTCGATGAATTACGCGGTTCCACAGGGGTTTGAGCAATTAAATTTTCGGGTAAATCGTAAAAGAAGTCGCTTTTTTTCATTTTTATCTCCAGACCACATTAAAAGTTCGGTAAAATAAACATTTTTTGCGCTTTTTGTTCATAAAATAATTTGACAAACGACCGTCATAATGTTATATTTAATTATTAGATAAATTGTATTTATCAACTGAATATGATTATATTGCAAATTTATATAAATATCAACATTTATTTTGCAATTTATGAAAGGTTTGTGTTAAAAATGAAAACTTACAATGTAGGAATTATCGGTGCTACCGGCATGGTAGGTCAGCGCTTCGCTTTATTACTTGCAGACCATCCTTGGTTTAAGGTAACTGCTCTTGCTGCAAGCGGACGCTCTGCCGGAAAAACCTATGAGGAAGCAGTGGGCAACCGTTGGGCTATGACTGCAGAGATCCCTGAGAATTTAAAATCTATGGTAATCTACGACGCTGTTGCGGATATGAAGGAAATCGCATCTAAGGTTGACTTTGTTTTCTGCGCAGTTGATATGAAGAAGGACGAAATCCGCGCTTTAGAGGAAGCTTATGCAAAGCTTGAGTGCCCCGTTGTTTCTAACAACAGTGCTCACCGTTTTACTGATGATGTTCCGATGATTATTCCTGAAATCAACCCTGAACATACCGATATTATCCCTGCTCAGCGCAAGCGTTTGGGTACTAACAAAGGCTTTGTTGCAGTTAAGTCAAACTGCTCATTACAAAGCTATGTTCCCGCTCTTTACGCCCTTGATAAGTTCGGTATAGAAAAGGTTCTCGTTTGCACATATCAGGCAATTTCAGGTGCAGGTAAAACATTCGAGCGTTGGCCCGAAATGGTAGACAATGTTATCCCCTATATCGGCGGTGAAGAGGAAAAGAGCGAGCTTGAGCCGCTCAAG
>CAYXID010000022.1:0-24742 GCA_964465535.1 uncultured Ruminococcus sp.
TGCCGCCAAGGCAGACGATAAAAAGGAGACAATTTATGAAATTGCCGACCTTGCTTATCATGTGATGGTGCTTATGATTGAAATGGGTATTTCCCTTGAAGATATTCATAAGGAGCTTGCTTCCCGCCATGTAATTGACCATAAGGTTAAACAGGAAAAAATGACTAAATAATACTATAATCGTATGGAAATTTAAAACCTTTTGAGGAGTTTTATATGCTAAAATTTAAAAAATCCTCCGAGCTGTTATGGATTTTCGGAAATATTTTTGTAGCGCTCGGTGTGTCCATTTGCAGTAAGGCAAACCTTGGTGTGTCTATGATTGCAGCCCCCGCCTTTGTTGTATCAGAGGCGCTGTCTAAAACCTTTGCTTTTTTGAGCATTGGAGTTACTGAGTACATAATACAAGGAATTTTACTTATCAGCTTATGCCTTATTATCGGTAAATTCAACTGGCGATACTTGTTTGCCTTTGCAGTTGCGGTTATTTACGGATACACCTTAAACGGATTTTTATGGCTTTTTTCAGGAATAGAGTTTAACGGAGTTTTAATCCGTTGGGTTATGTTGATAGTCGGTGATATTTGCACCGCCTTCGGTGTTGCCTGTTTCTTCCATACATATATGCCGCTTCAGGTGTACGAATTATTCGTTGTTGAAATTGTAGACAGATTTAAAATTGATATAAATAAATTTAAGTGGATATTTGATACATCCTTGCTTATTATTTCTATTATCTGCGCCTTTTCATTATTTGGCGATGTCTCTTCTTTTAACTGGTCAAAAATAGGCTATACCTCTTTCCACAGTATCGGTTTAGGCACTATTGTAACAACACTAATTAACTCTCCTCTTATAAAACTTATGAGTAAACTAGTAGAGCGTATTTTTGAAGATACGCCACGTTTTTCAAAGTTATATACTTTTCTAAAAAGAAAATAATTAATGCCACCAAAATTCATATTTTGATATAATCTTTATAAAGGCGGTGCTGTTATGAATAACAAAAACAATCTTTTTCTTGGAATTGAACTAGGCTCTACAAGAATCAAAGCTGTAGCTATTGACGATAAATATAACCCTGTTTCAAGCGGTGACTATACTTGGTCAAGCTCATTCGAAAATGGAATTTGGACCTATGATATCGGGAAGGTTTGGGATGGCCTTAAAACCGCTCTTTCTAAAGCCGAAATTAAAGAGGATATTTCATATATGGGTATTTCGGGTATGATGCACGGATACTTAGCATTCGACGCTGATTGGAACCTTTTAGCTCCTTTCAGGACCTGGCAAAACACCATAACAGGTCCTGCTGCGGCAGAGCTTACAGAGCTCTTTAATTTCAACGTTCCGCAAAGATGGTCTATTGCCCATTTGTATCAGGCAATCTTAAACGGCGAAGAACACATTTCAAAAATTGCACACATTACAACCCTTGCGGGCTATGTTCACTATATGCTAACAGGCGTTAATGCTATTGGTATAGGTGAAGCATCGGGTATGTTCCCCATCGACAGCGAAAACAGTTGCTATGATAAGAAAATGCTCGAAAGCTTTAATAAACTTGTAGCCGACAGAAATCTTCCTTGGAAGCTTATTGATATCTTACCTAAGGTCCTTGTTGCAGGTGAGAATGCAGGTACTCTTACAAAGGAAGGCTCTGCAAAACTTGGAGGTCTTTTACCTGAGGGTATCCCCTTTGCTCCGCCTGAGGGCGATGCAGGTACGGGTATGACCGCTACAAACGCAGTAGCCAAAAGAACAGGTAACATTTCTGCAGGTACTTCCATTTTTTCTATGGTTGTTCTCGAAAAGCCTCTTAAAAATGTTTACGAGGAAATTGATATAGTTACTACGCCCGGCGGCAGAGATGTTGCGATGGTACACTGCAACAACTGTACAAACGATTCTAACGCTTGGGTATCGCTTATAAGCGAAATTGCCACTCTTTTAGGCTCTGATGCCACCCTAAATTATATTTATCCCAAACTCTATAAAAAATCGCTTGAGGGGGATGCTGACTGCGGCGGAGTTTTAGTTTGCAACTATATGGCAGGCGAAGGAATTACTCATCTTGATGAGGGCAGACCTTTAGTTGTTCGAAAGCCTGACAGTAACTTTACCCTTGCAAACTTCTTCCGTGCAACCCTGTATTCTACAATTGCTACCTTAAAGCTCGGTATGGAAATATTAGAAAAAGAAAATGTTGCTATTGATTCGCTAATGGGTCACGGCGGACTTTTTAAAACACCGATGGTTGGTCAGCGATATATGGCAGCCGCTTGTAACACGGCAATTACCTGTATGAAAACTGCGGGTGAAGGCGGACCTTACGGTATGGCGCTTCTTGCTGCCTTTGCCTTTAATAAAAATGACGACGAGTCTCTTGAAGAATATCTTAACAACAGAGTGTTTAAAGACGCTGAGGGTATAACCTTAACACCCGACAGTGCCGACCTTGAGGGCTTTAACAAATATATGGAAGATTATAAAAATCTGCTCATCGTTGAACGGATAGCGGTAGAAGAAATCAAATAATCCAAAACAGATATATCTATTTTGGAGGTTTATCAATGAAGAAAAATGTATGTGTTATTACAGGTGGCGGCAGCGGTATGGGTCTTGAAGCCGCTAAATGTATGCCAAAGGATAAAATTATTGTGGTAACAGGCAGAACATTATCTAAGCTTGAAAATGCAGTAAAAGAGCTTGAGGCTCTCGGCTATGAGGCTTATGCTAAAACCTGTGACACCTCAAACAGAGAACAGGTTCGTGAGCTTGCAGAATATGCGGCTAGTCTTGGCGAAATTAAGAATGTAATCAACTCTGCAGGTCTTTCCCCTGCGATGGCAAACCCTGAAAAGTTAATCCGCGTAAATGCGCTCGGAACAGTTTACATTAACGAAGAGTTTTCAAAACTTATGAACTCAGGTAGCGTTATCGTTGATATTTCTTCAAACTCTGCTTACATTTTGCCTGGCTTCCTTGCTAATAAAAAAGTTTTCGCATTAGCAGACAAAAACGAGGACTTATTCATAAAGAAAATACTTTCTTTGCCGAACAAATTAAAGGGATATAAAGCATCAGGTCTTGCATACGGTCTATCCAAAAAGTTTGTAATCTGGTATGCCGCAAAATCCGCTTTTGAACTTGGTACAAAGGGTATTCGTGTATGTTCGCTAAGTCCCGGTCTTATTGCAACCGATATGGGTAATTTAGAGGCTGAAGAAGGCGGCTCACTGCTCAAAACTACTGCTGAAAAGCGTATGGGCAAGCCCGAAGAATTGGGATTTGCAATTGCTACTGTAGCTGATGAGCGAAACGGCTATCTTGCAGGCGTTGATATTCTTGTAGACGGCGGCAGCGTAGTGGGAAAGAATTTTGTTAAATAAACTGATTAATGTAGAAAAAGAGTAAGTTCAAAAAGTGAACTTACTCTTTTTTGGTATGGATATTCAATCGGCCGCAAAATTTTAACTTCTATTATTCAAAAATGAAGAAAGCACCTATGCCAAAGGCATAAGTGCTTTTTTGGTCCGAGTGACAGGACTTGAACCTGCGGCTACCTCTTGCGGTACCCGAAAGTTACTTTCCACTTGGAGCGTGGGTAACTTTCGACCGCTGCGCCATTTTGAACTCGCTGTATCTCACACTGTGAGCGCTCGTCCTCAATGCCTGACCCCCTTGGGCGTCAATCGACCGTAGGTTCAAACTTCTATTATTCAAAAGAAAAAACCGAGCAAGGCTTCTGCCTTGTTCGGTTTTTTGGTCCGAGTGACAGGACTTGAACCTGCGGCCTCTTGACCCCCAGTCAAGCGCGCTACCAGCTGCGCCACACCCGGATATGTATGTCCGGAAAAACCGGACATTTTTTCTCAATTAATCAGCAAAGCCGGACTCAACCAATGCTACTAAGCCGTCAAGAGCTTCCTTTTCATCAGAGCCGTCAACGATAATCTTGATGGTTGTTCCGCCGATAATGCCCAAAGATAAAACGCCTAAAAGGCTCTTAGCATTAACCTTGCGTTCGTCCTTCTCAACCCAGATAGAAGATTTATATTCGTTTGCTTTCTGAATGAAAAAAGTTGCAGGACGTGCATGTAGACCGACCTGATTCTGAATTACAACATCTTTAACACACATACAAAAATCTCCTCTTGATAATCTTTTTAAGGAACAATATAATTATACCAATATTTACGGAAAAGGTCAATTACTAATTAAAAGTTCTAAAATTTATCCAATATAGCCCAAAGTTAAAAAGCGTTTTTTGTTGAATTCGTGCATAAAAACACCTCTAAAAAACTAGCGGTTTTTACTCTTTTGCCTTTTCATCCATTTCTTTGAGAATTTTCAAATCTTTTTTTGAAAATTCAAGCTTACTAAACATATCAGGACGGCGCTCTCTTGTTATCTCGAAAGACTTTTTTCTACGCCATTTTTCTATTTCAGCGTGGTTACCTGAAAGCAAAACTTCGGGCACCTCTAAACCGTTCCAAACAGCAGGGCGGGTATACTGCGGATACTCGAGAAGCCCCGCAAAATGACTTTCTTCTTCAAAGCACAAATCGTCCGACAAAACACCCGGGAGCATTCGGCAAACCGAGTCTGCAAGCACAAGAGCAGGCAGTTCTCCACCCGTTAAAACATAGTCACCAATAGATATTTCTTCATCGACTATAGTATCAATTACCCTTTGGTCAATTCCCTCATAGTGCCCACATAATAATACAATATGCTCAAAATTAGAAAGTTCCACAACGCGCTCTTGGGTCAAGGTCTTACCCTTTGGAGAGAGATAAATTAAATGTGGCTTTTCCTCACCCTCGCAAAGACTTTTGTAGCAGCTTTCTATCGGCTGTATTGCCATTACCATTCCCATACCGCCGCCATACGGCATATCGTCAACCTTATTATGCTTATTCTCCGCAAAATCACGGATGTTTATGCAATTAAGTTCTACCTTCCCTGTCTTTCTTGCTCTGCCTATTATGCTTTCATTAAGCACAGCCTCGCACATTTCGGGGAAAAGCGTCATAATATCAATCCGCATCGTCAAAAATCCCCTTGATAGGTTTTATATAAATCTTTTCGGCTTCGATATCTATATTATCAATCATTTCATCTACTGCGGGGAACAAATACTCTGCCTGACCGTTTTTTATATGCCACACATCGTTAGCTCCCGTTTTTGATACATCAGACAACTTACCCAAAAAAGAATTATTCGCAGCATCATAAACCTCACAGCCGATTAAATCTGTAACGAAATATCTGCCATCAGGTAATTTAATATCTTTTCTATCTATATAAATTACAGTATTGCGATACTTTTCCGCCTCTTCAATAGTATCAATGCCTTGAAGCTTTACTGCGAGTACAGACTTCAAAACCTTAATTTCACGAATTTTAACGGCCTTTTCGCCGTTTTTATCGAGATAAAGAGTTTTAAAGTTTTTAAGGAATTCAGGCTCATCCGCCCACGGCTGTATTCTAACCATTCCCTTAACGCCGTGTGTACCTACAATTTTTCCTGTTTCAATATATCTGTTTTTCATAAATATCACCCAAATTATGCGATATAAAATAATAAGCCGGAGATAAACTCCGGCTTTGGTATAAACCTTGTCCGTCAGTCAATTTCAACAGCAATCTTTTCATTACTGCGATTTGCTGCGCCGCGCATAACAGTTCTTATAGCCTTAGCTATTCTTCCCTGTTTTCCGATAACGCGTCCCATATCATTTTCAGCTACATGAAGATGGTAAACGGTAAGACCGGATTCATCGGGTTCATCAACCGTTACGGTTACTGCATCGGGATTTTCTACAAGACCCGAAGCAATAGCAACAAGCAATTCTTTCATAACTTTACCTCACAAATTTTCGGTTCAATTAAAGAACACCGTTCTTTTTAAGAAGAGCCTTTACAGTATCGGTAGGTTGAGCACCATTAGCAATCCACTGCTTTGCCTTATCAGCATCGATTTTTACATCAGCGGGATTTTTTGTGGGATCATAGTAACCGATTTCCTCGATGAAACGACCGTCACGGGGATATCTGGAGTCAGCTACAACTACACGATAAAAAGGAGCACGCTTAGCACCTAAGCGGCGAAGTCTGATTTTTACTGCCATCTGAAAACACCTCCAAAATTAAAATCATATATGTTTTAAAAGATAAATCTTAAAAACCGAAATTACCAAAATTGCCGAAATTATTAGGCATACCTGCCATTCCCTTTGGGAATTTACGGCGACCGCCCTTTTTGTTTATTCCCTTAAACATTTTGCGCATCTGCTCAAACTGCTTTAAAAGGCGGTTAACATCCTCAACCGCAACGCCCGCACCTGCTGCAATACGGCGCTTTCTTGAAGCGTTTATAATATCGGGCTTGGCTTTTTCCCTTTTAGTCATAGACTTTATAATTGCCTCAACCCTGAGCATCTGCCTATCGTCAATATCAACATCACGAAGTTGCTTTTCCATTCCGGGAAGCATAGATAAAACAGATTTTAGAGAACCCATCTTCTTTATCTGCTGGAACTGTTCAAGCAAATCGTTCATATCAAACTTATTTTCCTGAAGCCGTTTTGCCGCTTCTTCTGCCTTTTTTTCGTCGATTTCGTTCTCTACCCTTTCAATCAGGGAAAGCACATCGCCCATACCGAGTATTCTTGACGCCATACGGTCGGGATGGAATTCATCCAAATCGTCAAGCTTTTCGCCGACACCCGTAAACATAATAGGTTTACCTGTTACTGCACGAACAGATAATGCCGCACCGCCTCGTGTATCACCGTCAAGCTTTGTTAGTATGATACCGTCAATCTCGAGTATATCGTTAAATGCCTTAGCAATATTAACTGCGTCCTGACCCACCATAGAGTCAACAACGAGAAGGATATTATTAACTTCAACAACCTCTGTAATGCGCTTGAGCTCATCCATAAGCTCACTATCAACATGAAGTCTACCCGCAGTATCTAAAATCACATAATCGTGACCATAATCTCTCGCGTGTTTAATAGCCTCGACAGCAATTTTTTCAGGCTTTTCGGTACCCATTTCGAAAACAGGCGCATTAACCGCTTCACCTACCACCTTCAACTGTTCAATAGCCGCAGGTCTATAAATATCACAGGCAACGAGTAGAGGTCTACTACCCTGTTTTCTAAGGAATTTAGCGAGCTTTGCAGAGTGGGTAGTTTTACCTGAACCCTGAAGACCGCACATCATTATAACTGTAGGAATTTTTGATGCGGTTTTAAGTCTTGCTTGTTCGCTGCCCATTAAAGCGGTAAGCTCTTCTTTAACAATTTTTACAACCATCTGCGGAGCTGTCAGGCTTTCCATAACATTAGCGCCTATGCACTTCTCAGAAACCGCAGTTGTAAAATCCTTAGCAACCTTATAGTTAACATCAGCCTCAAGCAAAGCAAGGCGGACTTCACGCATGGCTTCTTTAACATCAGCTTCAGATATTTTACCCTTAGAGCGAAGTTTCTTAAACACACTAGCAAGTTTATCTGACAAATTATCAAATGCCACCGTAAAGCACCTCCTTAAAACTTTAAATTAAAGGCTTTCTATAACCTCAAAAATCTTTTTAACACTTTCCGTATCTCCGTTTTGAGCGGAAGTAGAAAGTTCTTTAAGTTTTATAAACTTTTCACAGTAATGACAGTTTTCTTCTAACATTCGAAGCTGAGCTTCGCTTCTTTTTATCAAATCTGCGACACCTTGACGGGTTATCCCCTCATTTTCTGCAATCTCTGAAAGGGATAAATCTTCATCATAATAACACCTTAAAACCGAACGCTGTTTTTCGTTTAAGGAATACCCGTAAACATCAAGCAAAGAAGAAACATACAAGTCTTTTGGCATACTATCCCCTCACTGTCCTTTGGGATTATACCACAACAAAATTCATCTGTCAAGTTTTTTTCTTTACACCTCAAGATTTCTTTGCAGAATCGATACTACCCCTGAAAACAACATATTTTTGATATAAAAATTCGAGCACAAAATTGAGTATCATTGAAAGAGCTAACACTATGTATTCGTTTACTCCCATATCGTTAAGCACCTGACCGCCCCAAGTGGAAAGGGGTGTAAATACGAGGTAAAACAAGAAAACCTTAAACATCGCAACAGGCACATTATTTGCCGACTTAAATGTAAATTTACGGTTTAGTGTAAAATTCCAAATTACAGAAAGCGCCAAAGCCACAAGGTAGCAAACCCAGTAATTCCATTTTAAAAATTCATTCATGACAAGAAACGAAAGGCTTTGAATTACCCCCGCACTTATAGAAAAGAACAAGAATTTAGCAGCGCGAATAATTTCCTTTTTTGTATCACTCATATTTTTTAATCCCCTTTACTTTTTTATATATTATATCATAATATATTTATTTTTCAATTAAAAATAGGCAGTTTTAAAACTGCCCTTAATTATAAATTTTATTTAATTTTGTAAAGCTCAATAGTTTTACTAACTACATTATCCCAATTATATTTACTTAAGATATACTCAGAACTTTTAGATTTGAATTGTTCAACAACATTTGCGTTATCACAAAGATACTGCAGTTTTTCCTCAAGGTGTGAAACGTCCCCTTTTCTAAAGGTGACGCCATTATCCTCTATTACCTGAGTACATTCGGGTATATCGGAAGTAATACAGCAATTACCAAAGCTCATAGCCTCCATAAGACTTAACGGCATTCCCTCTAAATCTGAGGGTAAAACATAGATATATGCATTACTGTAAAGCTCTTCTAAAAGGCTTCCTGAAACAAAGCCTGTAAAAATTATTCTTTCATCATCGCCGAATTTTTCTCTAAGCTCTTCTTCAAATTCTGCCGTATCTGATGAACCGCCGACAATTACAAGCTTTTTATCGGTTTTAAGCGATTTAAAGGCCTCTATTAAATATGTAATACCTTTTCCGGGCACAATTCTACCTAAAAATAGTATGTAATCCTCTTTTTTAAGACCGAATTTATCGGTGATTTCTTTAGCATCTTGGATATTGGGTTTTGAAACGCCGTTTGGGATAAAAACAGTTTCTCTGCCGTAATTACAGAGGAAATATTGCTTTGTGTTTTCGCTTAACACTATTATTTCATCGGCAAAACGTACTGCACATTTCTCGCCTAACTTAATATACCAAGATGCAAATTTGCCCCATTTTGCACTTTGGTGGTCAAGACCGTGTACTGTGGCGATACAGCGCTTTCCAAAAAGCTTTGGAATCCAAATCATAGCACAAGGGCCTTCAGCATGGAAATGAACTACATCAAATCTGCCGAATGCTGCCTTGATTGCAGCAAAAAAGGAAGAACTCATCGCCGCGAGTCCTCCCCTATCAATAGTAAAAACGCTTTTAATGCGGACACCCTTATAAGTGTCCGCATTAAATGATGTGTCAAACTGAGCACCGCTTACATGGTGCCCTCTACGATTAAAGCAGGTAACAGAATATCCAAGCGCTGCCATACGGGTAGAAAGTTCTTCTACAACTATCTCCACGCCACCCTCTCTTGAAGGAATACGTTTATGGCCAAGCATAGCAATATGCTTCAAAGCGTTGTGGATATGTGGCATTTTATTCTCCCTCCATGCCTAATACTGCACCTACGGTTTTATATAAAATTATAAGGTCTGTTTTAAAACTACGTTCATTTATGTATTTTATATCGAGTGCAAGCCACTCATCGAAATTGAGGCTATTCCTCTTAGGCTGAACCTGCCAAAAGCCTGTTATTCCCGGTATAATAGCAAGACGTTGCATTTGTTCTTCATTATACATTTCAACTTCACGCAAAATGGGAGGACGAGGTCCCACTAGGCTCATATCACCTATTAAAACATTAAAAAGCTGAGGTAGCTCGTCAATGCTACTCTGCCTAATAAAACGACCAAATCTGGTTATTCTAGGGTCATCCTTTATCTTAAAGGCAGGACCGTCCATTTCGTTTTCTTGGAGCAATGCATCTAAAAGATTATCCGCATTAGGAATCATAGAGCGAAATTTGTAAAACTTAAAAATCTTACCGTTTTTTCCTACCCTATGTTGCACATAAATGGGTGATGCACCGGGACAATCAATTACGATTATAAGCGAAATTATGCACAGAGGAACAAATAAAACAATCAGTGCCAAAGCAGAAAATAATATATCAAAAATTCTTTTAAAGAGGCTATAAATCGGTTTTTTAGCGACTTTTTTTATAAGAGAACTTTTAATTGCGTCGTTACTAACCGCTTCGTTTTGCATTTATATGCCCCTTTCCTAAAGTATTATATATGTTCTATCTCTTAGTCTTTTTTATCATAAAAGGCTTCTATTACAATATCGGTAATAGAATCGGTATCAGGATAGAATTCCATAAACTTCTCGCCCTTTACCGTCTCACCCTTTATATCGTAAATGCCTTTGAGTTCACATTTCTGCACTTTTGCAAAAAGTGTTTCAAGTTTGTTTGCCGAACAGTCAGAAACAATATGGTCTTTCATATTAAGAGAGGCCTTTGAGATAAACTTATCGTCCTCGCTTATACACTCGCGTGTTTTATTATAGAGAGCTTTTAAGTACTGTCTCTGTCGCACCATTCGGGTATTGTTTGTAGGGTCTTCAAGACCGTAACGGGTGCGCACATAATTTAATGCGTGTTCACCCATTAAGGTAACATTTTTACCCTTAACAAGAGTATCGTCTATACCCGAAAAATCTTCAAGAACCTCTAAGGTTACGCCGCCTACAAGGTCATTAAATTTCGGCACCGCTTCCATCGTAACCGACATATAATGGTCAATTTTAACATCTAACAAAAGCTTTGAAACTGCTTTAGCGGTATTTCTGCAGCTTACTTCCTTACCGTTACCATAAGTATGAGCCAAAGCTATCTGCTTTTCGGTAGTTGATACCTTATTACCTGCAACACCTAAAACATTAATTTCTGCCATTGTATCACGGTTAATATGTATAGCGGTACAAGCGGAGTTTTTATTATCTATAACGAATAGCATCAAAAAGTCCGCCTGCTTATCGTTGTTATATGAGCCACTTTCGGTGTTTTCAAACTTGTCTAAACCTAACACCAAAAATGTATCAACATTATCTTTGAGGATATATTTTTCACCGTTATAGACGATTTCTTCCTCAAAAGCATCATCGTCGGTATTTGAAAATATACCCTGTCCATTTTCCCAAACATTAAGAACGCAAAGCACCGCAGAAACTACACATAAAGCGGCAAGAACAATTGCTATATATTTAAAATAGCGTCTTCTATTTTTTTGCGTTTCCATAGCAATTAAGCCTTTCTTTTGCTAACAATAAGAGTTAATCCTGAAAGAACTACTACACCCATTAAAGCAATTACTACTGTAGAATCAAAATTATTGCTTGTGGAAGGAGATAATGCGTTCTTGTTAGTAATGATAGCGTAAGGACCAAACTCACTGAGCTTAAATGTAAGCTTTGTGCCGTTGCCTGTTACCTTTGCACCGTCAATAACCTTCCAATTCTGACCGTCAAAATAAACGAGTGCTGCAAAATTCTCTAAATTTTCAGGCTTAAGTGTGATTGTAAAATTGCCATGCTCATCATGTTCTCCACAATGTGTAGAAGAAATATCGAACAAATCGCTTACTCCTAAGTCTTCAGGGTCAATTCCCAATTCTTTTAATTCATCAATAAGGTCAGTAATATCGTCGGTTGAAGAAATCTGCTCATAAGCCTTTTCTAATTTTTGGCGAGCTTCGGGAGAAAGCTTATCCCTGTCTGCATACGAATTTACATTAATGATAGCATCACAGTCTTCACTTTCGTTTTCGAAATCTTCAAGTATGGGTGCATCGTTGCCTGAAGGGCTTGACACAAATGCGCCTGCAGCAAGTGTTGTTATGCTTACTGAGAAAAGCATAATAACTGCTAAACAAAGTACTAGAATTTTTTTCATTTTTAAAACAACCTTTCAAAAATAATTTATTATTTAAAGAAACATTTCGTTTCCAAAATTAACTAATTCTTCCACAAAGACTTTTCCAAGATGTCTACTAATAACATCAAAGCCTTTATCAATATTCGGGGGTCGATTTGTTGTTGAATGACAGTCAGACCCAATAAACTGAACAAAACTATTTTTAATTAAACTAAGCGCCTTTCTCTTAGAAAAAAAGCTAAGCAAAAACTCGGAGTTCATTTGCATTAAAATTCCGTTTAGCGAAAGCTTACTGATAAGTCCCCTTTTTTGCAAATGTAAATATCGGTCAACATGCGCTAAAACAATAGTGCGATTTCCGCTTGAAGCAATGCTCATAAGTTCATTTACCGTATATTCAGACCAAGTCAACATCGGCATTTCAAGAAGCAACAGATTACTATTTTGAATTAAAAGCTTATCTAATCCCTCAAGCCGACTTATTCCATTATAAAACTTTACTTCTGCACCAAGAACAATCTCGGGAGCTTTAAAATCTATAGCAGCGATAAGTTTTTGATAAGCCTCTTCTCGCCTTGCTAAAAATTCGTCAACCGTTTCGTCATTAGCATAGAAATGAGGGGTGGCAACCACCCTATTTACCGACTGGCAAGACAACATTCTTAACATTTCAAGGCTCTCTTCAATGCTTTTGCTTCCGTCATCCACAAGGGGTAAAATATGTGAATGAAAATCTGTTATAAACATAAATTACTAAGCCTTACCTTGTGTGTAACCGTATGTTGAATAGTATTTTTTATAGTATCTTTTGTACTTGTTTTTACCGTAATAACCTTTACCACTCTTTGCGTCATTGATAACGCAACCGAGAATTTTTACATTTGAAAGCTGAAGCTGTGTCATACAGGTATCAAGTTCTTGTTTTTCTGCATAATTCTCACGAATTACAACAACTATACCCGAAAGAAATTTTGAAATTGCTGCCGCATCGGAAACAAGGTTTACAGGCGGTAAATCAATTATAATAAAATCGTATTTTTCCTTTAAGATAAGTAATAATTTTTCCATCCTAGCAGAAGCTAAAAGTTCAGAAGGATTAGGCGGCAAATCACCCGAAGGAATTATATGCCAATTCGAATGATGCTGAAAATCATAATCATCATAATTAAGGTCATTAATATTTTTGAGTAAGTCAGTAAGGCCCGGATTGTTCGGTATCCTCATTTTTCTGCCAACACTGGGAATTCTAAGGTCACCATCAATGAGCAGCACCTTATTTCCGCCCTCTGCTAAAACATACGAAAGATTAACTGCCGTAGTACTCTTACCCTCACCCCTCATAGAGCTTGTGATACCGATAACATGGCACTTTTCATCCTCAGGAAGTGTAAAAGACAGGTTAGTTCTTAAAAGTTTATATTGCTCTCTTGCAGTAAACTCAAGGTTCCTATGCAATGTCTTTGGGTTAACGGCAGGTGTAAAAAAGGCGTTTGTATTTTTTCTTTTGCTACTAAAAATCCCCATAATCACTCAACCTTTCTTACTTCGCGGTGCCGTTTTTTGATTTATAATATCCGTACTTCTTTGCACCTACATCAAGAAGGTCGGGAATTTTAGCTAATATCGGATAATTGTATGTGCTTGTTACATATTCATCATTGTGAATGGTATTATCAAGCAAAGCGAAAATTATAAGCACAACAAGGCTCACAAACGCTCCAATTAAAAATCCTATTGCGGTATATTTTGTAATGCTTGGAGAAACCTTGTCTGTATTTACTACAGCCGAGTCAACAACCTCCATTGAGCTTCCCTCAACGATTTCCGAAATGCGTTCGGGCAAAACAATGGCAATTCCGTTAGCTATTCTTTTAGCCTCATAAGGATTATTACAGGTAACAGTAACGCCCATAACCTCTGTTTCTTCAACCGAGGACGCCTCTATCATATCATAAAGCTCTTCCCAATCGTAAGAAACCTTGGCAGATTCCTTTACACGCTCAAGTGTTGTTCTGTTCTTTAGAATAACAGTATATGTTTTAAGCAAACTTTGTGCCGCACTGATTTCAGAGGAAGAAATACTAAAGCCTATGTCACTTACAGAAAAGGAACTGTTATTAACATAAAGCATAACCTGTGATGAATATTTAGGAGCTATAAAGAATGTTGCCATAGAAAACATAAGTGCCGCTACGAGTAGACTTGCCACAACAACAACCCATATTCTATTCCAAACAAATTTTAATATATGTGCAAAATCAATTACATAATATTCCTTATTATTTTTCTGTACGCTTTCCATTTAATAAATTACTCCTCGCCTAAAAGGGATAAAACACCTTAAGAGGTGCTAAACGCACCTTGTCTATTCTTAATTGATTATACACCCAACTTTTCCGAAAAGCAACCCCTAATATAAATTATTATATATAATATAACAAAATTTATCTTTTCTTACAAAAACTGACAGCAAGGTCCCTTAAATTTCGCGATAATTTGTCTTGAGCGCCCTATAAAGCGATGAAAGGGTTGTAAATCCTGTTTTTTCTGCAATTTCCGAATAGGACATACCTCCCGCCTTCATAGCCAGAGCGTGATTTACCCTGATAGACTGAAGATACTGATAAGGTGTACAATGCATAGTTTCTTTAAAAAGCTTTATCAAATAGCACTTATTGAGATAAACCTGCTCTGCCAAATCCTCGAGGGTGATTTTATCGGCGTAGTGCTCGTGTATATAAGTGATAACTGTATTTACAGTTTTGTTGGAATAACTATTACAATTATATGTTTTCGAAATGGTGTGAAGAAGTTCTTTCATACAAAATTCCAACAGCCGTAAGGACGGTGAATTTTCGGATATATTATCAATCCAATAAAATCCCGTATGATGCTTGGAAGAAAGACTGTTTACAATCAACTCCATACTTGAAAAAAGAGTATGTAAATCCTGAGACAAATCAATCGGTATCTCATACACCCTATTAAACTGAAACATCGGGTGATAGATAAAATTTACAAAAGTATGGTCAAGAGGGTTTTCTTCATCTTGTGAACGGATATGACTGCAAGTGGCAGGCAAAAAATATGCGTAACCTTTTTTAAATGGTCTTGTAACGCCGTTTTCTGTGTATGTACCGCTCCCGCCGTTTATGATATAGATTGTATTTATAAGTGGCACCTGCTCATTTTCCCAACCTTGTGTATAGCCGTTTCCCGCCGCAACAACATAAAAATCTTTTTTCATTTTTCTCTCCAAAAAAGTAAATATTTGCAAATGAGTAATAAATATGTGCTATTTACATAATTCGTCTATTATTATACAATATATTTGTATAAAAAGCAATAAATAACGAATTTTTTATACAGAAAGGATGCAGAATATGAAACTTATTTTTCATGTCGATTGTACAAAAGAAGTAAATAATGACAAATATTTTGAAATCGGCGAAACCAGAATTGTTGACAGCAAAATCGGCTCCTACAGAGAAGCAGGCGAGAATGCACAGTCAAGATTCGGTTACAGATTTAAAATTGAAGATATCACTAAGCCGCATTTACTTGAAGTTGTATATCCTGATGACCGCCGCCGCACCATTTGTGTAAATGACGGTATCACCTACGACCTAAATACAGGTGTAGTTTGCGGAAACCGCAACGAGCCTTCAAATTCTATGAAAACCATCAAGAGCTATTTCTGGCCGCGTTGGGAAGATTCAAGTGTTGTTTTCTCAAGCTGGGGCAAGGGCGAGCCTGCCGCAATTTCTGAGTTTTCGGTTTATGAGCTTGATTCCCTTGAAGACTTTGGCATGAAAAGTGAGGTTGGCTTCCGCGAATTCGGTATTCAGTACGAAGATATAACAAATGTAGGCTCAACAGAAGGTACTCAGGACTTCTATTCCTGGAGTGACCATGTTGTAGATTTCCTTCGTTTTTCGGGACAAAACAAGCTTATTATCCCGATTAACTGGTATCACGGCCCCTGTATTCCCGTGAAGAGTCAGAAATTCGGTACCGTAAATATATACATAGCACCCGATAAGAAGCAGTATTTCAGGTCAACAACCTCCAATCTTACCGACTGGCTTGACAGACTTCTCACCAAAATGGACGAGGCTAATTTAAGCTTTACAGGCTCTCTTACCCTGCTTCGCATCCCTGGTCTTATGGCTAATATGAATAACGACCTTGAGAGCATTAAAAAGGGTGCCGAAACATACAACAACATTATGTGCAACGGAACTGTTCAGTCCTCTGCTAACGATTGGACTACTCAGTACAGCTCTGAATACTATGTAACTATCTCCGATGCATTAAAGAAAACCGGTAAATTACCCGAATTTGCATACGGCGAAAAGGACACTTCCGGTCGCCCCGGTCCAATATTTAATCCCTTGCATCCTACCGTTCGCAGTCAGGTAAAAGAATACTTGCTCGAAGTATGCGAAAATTACAAGCATCACCCCTCATTTAAGGGTCTTGCTATTAATTTCTGGCACGCAACTATGCTTTGGTATGCTACCCTTAATGCAGGTTATGACGATTACAGTATTTCTCTCTTCGAAAAGGAAACGGGAATTAGCACAGGTACCGATATTTCCGACCCTGACAGATTTGAAAAGAGATATAAGTTCCTTATGCGTTATGCACGCGAAGCATTTATTGATTGGCGTTGTAAGAAAATCCGTGAATTTATTCTCGAAATCAGAGACGGATTTAAGGCTATCCGCGAAGACCTTACATTAACCATCACAGTTTGGAATGAAACAAGCGCTTGGCGTTACTTCGACGATATCGACGAGGATGCTCAGTTCGGTGCTCGTGGCAGTAACTATGATGTATACAAGCTCGGCGGTCTTGATATGGCTCTCTTTAAAGATGATGACGGCATCGAGTTCTCGGTTGAAATGAATCATCACAGAGATGCTACAGGCTGGGAAGTTGACGGTATTGATTTACCGCTTGAAAGGTCTCAGATGTTTACAGACCATGCATTCCTTGACGAAAAGACAAGAGATGTATTAAAGTCAAACAAGGCGCCTACATCCTTTATATTTAACTGTTGGTCAGAAGCTTGGGGCAACTACGCTCTCGCTCCTTGCGACGATAACGACCCCAACCTTGAAGCAATATACAATCTACCCGACTATAAAGCAGATTCTGTTGTAATGCAAAACTCTGAGTACGACGATGACCCGCCTGAGAGCAGAAAGTTCTTCTTTGATTCTCAGCTTAGAATTACTGCTCTCTTCCCTGCTGAGCCTTATTTTGGTGAATGGTATGCTAACGAACTAGCCGCACAGGATTCTCTTTCCATTACGGCAGGCGGTTTGTATCTCGATAAGTCACACGTTGATTTACAGAGAAAATTTGCATCAGAGTATTGCATACTTCCTCGCTGCAAATTCAATACACTTAAAGGCACTAGCGACCCTGTTACTGTTCGTTGGCTACAAAAGGACGGTAAAACATATATTTACGCCGTAAACCGCGAGCCGTATGACATTCCTGTTAGCATTAAAACTGCCGACGGTAAGGAAATTGCCGCTAAAACACTTGAGGCGTTTGAGCTTAAAACCTGGATATTTGACGAGTGCATAACACCCGATTCATATTCTGTCGATATTTCTAAAGAAACCATCGAAAAATATGAACTATGCTGCAACGAAACCCTAGCAATTGTAGAAGCAGCTCTTGCAAAGGGTATCACTGTACCCGCTGCTGAAGAACTTGTAGAAAGTATCAAAACTGCATTAGGTGAAAAGCGTTTTGCCTTTGTTCGTCACGCTCTTTCAAGTTACCCGATTAAGAAAGTTTTATCCTTAGCATAATCTTTTAGCATAAACATAAAAAAGCCATAACAATCGTTAATTGATTGTTATGGCTTTTTTTCTTAATCGTTAGCCTTGAAGATATCTGCAACTTCGCTTATTGTTACAAAGGCTTTAGGGTCAATCTCGTGAATTATATTTCGCATACGGAAAATTTGAAAACGGTTTACAACGAAATAAATAATTGTTTTATCGGTATTTGAATATCCGCCCTTTGCCGAAATTTTAGTTGTTCCGCACTCAAAGGTATCCATAAGTGCCTTGCTTATTTCCTTTGGTTTATCGGTTATAATCATTACCTCTTTAGCGCGGTCAAAGCCTTCAACAATAAAGTCAACCGTTTTAAGACCTGCGGCGTAAGTCACGATTGAATAAAGCGGCAATATCCAACTCTTAATAATAATTCCGCAAGCGATATAAAGCAGAATATTATATATCATTACGAAGGTTCCAACGGTTATATTAAGCTTTTTCGAAAAGATAACCGCCATTACTTCAACGCCGTCAATAGCACCGCCGTAGCGGATAGTCATACCGCTTCCAACACCTGATACTATTCCGCCAAACAAAGCGCAAAGCAACAAATCCTGACCCGCAAGCGGAGACGCTATACTCACATCAATCGGCAAAACATCGGTAATAAGCCAAGAAGCTACCGAGTAAACAATTACTGTAAATATTGAATATACCGTAAAAGGTATGCCCTGTTTTTTTAGTCCGAATAAGAAAAGCGGAAGGTTTAAAATCAGGAGAAATATAGACAGTGTCATATACTCAGGGGTTATTTGGGAAAGCAAAATCGATGTGCCTGAAATACCGCTGTCGTAAAGGTTAACGGGTGCTAAAAACACCGTAACGCCAAAGGCATTGACACAACCCGCAATAAATAAACAGAGAAAATTCTGCCATTTAAGTTGCTTTAATTCAGAAACTAGTTTTTTATGTATTTTCATTTTACACTCCCATTTTTAATTAAAATTCATCAATGATGATGGTGGTGATGGTGATGTCCGCTGATATGGTTTACTGTAGGGTGGCAATCCTTTTGGTCACAATGCTCGCCCTCTGTTTCGAGTTCAAGAGTAGCGTGAGCGATATTATGCTCGCTAAGCTCTTCCCTCACCCGTTCTTTTATTTCGTGGGCAACACCGTTTGTTACAATATGCATAGTTGCGTAATTGCTCTGACCGTCCATACTCCAAATATGAATATGGTGAACATCAATAACGCCCTCTATTTTACAGATATGCTGCTTTATTTCTTCAAGATTAATTCCGTGCGGAGTTCTCTCAAAAAAGACATCCAAGCTTTCCTTTAAATTTTTTGCGGCATTTATAAGAATAAATATCGCTACAGCAATTGAAATTAATGGGTCGATAATTAAAAGACTTGTAAAACGAATGAGAATAGCTCCTATTAAAACTGCAATCCATCCAAGCACATCTTCGAGCATATGAAGATTTACTGCTTTTTGATTTAGAGAACCGCCGTTATGGGTAATCATTGCCGCGCCAAAATTCACAATAACACCTACAACGGCAAAGATTATCATACCGTTATGGTTGATTTCGGTAGGATAAACGATTTTATTAACCGCTTTAAAGATGACCATTATCGAGCCTACCAAAAGAATTAAAGTAGTAATAACACTTCCCACAACCGAATATCTTAAATATCCGTAGGTATATTTATCGTCAGGCTGCTTGCGGCTCTTTTTTTCGAGAAAATAGGATATACCGATACTTGCAGCATCCCCTATATCGTGAATAGCATCGGAAACGATTGCTACACTGCCCGTAAAAATACCGCCAAAAAACTCAAACAAAGAAAATATTAAGTTTAGTATAAAGGCTATAAAAATATTTCTTTCTGTTTTCATATAAAATCACCTGATTGTTCTACATTAATATTTATAATTAATTATATCACAATATTTTCGGTAAATCAATTCTGCCTGTTAATAATTTGTTTTTTTACAAGCGGATAACTATAAAGATTTGTACTATCAAGATTAGCGTTATGCATATTAACTGCCGATATGCAGTTATTTTCATAGGTGGTATAGTAATAAATTCCTTTATCTGTATTGATACAGGATGTGTATTCTGTGATTTCATAGCTGCCGTCGGGCAAAAGAACACAGCCTCTTTGTTGCTCTACCGCCCCTAAAATATGAAAAAACTGACTAATACTTGAGTTTTCGTCATCCCCTGCTACCGAATTTAGTTTCACAAATGCGGCACGGACAAATCGGGAAGCAGATGAAAGGTCCCCCGGAAGCCCGATAGCACCCATTCCCCTTGAATAAGGTGTAAGCGCTATATCTGCAAATCTGTTTTCAGCGGGTTTATGGGTTAAATTTATATAGTCGCAAAGATGGGTGATATGATAGTCAAATGTGGGGTTGTTTGTCAATACTCCTACGGGATTATTATGGATTTTAAGTCCATCGCTAACACTTTCAACCGTAATTGATCCGCTGCTGTCTGCAATCAGCCAATGCATAGGAGTTAGTGGCAATTCATCACTGAAATTTATCTTGCAAAGACTGATTTTTGAAAGGCATTTACGGGCTTCATCAAGGTTTTTGCAACTAGACAATATAAAAGGAATAAACTCAAATGGTGCTATATTATTCTTATTTGCCTTTTCGGGAAAATAATGCGCATTTTCAGGAAAGTGAAGTCCCGCTACGCTAAGACCGTATTCGTTTGCCGCATCATAATAAAGCGGATAATTATCAACCACCGCCGCCATACCGATTATTGCATAATGTTTTTCTTGTGTTCCCATTTTTCTAAAGTTCAAACTAAAATTTCGCGGTGTTATTGTAACTGCTTCGTTATAAGAATACTCTATATCAAGGGTGCGCCCAAAATAATTATTTTTGCCTTTATAGGTTATGGCAGTGCACATTTTTTATCTCTCCGATTTAAATTTATAGGAAAATATTATGCTCTGCTAAAAGAAAAGTATTCCCTTTTTTGCTAAACCTTTTTCTTGCAGAAATCCTCTATGTATTGTATAATATAAAAAAAGATTTGAGGTGTTATTTATGAAATGTACAAACTGTGGCTTTGAAGCCCAAGAACCTTTTGGATACTGTCCTGAGTGTGGCACGGCAGCCCCTATTGGCGAGCCTGTCAGTCTTAACCCTGTGGCTGATAAAGTAGTAACCGCACTTAAAGACAATTTATTTTTAGCAATCTGCATTTTAATGTCTGCGGCTACGGTATTTTTCATTTCGGCAAATTCAATTAATATTATTTATATTTTAATCACTGTTTTCCTTTGGCTTACCTATGCGAGCGGTCGTAAAGGTATTGCAGATAACAATCAATTACGAAATGTAAGCGGCTGCGTTTATGCGTATTACATCATAACGAATGTAGTTTCTGTCATACTTATTGTCTGCGGCGTTATACTAACGCTTATATTAGGCCTTTTTGTTAATACACCTGAGCTTATGGAGGAACTCTCTTCAGAACTTGGCACCCTCTACCCCGAATACGCATCGGTTATGTTAAGCTTAATATCAAAAGCCGCTTGGATTATTGGTGTTGTCTTTGCACTTATAGGGGTTGGCATTTTGCTGATTAACCTATTTGGTATGGGCAAAATTCACCGTTTTATTAAATCTGTTCACGAAGGAATTCCGACGCAAAATCCAAGCTTTGCAAACCCAAATGCTGCTAAGGGATGGCTTATTTTCTTCGGCGTATGCTCGGGAATTTCTACGCTTACCTCACTATCAGTTGATTTTAAAGCAGCCCTCGCAAATGGATGCTCTGCCGCAGTAATGATTCTCTCAGCAATTTTAATAAATAAATATTTCGTAGCAGAAAAGTAATAAAATCACCCTCTAATCTTGATTGATTTTGAGGGTGATTTTGTTTTACAAATAATATTTCAAAGTTAATGTATTTTTACCTCTATATCGCCTGTATCTGTGCTGATTTCACATTTGCCGCCCGTAGTCGTTTTAGGAACATCAATTCTTCCTGTATCACTTTGGGTTATAAACACCTTATCGGTAAGAAGATTTCCCTTAACATCTCCTGTATCGGTTTTTATGAAAATTTCGCCTGCGTCACACTTTTGAAATCTCACATCGCCTGTACTTCTCTCAATCGAAAGCTTCTCTTTCGCGATAACATTTTGAAGTAAAATATCACCTGTATCGCCATTTGATGTAATATTTTTGCACTTAACATCGGCTATACTCGTTTTTCCTGTTGAAAGATTAATTTTAATTTGATTATCGCAGCTTATATCAGAAAGATTTACATTACCTGTTGAAGCCGTAAGGTCGAGGCTATCAGCAGAGAGGTTTTGGAGATGAATATACCCTGTGCTCACCTTTATTTTTATCTTGCCTGATACGGAAGCAAAGTTTTTCACATCCCCTGTACTTGCCGAAACATCGATACTTTTGAAGCTAAATTCTTTCGGTATTTTTATATCACCGGTATCCTCTTTTATAATAAGTGAATCATATTCCTTTTTTGAGAGATAAAGTGTTATCTTTTCATTACCTATTGTTATACCGATATGTTCATACCATTCTCGCTCATCAACTAGATTTACTGCAAGTGTACCGTTTTGTACAGACACAGAATGTTTTAATTTTTCAGGTTCATTACAAACAACTTTAGACATACCGTTATCTGACAAAACAAAGGAAATATCCGCAGTATTGGTATTTATTGATATATTGCTGAATTCCTCGTTCAAGTTATAAGTGTTTGTTTCATATTTTACAGTACTAAGTTTATTAAAATCCCAATTGTAAAGTGCCATTACCGACACAAAAGCCATCAAACCCATAACCACTAAAGAGGTCGCAACTATAAGCCAAATTTTTGTTTTTTTGCTCATTTTACTTCCTCCCTTTTTAAAATTTTATTTTTGATACTGAGTATAAACTTTTTTGTGAGTAGCAATATACCTTTTGTTATGGCTTTAGATAGGAAAAACAGAAATATTGAAAGTCCCGTGCAAAAAAGTCCCGCACCTATGATAGCTATTCCTGTAAGGGTGTTACCGAAAAAGGCAAACCCGATTCCAACCGCTATACCGCCAACGCCACAGGCAACAATTGATGCAAATACAGACCACAAGGAAATTATTACTGACCACAATGAAACATAAAGTGAGAGCATTACGGCAAAGACTGCAACAATTAACGAAAGCCATATTGGAGAGCCAAGCGCTAAAAGTACAATTTCCCACGCCTTTAAATGTCTTTTAGGTTTTATTCTTTCCTTTGCAATTTTTGTAAGAGGAATGTCTGATACTATTTGCTCAACAATTTCAGATACAGAGCCTACCGCCAAAACAGCCTCCTCTTCTAAAATACCCTCTTCAATTCGGTCGTCAATCACTTCGCTGTAAAAGCTCAAACGCTCATTAATATCGTCTTTGGGCAACCCTGACAGTCCTATGCGCAACTCTTCAAGAAATTCTTGCTTATTCATTACCGTCACCCTCCTTTGTTACAAATCGATATATCGACATAATTTCTTTCCATTCATTTTTAAATCCTTCAATACGACGGAGTCCCTCATCGGTTATATGGTAGTATTTACGGAGTCTGCCGCCGTGCTCTGCTGTGCGAACAGTAAGCATTTTTGACGCTTCAAGTCGCTTTAGAATGGTATATAAGGTAGATTCTGAAAGCTCAATATACGGCTTCATATCCTTAATAATTTTATATCCGTATGAGTCTTCATTTTTGATGGCGGCTAACACACACACATCCAAAAGACCCCTTTTCATCTGAATATCCATATCATACCTCCTTTTACATAATACATCGTAACACGAAGTATACACTTTGTCAATAACTTTTTCAAAAATTCAGAAATAAAAAATCTCAGTCTCCCTTATGGGAAACTGAGTTTTTGGCAAGTTGCACAGTTTTAGATATCGAACCATTAATTATAAACCAGTAACAAAAATCTGCCACCAATATGGCCATACAATATTTGAAGCGCTTCCACTCTTTGACCAAATGGTTTGCCATTCGATTTCTACCCAGGTGCCACCCTGATTTTCAAATTCTAATATATCACCAGTATTATCGGAAACGTAATAAACTTCGGCGGTTTTTTCGTCGCAACTCAAAACTTTAAAATACTTCACATCCGTAAGCATAGTATTATTTTGATATGCAACCTCAAATTCATCATAATATTTATGAGTTAAAATCTCACATTTTAATAAGGACACAAGCCAAAAAACAAGAAACGACACAATAATAAAAGTCATAACATACAATAAAATTCGTTTAATATGCTTTTTCATTTTAAATTCTCCTTAGCGGTGCGGCAAGAGGCAATGAGCATCACACGAATAGAAGTGCATTTGTCGGAAAGTGATTTAAATTGTACCTCGTCAATATAATTTGTTCTATGCAAAAGTTCAAGCCAATATCCCGTTTCACTTGCTTCTTTAAGCGCAATTTCAAGTTTAGAAATAAAATCTTTCTTACCTTGGGCATAGTTTGCTTCGTGAATATTTGCGCCAATTGAAGTTCCGCTTCTGCCGATTTGATTAGCAATAACTGCTTCGTGTTTGGATTTTAAGAATTTAACAAGTTCTATAATTTCTACAGCAAAATCCATAGATAAGGTTCTAAGTTTCGATTCAGACATTTTAGCACCTGCTTTCTAACTTCAGTTTATCATAAACGCTAAGAAAAGTAAAGTGAAGTATGCCCTTGCGGGTAAGTGATGTTGTGCTTGCGCACAGTGATGTTGCTCGTTTCTCTCGCAGTGATGTGATGTGTTCCGTTTCACTTGCCGAAGGCAAACATCACTACCGAAGGTAACATCACGCACGAAGTGCGCATCACGTTCCCGCAGGGAACACATCGTTCCAAAAAAATATCCCAAGTCTTTCGACTTGGGAATTTTTTTGGTTGCGGGGACAGGACTTGAACCTGCGACCTCCGGG
>CAYXID010000023.1:0-23380 GCA_964465535.1 uncultured Ruminococcus sp.
TTTATAGGCGAATATAATATCACTGAAACCGTAGGTTTCAATATAACTTTTATTTAATAAAAATATCACTGTGCCAAAGGCACAATATGACTAAAACTTTTCACCACCGCAAAGCAGAGCAGCGAATACAACGCAACAAAAATGCAAATGACCATAAATATTTATTTTCTTGATTTTTACTATATAAAGTGGTAAACTAATAAATGCCAAATCAACTTTAAAAATAGAATAATATTTTTTCTTTAAAGGGAGTATTATATCCTTTTTAGCGCAAAAACTTATCCTATATGAATTTGATAAAAATGCAAATTCCACTCGGGTAGGTTTTATGCTATGTCATATTGTTCTATTTGAGTTGGTTTGGCGACTATCGGAGTTTGCGTTTTTTGTGCGGTTACTTCGATAGCCGCACTTTTTAATTTGGAGGAAATTTTAATGAAATTTAAAAAGTTTTTATCGGTTGCTTTGTCGTTCATTATGATATTTGGCATTATCCTTTTTTCTCCATTTGAGGTTAGTGCTGAAACACAGTATAAAAGCGGATATTATACATATACTGTGTCAAATGATGATGCAATTATTACTGGTTGCGATACATCTATAAGTGGTGAAGTGAACATTCCTTCTAGCTTAGGCGGTTTTAAAGTTATAGGTTTAGGGGCTGAAGCTTTTAAGGACTGCTGTTTGCTGACTTCAATTATAATTCCTGATAATGTTATGATAATTGGCGGCGGTGCATTCGAAAATTGCAGTTCGTTAATTTCAATTACAATTCCTGATAGTGTTTCAACGATTGGTTGTGCTGCATTTACAGGTTGTAGTGCTTTAAAACAGGTTAATATAACAGATATTGCTGCATGGTGTGAGATTGAATTTGCAGTACTTTCATTGATGGGGTTTATTCCTGATACAAATCCATTATCCATTGCAGAGAACTTATATATAAACGGAACACTTGCAACAGATATTATAATTCCTAAAAATGTTACAAAAATAAATTCTTATGCATTTTATGGATATAATTCTTTAACATCAGTAATTATTCCTGATAATGTTAAAAGTGTAGGCGATAAGGCTTTTTATGGTTGCGGTTCATTGACATCGATAACAATTTCTGAAAATGTATTAAAAATAGGTAAGTCCGCATTTGAAAACTCCCAATATTATAATAATACAGAAAATTGGAAAAACGGTGTCCTTTATATTGGTAATCATCTAATTCGAGGAAGTAAAACAATAAGTGAATATGTTATCAAGGATGGCACAAAAACAATTGCGGATGGTGCGTTTTATTTTGGCGGCTTGTTGTTTACAAAAATTTCTTTGACTTTGATTTCAATTCCTGATAGTCTCATAAGTATAGGTGATAGTGCATTTAGTGGGTGTGAAAAACTTACTACTATTACAATGCCTGATGGCGTTACAAATATAGGCAATAGCGCTTTCTATAACTGCAGTTCGTTGGCTAATATTTCAATCTCTGATAGTCTCATAAGTATAGGTGATAGTGCATTTAGTGGGTGTGAAAAACTTACTACTATTACAATGCCTGATGGCGTTACAAATATAGGCAATAGCGCTTTCTATAACTGCAGTTCGTTGGCTAATATTTCAATCTCTGATAGTCTCATAAGTATAGGTGATGATGCGTTTAGTGGGTGTAAAAAACTTACTACGATTACAATACCTGATAGCGTAACGAGTATAGGAGATGGTGCTTTTAATAGGTGTAGTTTACTAAACTCAATAATTGTAGAAGCTAAGAATTCTTTCTTTTCTTCTCAAAATGGAATATTATTCGATAAAGAAAAAAGTGAATTGATTCGTTATCCTCAAGGGAAAAAGGGTGTTTCTTATATAATCCCAAACACAGTTGAGAAAATTGACAACTACGCTTTTTATAGTTGTAGTTCATTGACCGATGTTTCAATTCCCGATAGTGTTATAAATATAGGAAATAGCGCATTTTATAACTGTAGTTCATTGACTAATATTTCGATTTCTAATAGCGTTATAAGTATAGGCGATGGTGCTTTTAATAATTGCGAAAACTTAACAATATATTGCAATAATAACTCTTACGCAAAGACTTATGCTGAACAAAACAATATAAAATATGTGATCGAAAACATAATTGTTAATCATTATAATGATGAGGCATTTGATGAACTTTTGTCAACCGAGACTCTTTTTAAAGAAATTGCAACAGAATATCCCAATTATTTACGGGTTTCAGAAGTAAGGGATTATTATGGTACCATTTCTTCTTCCTGTTATGACATGATTCAAAATTACTATTCTCATACGGATATAGTGAAGTTTGCTTTAATTGAGGGATTTTTTAACGGAAGTGAGATAGTATCAACTAAATTATTATCCTTTTTAGGAGCGGAGTCCACTGAAGAAAAATGGTTAAAAAACACAACCACTATATTTTTGAAAGAATTTCAATCAAACGAATTTGTTATTAATGATGTATGGGAAACCATAAACGAAGAATATGAAGGTTTTGAAGAAATTTATGAATTATCCGAAGGCATCTCAAAAAGCCTTTTAGTTGATTTTATAAATGATAGAAGCATTAATATTCCAAGAAAAGACATTATATCTATCGTCGATAATATTTTTGAAGAGCATATTGAATTAGGTATAGGTAAAGCTTTTGATATTGCGGGTAAAGCTTTTGATATGGTTGATATTACTGTTGGATTATGCCAATTATATGATTTTGAAATTATGTCCATTGACAGATTATTAGCCTTGACCGATAGTAATACACCTTTACATCAGGGACTTTTAATGATTAAGAAAGACATTGAAAGTAACCCTTATATGTATGTATCAAAGCATTTTATAAATAAGCAAGTAATATCGAAATTAAATAAATTATATTCGAAAGCAGGAAAACTCGCTACCACAAAATTTAATATGAACATTTCTGTTACTCTCGCAATTGTTACTACAATCTTAGATATATACTATGAGTATTTATATGAAGGCCCTAAACTCTCTGATATTTATGAAGCAATAATTCTCACATCTTTCAGGTCAACACTTGAAGGCATTGAGATAGAACTCAGAACTAACTTTTTAAAGGCGAAAATGCAGGGAAGTATGCTATACGAACAGTGGTTAAAAGATTATAAATTAGTATGGGATGCTGAAATTTCTTCTTTGAAATGTTTGTCCGAATCATGCTCTAAGCTCGCAGAAAGAGATTTTGAAAAGACTTTCTTTATAAAACAGGCCGAAAATATAAAATCTGAGCTAAATTTTGAAAAATATATTGAGATTTGCAACAGAGTTCTTAAAGAAGATGTTGCAAATGGAACAATAAAATGTGGACATTTTAGGGGGTGTCCAATAAGAACAGTTGCTTCTTCATGTTCGAGTTTGGGATATACAATAAATTATTGTTTAACCTGTAGTAAAGAATATGTGGTGGATATTGAGTCAAAGGACGGACATAATTATAGTTCACATATAATAAATCCTACTTGCAATAAACAGGGATATACTATATATTCATGTAATAATTGTAGGCATTCTTATAATGATAATTTTGTTTCTGCATTAGGTCATAATTACACAGAATATGTGGTTGAATCAACCTGTGTTACACGGGGTTATACTAATCATATATGTTCCACCTGTAATTATACATACAGTGATAATTATAAAGATATCTGCGGACACAGTTATTCCGGTTGGGTAACCGAATATGATTCTACTTGTAGCCAATACGGTAGCGTGTATAATGATTGTAGTATTTGTAACGACAGAATTTATGCTAAAATCTCCAAAAAAGCACATATACCATCAAGCAATTGGATCACTTCAAAAGAACCAACTATATGCGAAGAAGGACTCAAACAACAGTTATGTAGTGTATGTAGTGAAGTTGTCAATGAAGAAACTATTAACAAATTAATTTATTACGGTGATACAAATGGTGATGGTGTTATTAGTACTATGGATTTAGTGGAAATGCGCATTACATTACTCACTTCATCAAGTGATACTGAATATAACGAAAGTTATGATGCAAATGGAGATGAAAAGATTGATATTTTAGATTTTATTCGCTTGAAGAAATACTTAGTTGGTATGGATGTTACACTTGGAAAATAACATAATTAAGTAATCTGTAAAATCAAAATCACCCGATATAAAAAAGAAGTGGTAACTTTTGGTGCCACTTCTTTTTCATATATGTTATATTTACTTTTATATCCTCGCAACTCCGGTTTCTTTTGCAACCTTAGCTACGGCTTCTGCTACAACCTTTGCTACTCTTTTATCGAGCGCAGAGGCGATAATATTTTCCTCGTTCATTTCATAGTCAGGAATAAGGGAAGCTAGGGCATAAGAGGTTGCTACCTTCATTTCTTCGTTTATGCAAGAAGCTCTGCAATCGAGAGCGCCACGGAAAATACCGGGGAATGCAAGAACATTGTTTATTTGGTTAGGGAAGTCCGAACGGCCCGTTCCTACCACTCTTGCGCCTGCCGCTTTTGCAATATCGGGCATAATTTCAGGTGTGGGATTAGCCATTGGGAATAAAATAGCATCCTTTGCCATTGATTTAACCATATCTGCAGTTACAAGGTTGGGCGCAGAAACGCCAATGAACACATCAGCACCTGAGAGGGCATCTTCAAGACTGCCTTTTTTATGTTCAAGGTTTGTAACCTTAGAGATTTCTTCCTGAGCCGCATTGTTGTTTTTATCGCCTTCGCAGATAATACCGAAACGGTCGCAGAAGGTAAGGTTTTTAACACCCATATTCATAAGATGCTTACCTATTGCAATACCTGCTGAACCTGCACCGTTTATTACAACCTTAATTTCTCCAATTTGTTTTTTAACAAGCTTTAGAGCGTTGATAAGTGCTGCAGCAACGACAATTGCGGTGCCGTGCTGGTCGTCGTGGAATATCGGAATATCGCAAATTTCTTTTAGTCTGCGCTCGATTTCAAAGCATCGGGGTGCAGAAATATCCTCAAGGTTAATTCCTCCAAAGGAGCCTGAAAGAAGATATATTGTGCGGACGATTTCATCAACATCCTTTGACTTAATACAAAGAGGGAAGGCGTCTACATCGGCAAATTCTTTAAAGAGTGCGCATTTTCCCTCCATAACAGGCATACCTGCCTCGGGACCGATATCGCCAAGACCTAAAATTGCAGTACCGTCGGTAATAACAGCCACAAGATTTGAACGGCGTGTAAGCTCGTAGGATTTATTTATATCCTTGTTGATTTCAAGGCACGGTTCAGCACCCCCGGGGGTGTATGCTAAAGAGAGGTCTTCTCTTGTGTTTATTGGCGCACGGGAAATAACCTCAATTTTGCCTTTCCAATCATAATGTTTTTTTAAAGATTCCTGTCTGATATCCACGTTTAATCCTCCCAAGGAAATTTGTACTGTGTAAGACCCAAAGCATCGCGGACTTCGATGATTTCTTTTTGTACAGACTCGTTTATCGGAACGCCGTCCTTACGGGCAAGACAAATTTCATATTCCTTTTCGCCTGCGGTGTAAATTCTGTCGGCACCCGGAGCTTTTTTAGAAGCACGCATACTGCGGCAAATATCACCGGCTTTTTTACGGGCAACTTGCTCTCCCATAAAATGTTCGGTGTCAATAGCTATGAACCAATGTCCTAATTGATATGGACGAATGTTACCGTTTTCATCTTTACCGTCAAGGTCCTTACCGTAAGCGCCGTCCTGCAAAATTGAGGATAAAAATTCAACTGCTAAAGCAAATCCGTAACCTTTATATCCTGCCAAGTCTTCACCGATACCGCCTAAGGTTGTAAGGGCAGCAGTGCCGTTACGGATTTTTTTGAGGGCAACACCTGCATCGCCCTCAACAGCCGAACCGTCGTTAGCTATAATAGTACCGGGATGAACTTCCTCACCGATTCTCTCATAATACTCTACCTTGCCGTTTTGGGTAATAGAAGTGGCACAGTCGAAATTGAAGTCGAAGTTTTCGTCGGTTGGAACCCCGATTGTAAAAGGGTTAGTGCCGAACATACCTTCTACGCCGTGAGTTGGGGCGACTGATGGGCGAGCATTAGTACCGGTCATACCGATGCATCCTGCTTTTGTAGCCATAGTAGCGTAGTATCCTGCAATACCGTAGTGACAGGAGTTACGAACAACTACCATTCCCATACCGTATTCCTTAGCCTTAGAAATTGCCATACTCATAGCTTTATGACCTATAACCTGACCCATACCGTGATGCCCGTCAATGACAGCGGTAGTGGGAGTTTCTTTTACTATTTCAATTTTAGTAACAGGCTGCTGAATGCCTGCCTTAATTCTATCAAGATAAATCGGCTTGAAACGGTTTACACCGTGAGATTCGATACCGCGTTTATCAGACTCTAAGAGAACATCGGCGCAAATCTCCGCATCCTCTTTTGGAATACCGTAGCCTACGAATGCATCAATTACGAAATTGGTGATTGTTTTCCAATCAACTATGTTTGTTTTTACCATCTTTAACCCTCCGTTAATTTCACAAAAATAGAGCACACTAATCCCTAAGAATTAATGTGCTCTCTAATTACTCCAAAAGTATTATAACATAATATTTTTAATATTGCAATAGTTTTTTACTCAAATACTACTCTATCTCAGTATAAACAATATGTTCTATTTCTAAGAGCTTTTCAGCATCAAACGGCTTTTTAGTTTCTATTGCAAGTTGTATGCCTAAATGACCTGCAAAACCGCTTTTAGGTGCCATAGTGTGAAAGGTCAGCGTAATGTTGTTTTCTGCCTTGATACGCTCAATGAGCTCATTGGTTATATACATATCATCAATTTCTATGTAAATACTACCATTCAGTTTTTTTGTCTTTTCAAATCTTCCTAGTAATATAATTGTAAGCAGATATAATGCCGCCACAACAATAGCGCCCGAATAAAAGCCTAAGCCTATTGCTATTCCAATAACACTTGTTGTCCATACGCCTGCCGCTGTAGTAAGTCCTGTTATTATATTGTTGCTTTTCAGAATTATCATACCGGCACCCAAAAAACCGATTCCGGATACAACCTGTGCAGAAAGTCTTAAAATATCACCATTGCTTAAAAGATAATTTCGAGCATATAAACCAATCATGGAAGTAAGAGCTGAACCTATACATACAAGGATATGTGTTCTCATACCTGCGGCACGACCGTGACGAGCGCGTTCGCTACCTATAAGCAGGCCGATTATTATCGCCAATAATGACCGAAAAATAACTTTTATTAAAAAGCCGTCCAAAGAACTTCAACCTTTCTTTTATCATATTTTTATTAATTGCTGATAAGATGATATATTAAATATACCAAAGCTCACTTTTACCCGTAGATACAGCAAAGGCACCCAATTTAAGTGCCTGTTCAATTTCGCTCTTTGTCTCTATAAGTCCGCCTGCGATAAGGGGAATACTGCAGTTCGAAAAACGCTCTATAATTTTTCCTATTACACCTGGCATAATTTCTACGATATCGGGTGTGCTTGAATGTATAACATCGTTTATACTTTTCACACCTTGTGAATCGTAGGCAAAAAATCTTTGAACAGAGAGAAGACCGAACTCCTTTGCCATTCTTATAAGATTTGCACGGGTGCTTATAATTCCATCGGCGCCACTGCGACTTAAATATTCAATTCCGCTTCTATCCTTGCCGATGCCTTCACTTAAATCAATGTGGATAAAAATAATTTTATTCTTATTCTTCGCAATATTTATCTTTTCGGCTACATTAAGCAAATTTCCGCCAAGTAAAAAAATTACCTTACACGGCGATTTGACTGCCTCTTCAAAGAGCTCATCATGAACTGCCGCTATAACGGGATTGTATTCAAGATGCTCGTATAGTTCTTTTTGAGTCATTAAAACACCTCACTTATATTGGCATAATTTTAGTTTACTAAAAAACAAAAGCAAAAGAACACAACGACACCGCGCGCTCTTTTGCATACTCTAAATCTCTAATATAATTATATATGATTACCTAAACATTGTCAAGGAATTTGTGCCTTTTTAATTAAAGTGAAAAACTAGATGTTTCTAATTTTATTTCCACCCAAGACCGTTGATTTCGTGGGCTCGCTGAATTGTTACGAATGCCTTTTCGTCTGAAGTTTTTATTATATTTATAAGCTCGTTATACTGATTAAGTGAAAAGGTTACCATAAGCATTTTTTTATCAAGTCCTGAGTATCCGCCTTTGATATTTAAGATGCTTGTTGTTCGGTGTAGCTTTTCGTTGATTTTTTTATTGATTTCATCGTGATTTTCCGATATTATTTGGGCGGTAAAGGCTTTTGATTCGCTGAGGAAGAGTCTATCAATTACGAGTGAGCTTATAAGAGCCGATACTATTCCAAGCAAAGTTACAACTAAATCTTTTATAATTAAAAGACCTAATACGATGGTAGTAGCGTCAATAATGAAGATAACTTTTGAACTGCGCGCACGCTTTACAAATTTGCAGATTATAAATGCTATTATATCAATGCCTCCTGTAGAGCCGCCGCCTAAAAAGGCAAGAGAACACCCGACACCTACTAATGTTCCGCCAAATACAGACGCCAAAATCACCGAAATTTCGGAATACTGCGAGGCGCTTAGATTAAAAATACCGCCTAAAATTTCGGGATTTAAAAGCCTTGAGAAAAGACTTACCCCAAAGGGATATATAAGAGTAGAAATAAGTGTCTTTATGCTAAATGCCTTTCCCAAAAATATTATTCCTAGCACAAAGGCAGACCAAGCTAACAAACTTATTAAAACATCCACCGTAATATACTTGCTTTTGATAATTTTTTCAATGATTATCGCTATACCTGAAATTCCGCCTACAACTAGATTATGAGGTACGATAAATACAGCAGTTGAAAAGGATAAAATCAGAGTACCAACGACTACAAGAGCAATTTTTTTAATTTTAAACAACTTAAAGCTTTTCAAAAATATCACCGTAATTATGTTACCCTCAAATTTATGGATAAAACAAAAACCTCGTATACAGATGTATACGAGGTCTCAAAACGACAAGATTATTACCTCATCGCCCATAAACTTTAAGTTGGTAATTACATTTTATTAACAAATTGTAAATTTGTCAAGAGTTTTTTATAGTTTTTCCTTATATTTTTCGCCGAAAAGCTGGTCTGCGAACCAAATCTTTTTAGCAGTAAAGGTTTTACCGTTTAAATAATTTAGAATTCCGGCGTCACTTTTAAAATTAAAGGTTAATTTGTATGAGTAGAGGGCTTGCTTATTAAAGCCCATTTTTTTATCTTCCTTTAACTTTCCGTATTTGCCGTCACCTAAAAGTGGGTGCCCGATTGACGCCATGTGGGCTCTTATTTGGTGAGTTCTGCCTGTCAGTAGGTCAATTTCAAGAAGAGAGAGGTTGTTTTTTGTATCCAAAACTCTGTATCTTGTTGAGATACTAAGCATACCGTCTTTTTTCTCTCGGCTTAAAAACACCTTGTTTTTGTTTTCGTTCTTTTCAAGATACCCTGTTAGTGTGTCGGTTTGCTTTTTCGGCTTTCCGTGCACTACTGTTAGATATTGTTTTTCGATTTCTCGGCTTTTGATTTTATCGCAAAGAATTCTGAGAGCTTCGGCATTTTTAGCCGAAATTACTATACCGCCTGTATTTCTATCAATACGGTTTGCAAGGGCGGGTTTAAAGGAGTTTTCAGCCTCAGGGTTGTATTCTCCTTTGTTATATAAATAATGCTGTATTCGTCCAATTAAGGTGTCATTATACTCATTTTCATCGGGGTGAACGAGTAGACCTTGCTTTTTATCGGCAAGAAGTATGTTTTCGTCCTCATACACAATTTCAAGAGCTGTAGGAGAATTTAAAAAATCATACTTTGGGGTAACCTTAGCAAAAAATTCGTCGTTGATATAAAAATCTACAATATCGCCTATTAATAGCCTTGTATTAATCTCGGCTTTCTTGCGGTTTACCTTTATATGCTTTGTTCTAATGAATTTGTACATAAGGGAAGTGGGTAGCGTTGGGCAAAGCTTAGTGATAAATTTATCAAGACGCTGTCCCGCATCATTTTTTGTAATTTCTACACTTTTCATTTTTACCTCGCATAACTACTTGAAAAAATTTCCTATTTATATATAATATTAGTATATAAGTTGTTAAAAGGGGGATAACTGTGGGAGAAAATTTACACGCAGGTCATAGGGAACGCATGAAAAAAGAGTTTTTAACAAACGGTTTTACCCCTGATATGCCTGAACACAAGAAACTCGAATTGCTTTTGTTTTACTGTATTCCAAGAATTGATACAAATGACATAGCGCATGAACTTCTTAATAGATATGGTGATATTCCAGGTGTATTAGATGCGCCTGTAGACGAACTTGTTACATTTAAAGGTATTACAGAAAACAATGTAGGTCTACTTAAAATGATTATACCTATTGCAAGGCACTATATTGATAAGAAAAACTCTGCAAAGTTGATTTTTAATAATATAAATGAAGTTGGAGATTATCTTTTAAATAAGTTTTTTGGTCTTACAGAAGAAAACTTTGTCGCTGTGTCTTTAGACGGAAAGGGTAAACTTTTATCCTTTGATATACTCTCTAAGGGTGATATATCGTCGGTTGGTGTTTCTACAAGAGACCTTATTCAGTTAGCCTTTAAAACTAACGCTACCTGCATAGTAATCGCTCATAATCATCCCGGCGGTGTAGCTCTTCCGAGTAACGAAGATATAGCAATAACCGAGGCAGTAAATATAGCATTAAAGCAAATTGGAGTAAGGTTACTTGACCATATAATTGTTGCAAACAGTGATTATATTTCTATGAATCAAACCCCAAAATATCAATATATTTTTAAATAACTTTTAAAGCCGTATCTTTTTAGTACGGCTTTTTGTTTTAAATATTATAATATTGCCTATTTGTAAAGTCAAGAAATGATAGAATAATTATTTATTGTTTCTTAACAAATAACGTGATTTTTTCTGCTATAATTCTCTTGCAATACAAATATAAAGAGAGATGTATATATGAATTTCCGTTATAGACTTTTGCAATTTATGAGCGGCAGATACGGTATTGATAAGCTTTTTTATTTTCTTTTTTCTGTAGCTGCGCTTTTTTCTTTTATAAATATATTTTTGCGGTCGGGTATTCTGCAAATAATTGTTTATTTAATAGTTGTTTTTGCCTTTTTCCGCGCTCTTTCACGAAACCATACAGCGCGAAGCGCTGAAAACAGATGGATTGAAAATCTAATTAATAAGATAAATAAAAAGGTTTATACAGCAAGGCAAAGAAAAGCAGATATAACTCATGTCTATAAAAAATGCCCCAAATGTAAGTCTGTATTAAGGCTGCCTAGAAGAGTGGGTAAGCATACAACGGTATGTCCTAAATGCAATAACAGCTTTAAGGTTGTTGTCAGAAAATAAATTTTGGCAATTTAAAGTTTATTAAACTTTGAATTGCCTTTTGTATTTATTTTTGTTATAATTATATGTACTGTGTAACTCATTTTAAAGGGTGATATATTATTTTTAAAAAAGGTGCTCACGAAAAAGAAAATCAAGGCTTTTTTGTCTTTGATTTTTTAACTGAAAACGATAATAATAACGAGATTATAAATTCTAAAACAGAAGAACCCGTAATGGCAGAAGCTGCATCTGTTTTGAAGAGTGAGAAAACAACTGTTTTTGAAAGGGTTGCTTTAAAACAGAGGAAAGCGGTAACAAGCTTTAAATATACAAAGCATATTGTTATAGCGGCTGTTTCTGTTTTATTTGTCGCTCTGTTTATTTTTGCTCACTTTTTATTTGTACACGAAAAGAATTCTCCTGCGGCGTTTTGCGAAAAAATCGTAAAATCGTATCAAACTCGGGATACTGAAATATTTTTAAACTATTGTACCAATCTTCCTGATATTCTTGATAATGAAAAAATTTTATCTGAGTATTTTAATAGTTATTTGCCGAATAACAAATATACCTTTTATCAAGTGGCTTCAGAAAAAAACAAAGCCCGTTTTGTCTTTAATGTAGGGGATAAAAAGGTAGGGGAAATAGTTTTCAGAGAAAAGGCTAAAAAGGAGCTTTACGGAATAAAGGGATATGCGGTTGAGGAATTTACACTAGAACCGCTAACCTCGTATGTTATTACCTCATACTCTACATATCAATTGCTGATTAACGGCGAGCCTATACCCGAAAGATATATTTACAGTAAAAGCGGAATTAATTATTGCTTTGAAAAGTGTATCGGCAAGGTTATGACAAAAAATATATATGTGATTGATGACCTTAACTATATTGCCGATATTTCCGCACTTGATTCTGATAAAGAAAAGGTGGATATAGTAACTAAGGTTTCGGTTTCTGAAACTGAAATAATCTTAAATCCCGATAAAAACAAAGAAAAGCTTAATGCCTTTATTAAGGATTATGTAAGCAAGCTTATGTACTATACCGTAATCGATGACAGAAGACCTAAGGATTTGCTTGCGCTTGTATATCCTGATACCGACCTTGCTACATATATTAAGGATTATAAAAATCCCGATTTAAGCAGTATGAGAAATCAGAAGGTAAAGAATTTAACGGTAGAAAACTTAACCTATTATGGCTCAGGTTGTTATGTTTGCGATGTTAAGGCAGATTATACTCTTGATGTTAACAAAAAGCAAACCACTAAAAAATTTGACGCTAAGCTATTTATTGTTATGATAAAAGGAAAGTTTTATGTTGTGGATATGATTTAATTATCCTTGCAGCTTAGTGATACGGGCGTAATGGAAAATATATTGCTGAACTATACCTGCATATTCCTTTGCGCATTCGGGAAGTTCGCCCTTAAATAATGCCTCCATTGCTCGTTTTATCCACACATCTCTAGGGAATGCTTCTATATGACCAAGACCGAAAAGTAAAACGCAGTCGGCAACCTTTGGACCCACGCCCAATATTTTCATTAGTTCTTCTGCAGCGCTTTCATAGGGCATTTCTCTTAATAAATCAAGCTTAACGGTGCCGTCGGATACTTTTTTGGCGGCATCAATTATATATTTTGCTCTGAACCCTGCACGCAATATTTCTAAATCTTCGGGTTTTAGTTTAGAGAGTTTAATAGCCGAAGGGAAGGAATAATATCCCGATTTTTCCTTACCGAAGTTTTCGCATAAGCGGTTTATGATACCTTTAATTCGGGGGATGTTGTTGTTTTGTGAAATTATAAAGGAGCATAATGTTTCCCACGGGTCTTGATTTAAAATTCGTATCCCACCCGCAACGGTTATGGCTTTTGCGATAATTTCATTTTGACTTACGGTCTTTATAATTTTGGAATAATCCCTGTCCATATCAAAATAATTTTTCCAAAAGCCGTAGTACTCCGAGGGTGTTGTGTTTTTTAAAACAATAAAGTTTTCCCCGTGATAAATTTCGAGATACTTATCGTTAGCAACACCGCACCATACGCCGTCTTCATTCTTTTCCCAACGGAAAGCCTGACCGCAATCAAGAGTTTGGTCAAGACTAAAATTTTCGGCGCCATATATGTATAAATCGTTGTTTTTACTCTTAATAGAAAGCATTAAAATTCCCCTTTCGACAAACCATTATAACATTTTTTAAAAATAATTACAACAGGAGATAATTATGAGAGAAGATATTTGTACCATACCGATATCCGAGGTTTTTGAGGTTAATGACGGCTGTCCGATTTGCCGAATGTACGAAACTGTTAATGAGAGAATTATCTCTTATATTATGAGCGACGCTATGATGGAACCCGACGTCAGAATTGAAACCAATAAGGTCGGCTTTTGTAAAGAACACCTAGAGGAGATGTATTCAAGACGGGGCAGACTTCAATTAGCCCTTATGCTTGAAACCCATATCAAGCAGCTCAATAAAGATGTTTTTCAAAGAAATTTTTTGATTTCTAATAATAAAAAGGCTGAAAAAATCAAAAGGGTAAGTGATGCTTGCTTTATTTGCGATAAGGTTGAGTGGGGCTTTTCAAGAATGATTGATACAATATATCGCACCTATGAAAACGAGTTGGATTTTCGTAATATGTTTAACTCGCAGCCTATGTTTTGCCTGCCGCATTATGAAATGCTGATGGCAGGTGTTGATAAAAAACAGATGAGAAATCATTATAAGGATTTTGCCGATAATCTGACCCGTATAACATCAGCCCATATGGACAAAATTTCTGATGAAATTTCGAGCTATTGTGCTAACTATAATTATTGCAATACTTCGGGCGAAGCTAATTGGGATGAGTGTAAAAAAGCTGTTGAAAAAAGTATTGCTTTTTTAAGCGGCGGTAAAGTCGAATAATGTAAAATCTAATCAAAATGTTGATAACTTTGGCTTCCAAAGGGCTTAAATAGGGCACTTAATCAACTTATCCACCGACTTTTAAACATTTTTATGTTAACCTGAATAACTTAGGCACTTATTGCCAAAAATACTTTTGAGAACTTTTTAAGGAGTATTATAATGGTAAAAGGTGTCAACAGAACGGTTATTGAAGTGAATGATACAGGTAGTAAGGTCTTTGAAAAAATAGTTTTTTTCGTCTCGCCTCAATATGGAAACCTAAATGCAAAATCGCTGCAAAAGGCAGTAAACGATTTGTCCTTAGGCTTGGACGATTATAAAAATATAACTTCACTTAGAAGTAGAATGAAGAAAAAACGCAGAAATTTTATCTTTTCTGTAAGTGGTGCGTTGCTTTTGTCAATAATAGGAATAATTTTACTGATTGTTTTATGAATATAATGTAAAAAAATGCAAGAAGATAAGTTCTCTTCTTGCATTTTGCTTTTGTGTGGATTATAATAAATGTGGTTTTGTTTAAATTTTTATTTTGAATTGGGTGTATTTAATAAAATGAAAGAAAATATCAAAAAAGCTGGGACCTTGTTTGTATCTCTTTTCCTTGCAGGGATACTTTCAGTGCTTACATATTTTTCTATAAATATTATGTTTTACGCGTTTTTTACCGATGAAATCGGTTATGATGTGTATGGTCAAATGGCTCCCGAAGATGAAAATGAGGTACTTAATTTTGAATATCTTTATACCTATGAGTACTCTGAGGGCGAATTTAGCAAGGATAATGACGAGCAGTATAAAAAATATGAGGAAGAGGGATATCTTCTTGATATACAGCCTGTAAGAAATACGCTGAATAAATCAGAAAAAACTATTCTCTTTATTGTAACACAATTGTTCTGTTGGCTCTTTTCTTTCCTTTGGGTTTATAAGCAAATGCACGAATTGGGAGATAAGGACGGCAATATTGTAGTTTTAAATCTGCAAAAAGAAAATTTATATAAAGGTTTAATTATTACAGCATTAGCTAGTATTCCTGCATTTTTATCCTTTGTAGGACTAATTGTTTCGTATTTCGCCTCCTTTGATATGTATATGATTATATATCAAATTTTAAACCCTGCTTTCTGGCCGATTTCACATTTGTTTATGTCAAAGATTACCGCTATATCAGATATGCAGTTTTACCATTTTGCTTTACTGTTCTTGTTCCAATTCGGTATACCCATTTTTGGGGGACTTTCATATTATTTCGGATATAAAAACAGCTTTGCGATATCAAGACGCGAAAAGAGAAAAAAGGAGAATAACTAATGGCAAGTCTATTTAAATTTAATAACTATAATAAACCGGGTCCCGGCATTAGTAAGGACGCCCCCAAAAAGAAAAAAATCGTAGTATTTTTTGAAACCTTTTTCAGAAACTTTTGGAAGTTTATCTCGATAAATCTTGTATATTTCATTTTGTCAATTCCTGTAATTACAAACGGACTTGCAAATGTTGGAATTTCCAATATAACAAGAAATATTTCAATAGATAAGCATTCCTTCGGCCTTAGCGATTTTTTTGATACAATTAAGAAAAATTGGAAACAGGCATTAACTGTTGGTATAATTAATGTTTTTATAACAATTGCGTTAATTTTCGGTATCTTGTTCTATTCAAATAGGGAAGGCATCCTCGCAACAGTTGGTCTTGGCTTTATTTTGGCTTTTCTTATGACATTTGTAATTATGAATTTCTATATCTGGACCTTGATGTTAACATGTAAATTTTCAACAAAAACACTTTATAAAAACTGTTTTAAATTTGTCTTTATAAATTTTGGCAAGAATATACTTTGCCTATTATCTGTATTGTCAATATATGTAGGATATGCGCTTGTTTTATATGTAATATCATTGCTATCTGCAAGAGTGTTTTTTACTGCGATAGTTTTGGCGATGTTCCTTTTCCTCTTTACCTATCCGTGTTATAGGTCTCTTATGATACAGTACTGTGTTTTCCCACCGATTGTAAAGCACATTATTGAGCCGTATTATGAGGAACACCCGTACGATGATATTGAGCTTCGCCGCGATTTAGGTATTGAAGTGCCAAAGCCGAAGGTTTTTGACGAAAACGGTGAAGAAATTCTTGATGAGGAAGAAAGTGTTTTTGAGGACTAATTTTTAGCATTTTTTCAGCATATAATCACTTGAGGTGGTTATATGACTTGCAGAATTGATGAACTCAAAAACAAGCAGGTTGTCTGTGTTAAGGACGGCTCAGTTTTGGGATATATTTCGGATATTGACCTTAACACCGAAACGGGTTCACTTGTTGCCATTATTATTTATGGAAAACCGCGGCTTTTAGGTGTTTTGGGTAGGGAAGAAGATATAGTTATCCCATGGAGTGAAATTGAAGTAATAGGTGACGAAACGGTTCTTGTTAATACAGACGCTTCACTCTTTTTAAAATATTTAAAACCGAAATAGCAATAAAAAACCGATGACTTAAAGTCATCGGTTTTTGCTTTCTTATTTTAATTCAAGAGTACGCTTGTAGGAAGACTTTATAGCGTCCATACAGTTTGCTCTCAGTCCTCCGTCTTCAAGAGCGTGTACACCTGCGATTGTAGTGCCTCCCGGACTGCAAACTGCATCTTTAAGCTCACCCGGATGCTTTTTGGTATCAATAAGCATTTGAGCTGAGCCTAAAAGCGTTTGAGCTGCATATAGCATTGCTTTGTCTCTCGGTACACCGCATTCGACTGCACCGTCTGCTAAGGCTTCTGCAAACATATAAACAAACGCGGGTCCGCAACCTGATAAACAACCTGCGGCATCAATCAGTTTTTCATCAATTCGGTCTAAAACGCCTGCATTTGAAAGAGCCTCAGAAAACACATTTATATCCGTATCAGTAACTTTTTTCGAAGCAGAATACAGCACCATGCCCTTGCCTAAAAAAACAGGTGTATTGGGCATTATTCTAATAACAGGATAATCGGCATTTAAAAAATTTAAAATCTTTGAAATTTCAATACTTGCCGCCATAGAGATAAGCACAAATCTGCCTTTTCTTGCTCTTAAAACAGGGGAGATTTCATTTAATACCTTTTCAATTATCTGTGGCTTCACACCGAGCACTATAAAATCACAGTGCTCAGCAATAAATGTATTATCACAATTAAATCCGTTTGTTTTATTAGAAATGTTTTTTGCTTTTTCATTGTCAAAATCCGATACATAAATTTCTGCATTATCGTATTTTGATACCGCAACAGCAAGAGCACCGCCCATATTGCCGGCACCGATAAATCCGAATTTATATTTCATAGATTTCACCTCGTTTGTCCGTTTCCTCTTATAATATATTTGTAGGTTGTAAGCTCGCTAAGTCCCATAGGACCTCTCGCATGCAACTTTTGGGTTGAAATTCCCATTTCACAACCAAGTCCGAATTCACCGCCGTCTGTAAAGCGGGTGGATGCATTAACATAAACTGCCGCACTGTCAACAGAAGTTGTAAATTTAGCCGCTGTTTCACTGTTGTTGGTGATAATAGCTTCACTATGGTGGGTAGAGTGTGCCGCAATATGCGAAATCGCCTCGTCAACATCGGCTACAATACCTATTGCCAATTTGTAATCGAGGAATTCAGTGTCAAATCCGCTATCGCTAATTGGGGTACCTGAAATAATCTTCTCGGCATCAGTATCTAGTAAAAGCTCTGCCTTTACTTTTCTGTCATCTGCGGTTAAACGCTCTTTTAAAAGGGGTAAAAATTCGTCTGCAATTTCACGGTTTACAAGGCATGCTTCAGCGGCATTACAAACAGAGGGACGGCTCATTTTAGCATTCTCAATTATATTTAGTGCCATATCAAAATCGGCATCTTTATCAACATAAATGTGGCAAATACCGGTGCCTGTCTGTATACAGGGAACAGTAGCATTTTGAACACAGGCATTGATAAGTCCCGCACCGCCTCGCGGAATTAGCAAATCAACATAATCGTTTGCCCGCATAAGCTCATTGGCGCTCTCTCTTGAAGTGTCTTCAATTAGGTTTATAAAGTTTGTATTTTCGCCGGCTTTACTAAGACCTGTTTTTAAGGCACTGACAATAGCCTCAGCACTTCGAAAAGCCTCTTTACCGCTTCTAAGAACACATACATTACCTGACTTTAAGGTAAGCGCTGCGGCATCAGAAGTAACATTCGGTCGGCTTTCGTAGATAATAGCAATAACACCTATCGCAACCGATACCTTTTCGATAACCAAACCGTCATCTCTGACAGTAGTTGAAAGAACTTTGCCAACAGGGTCGGGGAGTAGGGCTACCTCTTTAATGCCCTTTGCCATACCCTCAATACGCTCTTTTGTTAAGGTTAGTCTGTCAATCATAACAGAGGAAACTAAATTTTCTGCCGCTAAAACATCAAGAGCATTTGCAGATAAAATTTTATCAGTTTGGTTTATGAGTTCTTCTGCCATATATTCGAGGGCTTTGTTTTTACGCTCTGTAGTAAGAGAGAAAACATCTTTTGCAGCATTTTTGGCAGATATTAAAATTTCGTTAGTTGTTAACATTTAAATCACCGCTTAAACTATTTTTTAACAGTAAACCGTGTACCGACTTCCTCGCCGTTTACAATATCATATAAAATTTCAGGCTCTTCACCGTTTGCAATTACCATTTCAATTTTGTGGTCTGTTGCAATTTGGGCGGCGTGGAGCTTTGTTTGCATACCGCCTGTTCCAAGATTTGTAACAGAACCGCTTGTCATCGCAATTATTTCGGGTGTGATTTCATCAACACGGCTAAGCAGAACGGCGTTTTTATCTTTGTGTGGGTCGGCGGTATAAAGACCGTCTATATCAGACAGTAAAATAAGCAAATCTGCATCTGCAGATTTTGCAACTATTGCGCCTAAAGTATCGTTGTCACCAATTACAATTTCGTCGGTAGCAATGGTGTCGTTTTCATTGATAATCGGCAGAGCACCAAGCTCTAATAATCTATAAAGTGTGTTTTGGAAATTACGGTTGCGCTCTTCATTTTGTATATCGGCACCCGTAATCAGTATTTGTGCTACTGTATGATTGTGCTCAGAAAACAACCTGTCATATATGTACATAAGTTCGCACTGACCAACAGCCGCTGCCGCCTGTTTTGTTGGAATATCAGACGGTTTTGTCTTGAGAGAAAGCTTGCCGACACCCATACCAATAGCACCTGATGATACTAAAATTATTTCGTGACCGGCATTCTTTAAATCGCTCATAACCTCGCAAAGTTTCTCTACTCGACGAATATTTAAAAGACCGGTTGAGTGGGTAAGAGTCGAAGTGCCGATTTTTATAACTATTCTCATAATACATCTCCCAAATACTGTTTAATTAAGATTAGTATAGCACACCACATATTTTTATGCAAGAATTCTCTATTAATAAGGGTTTATATAAAATTTATTATAAAAAAATCTTTAAAAATTTTTCCTATAAGAAAACTTAAAATTATGGGTAAAATTATTTTGAAGGTGATTTTTATGAGATTTTTGAATATTGCTTTTAAAACAATATTCTTTATATTTTTAGTCCTTGCAGTAGCGGTTTTTTCACTTATTATCGTTCTGTCGAACGGCGTTTCAGACGATTATAAAATAAAAAAAGGCGAAACTTTCAGTGTCAGTAATACAGTGCCTGTTACCGCAAGTTATAACGGGGCTACACTTTCCCAAGGCAGTAAACTCAAATCAATTGGCGAGAATATTGATGTAGAGCTTAAACTTTTTGGCATTATACCTCTTAAAACCGTTAATGTAGAAATAGTTGATGAAATGTATGTAGAGGTGCTAGGCAATCCTTTTGGCATGAAAATATATACAGATGGTGTTCTTGTGGTAAATTTTACAAGTGTTGAATCTGAAAACGGACTCTGTAATCCCGCAAAATCTGCGGGCATTAAAGAAGGGGATTATATACTCTCGGTAAATTCAAGAGAAATTACTACAAATGAAGAGCTTTCAGAATGGGTGGAGTCTTCAAACGGTAACAGCTTAAAGTTTGAAATTATGCGTAATAATAAAAAATTATATATCAATGTAAAACCCATTAAAAGTGTTGAAACTAATAGCTATAAAATCGGTATGTGGGTAAGGGATAGCAGTGCAGGGATAGGAACACTGACCTTTTACAGCCCCGCCACAGGTGTGCTTTGCGGTCTCGGTCATGGAATATGCGATAGTGATACAGGGGAGCTTTTAAGTGTTGAAAGAGGAGAACTAGTAGGAGCAGAAATTATATCAGTTACTAAGGGTGCAAAGGGGAGTGCAGGTGAACTTCACGGACGCTTTGCCTACAATAAAATAGCCGATATACTGCTGAATTCGGATATTGGTGTTTACGGTAAGCTGTCGAGCAAAATTGATTTTAAAAAGCTAGTAGAAATTGCGCTAAAGCAAGAGATTAAAAATGGGGATGCAGAGATACTTTGCGCGGTTGACGGCGATGTTGTAAGAAGTTACGATTGTACAGTTAAAAAACGAAGTGCCGCATATTTTTCTAATAATCAAAATCTGCTTGTAACTATAACCGATAAAGACCTAATAGAAAAAACAGGCGGTATAGTTCAGGGTATGAGCGGTAGCCCCATTATCCAAAATGGCAAACTTATCGGCGCAGTAACCCATGTCCTTGTAGACGACCCAACAAAAGGCTATGCCATATTCGCAGAGAATATGTTAGAGACTGCTCAAAGTGTGGCACAAGAAAACTTAAAAGAAGCATCTTAAAAACTAAAATGCAGAATTCTATTTTAGAATTCTGCATTTTTGATTATACTTGTTTTGCTTTCACATATATGATATAATCTAAATATGGTCATCACATATAATAGTTTTTATAAGAGGAAATTATCATGGGATTTTATTTTAGAAAAAGTAAATCATTTGGACCTTTTAGGCTTAACTTCTCAAAATCGGGAATCGGTTTTTCAACAGGTGTAAAAGGTGCTCGAATGTCTTTTGGCCCTAAGGGAACATATGTGAATTTGGGTTCAAACGGTGTTTATTATCGCAAAAAAATAGGTTCTAAGAGTAATGGTAGAGATAATTACAATAATTCCGTGCCTGCATTACCAAAATTAAATACCAATGCAATTTCGGCAGTTAATATCGCAAACGAATCAATGGTTGAATCTGAGTTTGAACAAGAATTTATAGCAAACATTAAAAAATCTATGCTTATCAACACACTGTGGACAATTGCTATATTATCAACATCTATTTTGATGTTTGCGTTCCCGTTGCTAAGTCTTATTACTATCGGTTTAATTATTTTGAAAATTGTATTTGGAAAATATTTTCGCGCGGAGATTAACTACGAATTTGATGAAACTGCTAATAATAAATGGAAAGATTTTATATCTTCAGTTGATTTGCTTCGCGATAGCAAGAAAATATGGTTGATTGAAAGCAAAGTTAATGTTTATGATACTAAACAAAATGCCGGTGCGGGACAGAATATTAAACGCAGCGATATAAAAACTATGCGGCAAATCAAACCGCAAAAAAATAATTCCGCAAAAATCAAATGTGATAATTCAATAGTGGAAATAAAAACTCAAAAATGCAAAATTATATTTTTACCAAATTTGATCGTTGTAATTAATGGTAGATCTGTTACGGGTTACTCTTATAAAAATGTTTGCATTTCGTCTTCAAGCACTCGTTTTGTTGAGAATTCTTCTGTTGCTGTGCCCAAAGATGCTCAGATACTTGAATGGACTTGGCAATATGTTAATCGCAATGGTGGTCCCGATATGCGATACAAACAAAATCCTAAGTTGCCAGTATGTAAATATGGCACTTTAAAACTGTCTTCAGAAAACGGCTTAGCGTTAGAGTTTTACATTTCTAATTCTAATATATCAACGGTTTTAGAAAATAGTTGGAACGAATATGTTTCGCATATCACAAACGTTCTTTCTTTTGATAGTGAAAAAGCATTAGAAGAATCAGTGGACAAGTCACTAATTGAAAATTCTAACGAATTAGAAAAAACAAATTCGAGCGAAACTGTGTTACCGGCTTTTGCGGTAGATTATGCAAATACTAATAACCGTTTATTAAAAGAATTTATGCAGAACATTTCGATTAGAGGTGAGTCGAATGAGTGAATACACCAATGATTTACATATTAATTACCAAAAAGCAATAAGGGTTTTTATAGATAATTATCCGGAAGCTTGGGTTAATTTATCAAAAGAAATTGACGCATTTAGTCGCTCGTGCGCAATAATGTTTTGGAAAAACTTTGATGTTGAGTTGTTTAAGGAAGAGTTAAATGAAATATACACAAAAGAAAGTAACCGCATTATTTTTACTTCCGAAGAGGTTAATGAAACACGGCGTTTTTTAGAAGAAAATGAAGTGCAAATCAAAGTACCGAAGTTTTTTGAAGAAATCGTGTCATTCGACAAAGAAAATAATACCAATTACAGTCGTGCTTTTGCTTCGGGAATGCAACTAATATTTTTGCAATTCACTTTAATAGATTCCGAAGTTACCTTTGAGGAAGCGAGATTGGTGACACAATATTATCAATTATTAACTGATGTTTGCGATTTAAATAAAATTAAGGCCTTCAAGGCTGATTTTGATCCTTTTTCTTATGTATCTAAAAATGATACTTCTTCAAAACCGTCAGAAACCAAGAAAAATTCTATCAACAGAAAAGCAACTTCAAATGAGAACAAGTCTGCTATGGAAGCCCTTAACGAATTGATTGGGTTGAGCAAGGTTAAGAATGAAATAACTAATATTTCAAATTTTGCAAAAATTCAAACACTTCGCAAGAGTCAAGAATTACCTACAGCACCTGTATCGTATCACTTAGTCTTTACTGGTAATCCCGGAACAGGAAAAACCACTGTTGCAAGACTAGTGGCGCAAGCTTAAATGAAAAAGTGAAGTTAGAGTAAATAGCTTAAGTGTACTTCAAAAATTC
>CAYXID010000024.1:0-22979 GCA_964465535.1 uncultured Ruminococcus sp.
GACGACATATCAACACCGGGTATATGCTTCATATCGGGATGTCCCTGAAGACGAGAATCGATATGGCGGAGTGAATTAAGCTCAGCAACATCAAAATAGCCTCTGTTAGCGAGAACGGAATAAAGCATAGGCGCACAGTGACCTTTTGAAAGAACAAATCTGTCTCTATTCTCCGCTTTGGGATTTTTAGGGTCAATATTCATTTCTTCAAAATAGAGATATGTACCTATATCTGCCGAAGACAATGAACCGCCCGGGTGACCGGATTTTGCGCTGTGAACAGCCTCAATAATGCCGATTCTGACCTTACACGCTTGCTTTTGAAGTTCTTTAATTCTTTTTGCATCCATAAACTTAATATCTACTCCTATTTTTTGATAAATACTCGATAAAATCTGCAACTGCACCGTTTTTTGCAGAACCGCAAACAAAATCCGCTAAGGACTTTACATCGTCAGGAGATTCCAAAACAGCGGCCCCTATATCTGCAGATTTAATCATAGTAGCATCATTATAATAATCGCCAATAGCGAAAAAATTACCATCTTTAATTTTAAATTCTTTTAGCAAATAATTTAAACCGTCAGCTTTAGTGACGTTTTTAGGACATTGCTCTATCACTTTATAAAAATTTCCTGAAAAAGTTGCAGATGATATTACAAAATCACAGTCTTTATTTAAAGCAGAAAGTTTATCCTTAATTTCATCTACCTTGTCCTGTTCGTCGATAAGGTACATTACTTTATTCAGAGGTAATTCTATCGCTTCATCAACCGTGCAATTTATATGTTTAATAAATTCATATTCAATATGGTGTTTTAGATTTTCTGTCATAACAGGCACATATATTTTTCCGTTATGATGAGCCTGTATACCAACATTGACGCCAAACTCTAAAATTTCATTTATAGCCTTATTGCAATTATTTGATAAAAAGCATTGGTTTAACATTTTGCCTTTAGAATAATCAAAGATTACACTGCCGTTTGTAAAAACGGACGGTCCAATACTCTTAAAATGTTTAAATATACCATCAACTGCGGCAGGACTTCTTCCTGTAGCAACAGAAAAAATTCCGCCCTCCGAGGCAAAATACTCAATTGCTTCTATATTTCTTTTTGGAATTATATCGCCAAGTATAAGTGTACCGTCAAGGTCGCTTGCGAGAAGACAGTTATCAAATATCCCCATTATTTACACCTCTTTAAAAAGTCCACAAAATACTCAGGTAATTCACTTTCGAATTCCAAAAATTCTTTTGTTGTAGGATGAACAAATCCAAGCTTTTTTGCATGCAAACATTGTCCGTTTAAAAAGGTAATTACTTTTTTAGGACCGTAAACATCGTCCCCCGCTACAGGATGGCCGATATGTGCCATATGTACACGAATTTGATGGGTTCTTCCCGTTTCAAGACGGAGTCTTAAATGAGTAAATCCGTTAAGCCTATTTAATACACGGTAATGTGTTACAGCGTTTCGACTGTTTTTGTCAGTTACAGTCATTTCCTTGCGCCTTGTCGGATGTCTTCCGATAGGAGCATCAACGATACCCTCGACTTCTTTAAAATTTCCGTAAACTACAGCCTCATATTCCCTTGTAAAGCTATGTTCTTTAATTTGCTCAGCTAAATACTGATGTGAATTATCATTTTTAGCAATCATTAAAAGACCACTTGTATTTTTATCAATTCTATGAACAATTCCGGGGCGTAAAACACCGTTTATACCTGAAAGCGAATCACCGCAATGCCAAAGAATAGCGTTAACAAGCGTACCACTGTAATGTCCTGCTGCGGGATGAACAACCATACCCTTAGGCTTGTTTACAACAAGCAAATCGTCGTCTTCATATACGATATCAATAGGAATGTTTTCAGGCTCGGCCTTTGGTGCCTCTAAATCGGGTAGAGTAACCGAAATGGTATCTCCAAAATTTAGTTTAGCGTTCTTTGAGGCGATGTTTCCGTTGAGCAGTACATTTCCTGCCTCAATTAAAGAAACTGCTCTGGAACGGGAAATTTCGGCAATTTCTGATACATAAACATCAAGACGCCGCGTATCAGATAAATCAAAAACGGAATCAATTGTTGTCATCTTGTTGTCCTATAGATTTTGCAAGTTTTTTCTTTTGTCTGTTATCCTTAATAATATCTAAAACAAAATACAAAATCAATAAACCGGCTCCTATAACAATAGCACAGTCGGCTATATTAAAAACAGGAAAATCAGGCATAAAATCGAGATGAATAAAATCTATAACATTACCATCTCTGAAAATTCTGTCTATCATATTTCCGATTCCGCCAAAAAGAATAAGGGATACCGCCCAAAACATAAGCTTGTTTTTAAGACCGTATTTAATAAGCAAAACAACACATACAAACATAATAACGATTGTTATTGATAATAAAATCCATGTTCTGCCGCTTAAAAGTCCCCAAGCGCCGCCTTTATTATGAATATAGACAAAGTTGATTAGACCGTCTATAAATTCGTGCGATTCGGCTAATTTGAAATTTGCAATAACAAGTTCTTTTGTGTATTGGTCAAAAAACAAGACTAAAAGACCTGTAAAAAGGGCTAAAATGTATGATAACAAAGCCGTTCCTCCAAATAGATATTATTCCTCAGTAGTTTCTACAACCGGTTCGATAATATTTTCAGTTTCGTTTACAGAAAATATTTCGGTATTTGTATCTTCGATAAACACATCAACATCGGCAGGAGCGTCAAATCTTGCAGAAACAAGGTCAGCAATTTCTTGAGGAGACATTGATGCAATATCGGGTAATTTCTGAAGAACCTCTAAATGCTCTTTATATTTCTTGGTAACCTCATTTTTAAATGCGGCAATTTCGAGTTTAATTTTATTAAATAAGATTTGCTGACGCTCAACAGAATCAGAGGTTGCCTTTTCGATAGCTGCAGCTTTTCTTTGCGCCTCAGCTAACATAGCATTAATTTCACTTTCAGCAGCGGCTTTGCGCTCGCCTGCCTTCAACTCAAAAGCGTTAGACAATTCTTTTTCACGCGCAGTGATAAGAGAAATACTAGCTTCCGCATTTTGAACTATTTCTTCACTTTTTACCTTAGCATCTTCAATAATCTGGTCAGCTAACTTTTGAGCGCTAAGTAAAACATTCTGAATACTGTTCTGGGAATTCTTATATCCTTCAATTTCGGTATTTAAAGTTTCAATTTTATCGGTAAGAGCGCGTAAGGTACGCTCATACTGTTCGTAATCGGTTTCGATTTTATCGAGAAGTATATCTACTTCCTCCTGCTTGTAACCGCCAACAGATTTTGAAAATTTAATATTTCTGATATCATTTGAGCTTAACATAAAAATCCCCCTATACATATTTGTTGTATTTTAAAATAATTCTTCCCTTTTTGGTTAAATCAGAGTCAGAGGTAATATAAAATTTACCGTATCCCCTAACCGAAAGCTTATCTCCGGCTTCTACAGTTTTGGTTGACTTCTCAATAAAAACCGAATTTAAAGAGACCTTTGATTCTTCAATTAAATCGGTAGCAAGCCCCCTCGATATGTTACAGAGAGCACTAACTACACAATCAAGACGCATAGAAGCTACTGTGGTAGAAAAGGGTTTAAGTATACTTTTTTGCGGTAAATCGCCTTCATATCCACGAGAAAGCTTTACGCCGACTCTTCCAACTTTAGTGATTTGCGTTAACACAAATTCGAGCACTTCTATGCGCAGAAAAACAATAGCACGGTCTTCATCGAGTAATATATCACCGACAGATTCTCTTTTAATTCCTATTGACATAAGAGCACCTAAAAAATCCCTATGAGAAAGCTTATAAGCACCGTTAAATGAAAAAGTAACTGCCTCTATAGGAAATTTAATTTCACTACACCACTCGGGATAGGCACAAAAAAGAGTACGCTCAGCATTATCATAACCGCCAAAAAAGGATATATTTTCAGTTTTGCCCTTTATTGCGGTATAAACAGTTGTTGCCTCTTCCTCAGTTAAAAAGCCTAGAAAATGCGGTTTCGAGGTGCTCTCGCTTAAAAAAATCAAATCAAGAGCCCTAGGAATTAGGAGTTCACCCTCCATTAGAAGTACATTTTTCCTTCTTCGAAATCTTCAAGCATCAATTCGCCCATAACATCAACAGAAGTAGGCACAATAATAAAGGTACTGTTTGCCACTTTACGCATATTTCCGTGATTTGCATAGGCTACACCGCTTAAGAAGTCGATAATGCGGCGTGATACTTCCCTATTTGCAGATTCGAGATTTAAAACAACAGTCTTCTTCTCATTTAAGTGGTCTGCAATAGCGGTAACATCCTCAAATCTGTCAGGCTTTACTAAAATAACCTGCATTTGTGAAGGATTGTAAGGTACAGTTTTAGCCTTGTTGCTTTGGAAAATTCTGGGAGTAGACTCGCGTTTTACAGATGCTTCTTTTACATCGGCATTTCGCTCATTAGCCTCTTCAACGGCTTCGAACTCTTCTTCGAACTCGTCCTCCTCAGGTATAGTCATAATGTTTTTGATATTACTCCAAAGTCCCATAATGTATCTCCTTTATGTTAATTTATTTATAAATTCTTTTACCGAAAAGAGCAGTTCCTAAACGAACTGAATTTGCACCTTCGGTTATTGCGACAGAAAAATCGTCAGACATACCCATCGAGAGTATATCCATACTACTATTATCTATTTTTTTAGAGCGAATGTCAACAAAGATTTTGTTCATTTCAGCAAAATATTTACGATTGCTTTCAGGAGTATCACAGATAGGCGGAATTGCCATTAAACCCTTGATAAAAATGTTATCAAGTTCGCTTATCTCATGAACTGCTTCATAAATTTCTTCTGCCGAAAATCCCGACTTACTTTCCTCGTTACCTATATTAACTTCTAAAAGAACAGACATCACTTTATTGTGTTTTGCGGCTTGTTTTGATACCTCTTTTGCAAGCTTTATTGAATGTACCGATTGTATAAGCTCTACTTTATCGATTATATCCTTTACTTTATTAGATTGGAGGTGACCGATAAAATGTTTATGCACATTTATAATTTCATCGTTTTTTTGAAGAAATTCTTGCACTTTGTTTTCACCGATATACTTTATGCCTGAATTTATAGCATAATTTATAGTATCGGGGTCAACTGTTTTGGTAGCTGCTAAAAGTATAATGTCATCAACATTTCTACCTGACGATAAAGCTGCATTATTAAGCTGTTCGAGAATAACCTTATAATTTTCGTCAAACTCTTTAGCCGACAACTTTTCCATCATACAAGTTCCTCCCCTTTACTACAACCTCATCATATAAGCGCAAAACGGTCTCTGTGCTCTTTTGTTGTTCACAGATAATGAAGTCATCATCGCTGAAAATAACATTTACAGGCACAAAATGAAGCGTAATACCGCTTAATACATAAACACCGGTCTTTGAATCAACCACACGAAGTGATTTTTTTGAAAGCTTTAAGCCCTTATAGGTATGATTAACAACCGTCATTCTATCAAATCTCATAGCAGCAAGTTCACTGTTCATCTGATTACAGGAAAAAATCACAACCGCATAATCCTTGCTTTCAGAAATGTTTATCTGACTAACCGTTACAGTAAGCTCGGGTGAAGATTTTAGAGTTGTTGAAATTGTAGCTGTATCATTAACCTTAAATTTAAGAGAGTCGTTAATCGGCATTCTTGCTGCTATATACCATTCGTAATCCGAAACGATTTTTCCGATAGAGTCACCTGAAATGACCTCGGGCTTTAAATTCTTAATGTATTCGGGGGTTATCTTATTTAAATTGTCGGCAGTTAAAAGATTTTCGTAGCCGTCAACCGTGGATATAAAATATCCAGAATTTTTAGAATTTATAAAGCCTGTGGGATTTGAAAGCGATGAATTAAGCTCGTTAAGTTTCGTCTTAAGGGCGTTTAACTGTTCAGAAAAATCGGTTTGTTCTCCCGTAATCATTTGTCTGCGATTTATGGACAGTAAGAACTCTTTTTCTAAATTTTGTACATCGTTGAAGTTTCCGTGCGAGGTACCGTTAATAAGGTCATTGAGAGACAGTTTTACACGGTTATTAACAAGGTCCAAATCGGGCGCTTTTTGGTCATTGTATGCCTGTAATTCCTCAATATCGGAAATCTGACTTTTGATATTATTAATCTGTGAAACTAAAATAGATGCGTTATCATTATCGTAAATCTGTGCTATCAAGCCGTTTTTTGCAACACGGGCACCGTCTTCCGCCACAAAATGCAAAACGCCTCTTGCAGTAGTAGAAACTGTTTCTTCATTTCTTATTATATATCCTGTGATTTCTAAGCCGTCGGAATATTCAAAGTATTCGGCACTTTGTGTTGTTATGGGTTTAAAAAGTGAAGAATACATCTGATGGAAAACAAAAAACACAGCTAATAATACAAGAGCTATTCTTAAGAATTTGCTTCCTCGCATTTTTTAATCTCCGTTTCTATTATCTTTGATGCAGCCTTAACAATATCGTCTGTTTGGTCTGCGTAAATCCAATTAATATTTTCTTGTTTGTTAAACCAAGTCATTTGGCGCTTAGCGTATCTTCTTGTTGCGCGTTTTAAATTTTCTGTTGCTTCTTCTAAAGAAATTTCACCTCTAAAAAAAGGCGCCAATTCCTTATGGCCTATTGCTTGGGCCGCACCAGAGCCTAGTTTTAAATTAAAGAAGCTTTTCGCCTCTTCCAAAAGACCGCTACAGAGCATCAGGTCCACCCTCTTATTTATTCTTTCATAAAGTTTTTCCCTTGATTTGTAGTTGATACCTATAACAACCTGATTATAAGGCGATTTGTTTGATTTAGAAAGTATATTAAGCTCAGTTGCGGTTTTACCTGTAAGACGGTACACCTCAATAGCTCTGATAATTCGTCTTTTGTTATTGGGATGAAGTTTTTCGGCAGAATCAGGGTCAAAACTTCGCAGCATATCGAGCATAAATTCGGGACCCTTTTCTTCCAGATTTTTTTCGAGCTCTGCTCTGATAGAACTGTTATCCTCATGCTCTGAAAAACAGATATTGTCGATAAGTGATGTTAAATATAGTCCCGTTCCGCCTGCAACTATGCAGTTTTTGCCTCTTTGGTGTATTTCATTAATTTTTTCTCGCGCAAGATTTACATAGTCAGCTGCGGTAAATTCGTCGGTAAATTCTAAAAATTCTACTAAATGATGAGGAACGCCTTTAGTTTCATTATCTTTAGGGGCAGCAGACGCTATAGACATACCTTTATAAATCTGCATAGAGTCTGCAGAAACAACCTCAGCATTAAATTTTAATGCAAGCTCAACCGCAAGAGAGGTTTTGCCCGAGGCTGTAGGACCTAAAACATAAATTACAAAATTATCAATCATTGTATTCTTCCAAACTGTTTTTCTAAATCTGATTTTTTGAGTTCAAAAGCCACAGGTCTTCCATGAGGACAGTACATAACATCCCTATCGTTTAAAACTCTTTTAGCAAGATTTAAAAGTTCGAGATTATTGGTTATATTACCTGCTTTAATGGCAGCTTTACAAGCTACAGTATGATAAAGCCTGTCCAAAGCCTCAATTTCGAGGTTTGACTTTTGTGAAAGAGCAGCCGCCGCCTCAACAACTACAGAAGCCACGTCTTCTTTTAATAAGGTAGACGGAATTGCCCTTACAATAACTGTGTTGTTACCGAAATCTTCGATTTCAAAGCCTGATTTCAACAAAAGCTCGGTGTTATCAAGAACTGCATCATACTCTTTTTCGCCAAGCTTTACCTGTATCGGAGCTAAAAGCGTTTGAACATCAACAACAAGCTTGTTTTTAAGCTCGTTAAATAATATTCTTTCGTGTGCTGCGTGTTTATCAATAAGGTAAATACTGTTTTTGCACTCGACCACTATATAGGTTAAAAAAGCCTCGCCGATAAGCCTTATTTCCAATTCTTCCTGAATATTATTTTCTTTTTCAATAGAAGTATCAGCATTTTCCAAAACGGCATTTTCTGTTGATAGGTTTTCAGGCTTGGGAACTTCTTTCTTGGCTATCAACATTGAAGAAGAAAAATCGTGCATACGGGTAAATTTGCTGCTATCTGTAGTGATTTTAGGTTCTTCTTTAACAATATTAATATCAATTTTAGGTTTTGAGTATGTATCTGTCTTTACAACTGTTCTCTCAGGGGTTATATCGGTAATTTTTTCCTGTTTATACTCTTTGAAGTTGGTATTAAAATTCGGCATGACAGCCTGTTTTTGAACAGATACATTTATGGTAGGTCTAGTATCCCCTAGGGTTAAAGCGTTTTTAACCGCATAATAAACCGTATCAAAAATGCGCTTCTCATCAGAAAACCTGATTTCAGTTTTTGCAGGATGCACATTAACATCAACGGTATCAAAAGGTACATTCACATTGATAACAAATGCAGGAAATTTTCCTACCATAGCGCTATTTTTATATGCCTGTTCAACAGCGGCAGTAATTGTACCTGAATGAATTAAACGGTTATTTAAAAAGATATACTGCCCTGCCCTTGATTGACGGCAGAAAACAGGCTTACAAATAAAGCCGTTAACAGTAATAGCATTATCTTCATTCTGTAAAGGAATCAGTGTCTTAGAAAAATCTCTTCCTAAAACACTGTAAATAACAGACTCAAGCTTACTATCCCCTACAGTTGATAGAACAGTTTTTCCCTCTCTTATAAGCTTAAAAGATATTTCGGGGTGTGATAATGCAAGTCTTTCAATAAGGGCAGAAACAGCGTTGCCTTCTGATACATCCTTTTTAAGAAACTTCATACGGGCAGGTGTATTATAAAACAAATCTCGAACTATTATTGTAGTGCCGTCAGGACAACCCGATTCCTCGAAAAGAGTTTCCTTTCCGCCTTCAATACAGTAATGCGAGCCAATGCTTTCGTCCTTAGAACGAGTAAACATTTCTATTTTTGAAACGGCAGCAGTTGCTGCCAATGCTTCGCCCCTAAAGCCTAATGTTTTAATAAAATCTAAATCCGAGCCTGTTGAAATTTTGCTTGTTGCATGACGAAGAAAGGCAAGCGGAACATCGTCTTTGGAAATTCCACAGCCATCATCTGTTATGCGCATATAAAGTATTCCCCCACGCTGAATTTCAACGGTTATGTGGGTAGCGCCTGCATCTATTGAATTTTCAACCATTTCTTTGATTACAGATGCAGGACGCTCTACAACCTCGCCTGCAGCTATAAGCTCGGAAATACTTGTCGGAAGAAGATTAATTTTAGGCATAGCTTCACCCTTTAAATAGATTTTGCTTTGTTAATTAGGTCAAATAAAATACCCATTGCCTCGATTGGTGTTAATGTGTTTACATCAATTACCTGCATTTCTTTAAGAAGTTCATTTGCAGTCTGAGATTCCATAGAAATTTGTAAGGTTTCACTTTGGGCTTTTTTGTAGGTTACAATACCTTCACTTTCGGTCTGCTTTAATATAGCTTTTGCTCGCTCTATTATTGAGTTTGGCACACCGCTTAACTTTGCAACCTCAATACCGTAGCTTTCGTCTGCACCGCCGCGAACTATTCTTCTGAGGAAAATGATATCGTCACCGCGTTTTTTAACGGCTATATTATAGTTTTTAACACCTTTAATTTCATTTTCCATTTCAGTAAGCTCGTGATAATGGGTAGCAAAAAGCGATTTAGCGCCGAGTTTATTTTTATCGGCAACATATTCGAGTACTGCTCTTGCAATTGACATACCGTCAAATGTAGAGGTTCCTCTGCCGATTTCGTCAAGGATTAGCAAGCTGTTTTTGGTAGCGTTTTTGATAATATCTGCAACCTCGCTCATTTCTACCATAAAGGTAGATTTTCCTGATGCTAAGTCATCAGAAGCACCAACACGCGTAAAAATAGCGTCTACTATTCCGATTTCTGCCATTTCAGCTGGTACAAATGAACCGATTTGTGCCATTAAGGTTATAAGGGCAGTTTGTCTCATATATGTAGATTTACCCGCCATATTAGGACCTGTAATAATTGCACAGCGGTTTTCGCCTTTATCAAGGAAGGTGTCGTTTACAACAAAGGGTGTTGAGGATAATTGTTCAACAACAGGGTGTCTTCCCGATTTGATATTGATTGCACCCTCATTGTTAATAAGCGGACAGCAATAGTTATTATTAACTGCAACATTAGCTAAAGAACAAAGAACATCAAGCTTTGCGATAGCAGAAGCGGATGCCTGAAAACGAGCAAGCTGCTCTGAAACTGTTTTTCTTATAGAGTCAAAGATTTCATATTCAAGCTGAAAAACTCTGTCTTTCGCCGAAAGCACTCTTGTTTCAAGATTTTTAAGTTCTTCTGTAATATATCTCTCGGCGTTTGTAAGGGTTTGTTTTCTTATGTAATTTTCGGGCACTTTATCGAGAAATGAGTTTGTAACTTCAATATAATATCCAAATACCTTGTTGTATCTGACCTTTAAATTTTTAATACCTGTACGCTCTCTTTCGGCAATTTCCATTTCTGAAAGATAGGAGGTTCCGTTTTCCATATCATCGCGAAGTCTATCGACCTGTTCGCTGTAACCCGATTTAATTAGCTTGCCCTCTTTTAAGGTTAAGGGTGCTTCTTCGTTTATTGCCGCATCAATAAGCTCTGTGATATCGTCAAGTTCATCAATATCGTCATAAATACTTCTAAGTAAACGGCTTTTTGAAGAAGCCAAGAGTTGTTTTATTATAGGGAATTTATGTGCGGTGGCGGATAGAGATAACAAATCACGCGCATTAGCACTTCCAAAAACTACTTTAGACATTATACGGTCAACATCGCGTATACCTGATAGGTATTCACAGGCTTCACCGCGCATAATGGTATCTGAGGCTAGTTCTCCTACCGCATTTTGCCTGAGCAAGATTTCAGGAATAGATTTCAGTGGCTTTTCTACCCAACCTCTGATAAGGCGTTTTCCCATGGCGGTTTTCGTCTTATCAAGCACCCATAAAAGAGAGCCTTTTTTAGACTTTGAGCGCATAGTTTCGCTGATTTCCAGATTGCGCATCGCAGTCATATCAAGGCGCATATACTGAGATTCAGTATAAACATTAATCTTATTAATTGAAATTTCACCCATAAGGGCGGTTTCGTTAATATATTGGATTAAGGCTCCTAATGCCGACGCTGAGGGTGAATTTGCTTTGATACCGATATTTTCTACGCTAACAACCGAAAACTTTTTAAGAATTAAATTCTCGGTTGTGTTGATATCAAATGAAGACTTATCTCTGGGGGTTATAAGGGCTTCAAAGCTACTTTTCAAAAATTCTGATAGTGAAGATAATTTTTTATATTCATCACTTATTAAAAGTTCACTTGGATGAAAACGCATAAGCTCGTTTACGATGGTGACACCGCTATTATCTGCCGGCATTTCGGTTATATGGGTTTCCCCTGTTGAAATGTCAGCAAAGCAAAGACCAAAGCCTTGCTCGGTTATAGAAACACAAGCTAAATAATTATTTCTTGATTCATCAAGCATTGAATCTTCAATAACGGTACCCGGAGTAATTACGCGGATTACATCGCGCTTAACTAAGCCTTTGGCTTTTGCGGGGTCCTCAACCTGCTCGCAAATAGCAACCTTGTAGCCGCGCTCAACCAAACGCGCAATATAACCCTCGCAGCTATGAAAAGGAACACCGCACATAGGCGCTCTCTCTTTAAGACCGCAGTCTTTTCCCGTCAAAACTAAATCCAATTCTTCAGATACTGTTTTAGCGTCTTCAAAAAACATCTCATAAAAATCGCCTAAACGAAAGAAAAGAATACTGTCTTCATATCTGTTTTTTATTTCAAGATACTGTCCCATCATTGGTGATAGCCCAGACATATTTTCACCCCCAAAATTGCTTAAAAGAAGTTATAATCAGCCGCAACCGCCACAAGTAGCACAGCTACCGCTGCAGGAATGAACTTCAGGCTCGCAGGTAGCAGGGTCTGCTCCGTCTACACACTGCATAATAACGCTATTGATATCATTAAGCATTGAATCAAGCTCAGCTTTTGCGTTATTGTACTCTGCCATAGCCGAAGAAGACATAATTTGTGTATAAAGAGTACGAAGCTTTTCGTTTAACTCTTTAACCTTAGCATCGTCCTGATTCTCACTTGACATTGCACGGTCAATTTCCATTCTAACCATATTAAATTCGCCGATAGCATCCTGTAATTCTTTGTTGTTATCGTTGTCAAGCTTTGCCTTTGCATAGCGTAAAAAGCGCTCGTCCTTCTGAATAGCTTCGCCTAACTGTCTTACTGCATCTAATGTGTTCATTTTAATTTACCTCTTTTTCTTTTATATTACAGTACCTTTTAGTACGTTTGTATATGAATCTATTTTTATATTTAAAAGTTTACCGACTAAATTATCGCTACTTTCAAAATGTACTATATGCATTCCGTCGGTACGGCCTGAATATACGCCGTCACCTAAATATTCGTCACACAAAACTCGCTGTACACTTCCACAGATTTCTTCAAGTTTAGTATTACCGATTACTTCCTGAGTTTTCAAAAGTTCATTAAACCATTTTCCCTTTTCTTCGCGCGATACAGGGTCGTCCATAATTGCAGCAGGCGTTCCCTCTCTAGCTGAGAAAATAAATGTGAATAATGAGTTATATTTAACCTCATTAATTAGTGATAAGGTTTCTTTGAAATCCTCATAAGTCTCCCTCGGGAAGCCTACTATGATATCACTTGTAAAGGCGATATCGGGAATACGGCTTTTGGCTTCGTTTATAAGGTTTAAATAGGTTGCTCTGTCATAATGTCTGTTCATTGCTTTTAAAATACGGTCAGACCCGCTTTGAAATGGTAAATGAAGATGCTTTGCAACCTTTTCACAGTCCCTTATTGCATCAATTAGCTCGATTGTGCAGTCTTTCGGGTGAGAGGTCATAAACCTGATTCTGAAATCGCCCGGAATATCGTTAATTTTTCTAAGAAGTTTTGCAAAATTTACGCCGTGTGCGTCCCCTTTACCGTAAGAGTTAACATTCTGTCCTAAAAGCATAATTTCTTTATATCCTGCTTTTACCATGCTCTCGGCTTCTTTTAAAACCTCTTCGGGATTTCTTGAACGCTCTCTACCTCTTACATAAGGAACTATACAGTAGGTGCAAAAATTATTGCAGCCGTACATAATAGGAAGCCAACCTTTAAAGTCGGAATCACGGCTGACAGGCACATCTTCAACAAGTTCAGCATTATTAAGTTCTGTTTCAAAAACCCTTGTTCCCTCGTTTAAGATTCTATATAAAAATTCGGGTAATCTGTGTTGAACCTGAGTACCGAAAACCAAATTTACATACGGATAACTTGTTTTAAAGCGTTTTGCTACCTGTTCTTGCTGAGCCATACATCCACATACTGCCAAAATCATATCGGGATTTCGGCGTTTGTAATGCTTCATAGCACCAACATTGCCGTAAACTCTATCCTCAGCATGTCCCCTTACAGCGCATGTATTATAAAGCACAAAATCTGCCTCTTCCAAATCCTCGGTTATAACATATCCCATAGATATAAGCATACCTTTAATATGCTCTGAATCGCTAACGTTTTGTTGACATCCATAGGTTATAACATGAGCTTTGGGTATGCGGTTATATTTCTTAAAAAGCAGACTTTTTACTGCATTCATATACGAAACCTGTTCGGTTGGAAAATTAGAATTTTTACTAAAAATTTGCAAAGAAAAAACTCCCCAATATATAATCAATTTATTATACTACTTTTTTTGGCTTTCTGCAAGTGTTGAAGTGATATTTTTTAAATAAAAAAGCGCCGAACAATCATTATATTTTTCGATTGCTCGGCGTTAGTATTATTTTGTTAAAATATCAGAAGAAATTTTGACAGTACCCGAATAGTATTTTCCTGAACGGTATAATTTAATTGAAACACTGGTATTAGGCTTTGTTTCACTAAGATATTCGTTAAAGAGAGTACACTCGGTAATCTTTTTTCCGTTAAATTCGGTTATAATATCACCGCGTCTGATTCCTGCCTCTTCGGCAGTACTTCCCTCTGCAACCCTTAATACAACAGCGCCAACAGGAAAACCTAAATCTTCTAATATATCTGAAGTGTAATTTTCACTGATTGTTATGCCAATATAAGGCTCGGTATAGTCTTTGTGGTTTATTATGCGGTCGCATTTTTCAACAACGGTTTTTGAAGGAATTGCAAAGCCCATTCCTTCATATCCTTCTGCAACAATTTTAGAACTGTTAATACCTACAAGCTCACCTTTAGTATTAAGCAACGCACCGCCTGAATTACCTGGGTTTATTGCGGCATCGGTTTGTATAAGCTCTATACCGCTGCCCGATACAACTCGATTAAGACCGCTTACAACTCCGTATGTTACACTACCCATAAACTCAAGACCGCCGGGATTGCCTATTGCAATTACATATTGTCCGAGCTTTAATGAATCAGACTCAGCGATTGTTACCTTAGGAAGTCCTGTTGCATTGATTTTTATTACCGCTAAATCAGAAGAGATATGATAACCAATTATTTGAGCTTCGTATGGCTTTTCCATATCATTATTTAAAAAGACTTCGATTTTTGAATCGCGTGTAGATTCGGCAACCGCCTCTATAACATGGTAGTTTGTAACAATGTATCCGTCTGACGAATAAATTACACCTGAACCCTCACCTGTAGACTCACTGCTGCCGCCGAAAAAGCTCATAACCGAAGTGGTAGTTCTGATACCTACAACACTAGACGAAACTTTCTCTGCTACTGCTTCAACAACCGATTCTACCGATTTATCTACATTAATATTAACATTAGATGAAGGCGTAATAATTTCTGTATTATCATCACTCTTTATAATGCTTATATAACCGTTAGAAATGGCAAAAAGACTGCTACAAGCACCGATAACTGCGGCTAAAACCGAAGCTAAAATCACAACTCCTACTCCGTAACGCTTTTTTTCTTTTGGCTTTTTATAAAAGGTATGATTATTGAAATTATGGTCTGAAAATGCGTTGTAATTCGGTGTTTTAAAATCCTCAATAGGCTCATTATTATCAGTATCCTGAATGATATCGTCTTTTTTCATAGAATAAAAATCATCATTGTTAAAATTATCTTCCATTTATAATCCTCCTTTGATAATAACATTATAAATTTCCTTTATAAAAAATATAACCTGAAATTATGAATTAAAGATTAATAATTATTGCTTATATTTTAAAAAAATACGGCAGGATTTCCCTGCCGTAAGAATTTATATAGCAATATCTTCTGCCATTTTAATTAAATCAGAGTCAATAGTTTTATTCATCTTAAGGGCAGTTACAATGTCTTCGTCGTAAATCTTTTCGCCCTTCATACAGATTACTCTATTTGTTATGCCTTTGTTTAAGAGTTGTACCGCAGCGTAACCCATTTGTGTTGCAACAAGTCTGTCGCGAAGAGTTGGATTGCCGCCTCGTTGAACGTGACCTAAAACGGTAGATTTAGTAACAATACCGGTTCTTTCTTCAATTTCTTTGGAAATATCCGCAATACCACCAATACCTTCAGCAACAATCACAATAAAGTGTTGCTTACCGGTTTTTTGAGTTTCAACTATCTTATGAATAACATAGTCCATATCAACAGGATTTTCGGGAACCAAAATAGCTGTTGCACCCACTGCAATACCTGTATTAAGCGCAATATAACCTGCATGTCTACCCATAACTTCTACAACGCTGCAACGGTCATGCGATTGTGCAGTATCTCTTATTCTGTCTATCATTTCAACTGCAGTGTTCATTGCAGTATCAAAACCTATTGTATATTCGGTTGCTGGAATGTCATTATCAATTGTGCAAGGAATACCAATACACTTAATACCACGTTCAGAAAGGTCTAATGCGCCCCTGAAAGAACCGTCACCGCCCATTACAACGATACCGTCAATGTTGTTCTTTTTACAGTTTTCAACTGCTTTTGCCATACCCTCTTCAGTTTTGAATTTAGGGCTACGTGCAGTATAAAGGAATGTGCCGCCTCTGTTAATAATATCAGAAACAGAACGCGCATCCAAATCGATAAAATCACCGTCAATTAAGCCGTTATAACCCTTGCGTACACCCTTGACACCTAAACCTAAAGATATAGCTGTTCTTACAACTGAACGAATCGCTGCGTTCATTCCTGGAGCGTCGCCGCCACTTGTAAGTATACCTATGTTTTTCATTTGAAACTCTCCTTTGAAAATGCGTGAAATGCTATAATTTACTCGGTGAATTCTTCTTCATCTTCACCTGTATAATTATTGATATAAACTTTTACCGAAATATCGGTTACGGTTTTTGTACCGAAAGCCGGTTCCTGCTGAATTACAACACCCGGTTTTTTGTCTGTATCATACATATCAATAAACTCTACAAAATGGAAGCCTTTACGAAGTAACTCCATTTCAGCAGCCTCTTTATCGAAATCTATAACATTGGGCACAAGAACCTCTTTTGGACCTAAGCTTATTGTAACGGCAATTTCGGTATCTTTAACAACGCCTGTACCGGCTTTAATGCTTTGTTCGCATATTGTACCTTTGGCATATTTATCAGAGAAAACCTTATCCTTTACAACAATTTTTAAGAAACCGTAGTTATCTTCATCCTGATTATCAATTACAGAATAATAATATTTATTTACGAAACTAGGAACTGTATATTTTTTCTCTTCAGGCTCGATATTTTCATCAACACTACCTATAACCTGAGAGCTAGGTAATGAAGAATCAATATCAGAAGAATTATCAACAGGCGTCTTTGGGAATACTAAGTCTTTAAAGACGGTAAGGCTTAATATCGCACCAATTATTAAAAATACTAAAGCGGTGCAAACAGCGGATATTATCGCATATTTAGCGCTTGAATTTTTTTTAGAAGATTTTTTCACGCCGTTTTTTTCATCACTTTTTGCTGCTGAATTGTTTTTAACAATTGCAGTTCCGTCAGGTGAATCGCCATAAACAAGCTCGTTTCTGAAGCCTTCAATATCTGCCGTTCTGTTTTCAGGTAAAACCTGTAAGCCGTTTGCTAATGCAACAAGCACATTTCTAGGTAACTTTTGTGCAAATTTTGCGGGTATTGATAAGCTATCGTTTTCAAGACGAAGATTTGCAGCCGGTGGCGGATTACCAAGCAAAACAGCAAAAAGTGTTGCACTGAGTGAATACACATCGGTTGCAGCAGTTAGTGAAACTGTATCCTCACTATACTGTTCAAGGGCGCTAAAGCCGTCATTTAGAATTTTTATAGGTGAGGTAGCAGAATAAAATACAGGATAAAGACGAAGCTTTCCGTCTCTACCTACCAAAATGTTTTCGGTAGAAAGATTTCCGTGTATAATACCTTCATCGTGTAATTCTTTTAGCGTGTCCATAAGGCTTAAAAATAAGGGCCTTACCTGCTCCCACTCAAGACTTCCGCCGTTTCTTTCGATAAAATCTTTAAGTGTAATTCCTGAAAATGCAGAGTTAACAGTATATGCAGTACCATTTTCTTCGAATGATTCAATCGTAGGAATTAGTGACGGCAGTTCAAGCTTTGCAAGCTTATTATTTGTTTCAATAAAGCTCATTAGTCCGCCGTTAAAAGTATATTTATCTTCCTGTGACGCGGTTACTGTTTTGTCAGGATTTCTTACAGAAACATCCTTAGGAAAATATTCTCTTACAGTTACTACGGAATCCTTAAAATTATCCCAAGCAATATAAACTGCTTCGTTAGAATCAGTTTTAAGTAATCTTCCTAAAAGATATCTGTCTTTAAGCCAATACTTTATAGGCAAAAAATCAGAATCGTTTTTCGAGGAAGAATCGTATCCGCATATAGGACAAATCTTTTCTTCGCCTAAATCGTTCATACAACCTAAACAAAGTTTATCAGTATTTAGCATAATATCACCTTTAAAAAATTTGGTATAGCTTAAATATTGTTAATTTAACCTCAAAAATCACATACATATCGTATTATAGCACATAACTTTTTATTTTTCAACATTCTTTATACTTAAATTATCTGATATATTAAAAGAAAAATTACGAAAATTTTTAAGGCTTTACCGTTTTAGTCAAGCCTTTATATTATATCATCTGTATTATCAAATAAATAATTCCGTAAATTACACTTGCTACCACGCCAAGTATCCACCCTCTGCTTGTGTCAACTTAGTACCAATTAAAAAACGCATATTCCTCTTTGTTGTAAATAGTTCTTTGCTTCAACAATTTGACTTTTTGATGGAATCCAACTGTTATTGCCGGAATTTCCCTTCCCTAAAGCTTCCGATTTTCCACCACCAAAAGCATGATATGGTATAAACTCTACACCCTCACAATTTTTTAACTTCGAAACAAGGTTAAAAACATTCGCATAATGCTGTTCGTTTGTATTCACGCCGTTTACTAAAATACAACGAATTCGTGTTTTGGCTCCCATAGAATCGGCTAAAATCAGGTTGTTTATGATCTGTTCATTGGTAACTCCGGTATATTTCTTATGCCTTTGGGAATCGGTGTCCTTAATATCCCATAAAAACAAATCGGTTAATGATACTGCCTGTTCTAAAATATCAGAATTAAAATATCCGCAGGTATCAATTGTAGTGTGTATGCCGTTTTCCTTACAAAGTTTCAAAAGGGCAAAAGTCTCGTTGCACTGCATAAAAGGCTCGCCGCCCGAAATGGTTACACCGCCGTTTTGACCATAAAAAGCACGGTCTTTCTCTATAATTTCAAAAAGTTCTTGTGTTGTATAATCTTTACCGATGATTTCTAATGCACATGTAGGACATTTGGTAGCACATTCTCCACAAGCCATACATAAATTGCGATTTAAGATGTGAAATGTAGAAAACTCATGTACTTTTTGACAGCATGACGCACAAACGCCGCATCTAATACACTTATTCTGATAATACAAAAGTTCTTTTGTGCTATTTTGGGTTTCGGGATTGTGACACCAAGCACAACGAAGCGGACAACCTTTGAGGAACACAGTTGTTCTGACACCGGGTCCATCATGCATACAAAAACGTTGTATTTCTGCGACTCTCATCAAAAACCACTTCCTGTTTGAGCAATAATCATATCCTGCCATTCTTTATTAAGCGTGACAAAACGGGCATTCCATCCCGAAACACGCACCGATAAATTCTGATATTCGTCCGGATGCTCCTGCGCTTTTTTCAGAAGTTCTGCATCTGCAATATCCAATTGCATAAAATGTCCGCCGAGTGTAACAAAGCCCTTTATCAAAGAAATTATGGCCTCAATACCATTTTTGCCGTTTACAGCTGACGGAAGCAATTTAATATCAAGCGCTGCACCCGATACGGTGCGTTTTAAATCAGCCTTACAATATGATTTGATGATGGCGGTTGCCCCCTCCTTATCGGTGCCGGGAGTTGGTGAAAAGTTGCCTGCAAGCACATCATGTGCTTTTTTGCCATAAGGAGTTGCAAAGCGATAAGGTGACCATTCTAATTGTCGCCCAAACGTGCTGACACCGGCGGGGGTTTTATATCCGCTTATTAAACTATCGCAAATGTTTGAAAAATCATCTATGATATTTTTCGCAATAACATCTACCTCGTCATTGTCATTTCCGAAATACGCATATTTATTAAGCGCATATTGCCTTAACACATCATTATCTTCCCAGTTATTCTTTAATAACTGCATTAATTCGCAAAAAGACACTTTCTTTTCATCAAAAACCAACTTTTTAATAGCATACAAGCTGTTAACCACATCAGGTAAACCGCCGATATGTGGTGAAAGATCGTTATAAATCGGCCCTCCCTCGAGGTAGGAGCAACCATTTTCAATACATCCCTCTTCGAAAATGGAAACTGCCGTACATGGTATGTCAGGCACCCATTTCCAATCCTTGGTCGGTTCTGCAGTATATACAAAACGGTGCTTATTCACTTCGCTAAAACTTTCTATCCCCTTGCTTCTCAGTGCATCAACAAACGCATTATATAAAGATTTGAAATCTGAATAGCAGACATTTCCGCTGTAATTATCAAGCGTTATTTGCTGTAAAATCTGCAAAGCGTCAAATGGAATATATCCAAAGTTCGTTTTGCCCGGAATTTGTATTTCCCAACAACCATCATTTGCAAACTTTCTCGCCTCTCTGAGTTCGTATCCGTAATTAACAAGCGATTCAATAATCAGATCCTCGTTATATATCGCAATAACACCGCCACCAAACCTTATAACCTCTGCCACACGTTCAAGCAGCTTACTGTCCGTGTTTTTGTTAATACGTACCGTTGTAGGAAAATCGCTTATGCCAAGTTCCTCTATGATATCCAAAACAAGATATGTAACTGAATTTGTTATTTCCTTCCCGTTTTCATCCACTCCTGCAAGAACAATATTTTGATAATGCTGTGCATCACCGCTTGGATAAACACCACCCTTGACCCATTCACAACCTTTTATGAAAAAATGTGCCAGTATCTCTCTTGCTTCGTCGAGTGTCAGAGTGCCGTCAGCAAGGTCTTTTTCTAAATAATCACCCAAAAGCCAGTCAATTCGTCCAATTCCCGGCCAATTGCCGCAAAGACGAACAAACGCAAAAGTAAACCAAATGCTTTGTACAGCTTCATAAAAATTTTTTGCCGGTTCAAATGGTACATTTTGCAGATTCTCATAGTTTGCACAATATTTTGAATTGTTTTTTAATTCGTTCAAATATCGCTTATGCCATATTTTTATGCAATTCAAACAATGCAAACAACTGCGAATAAAAGCTTCTTTTTCTGTGCCTTTATATTTTTTCAACGCCTCTTCCGCTTGTTTTTTAATATAATTTGTGCCTTTTTTAACAATAGTTTCGAAATCGATGGTCAGATGGCTGATTGAACCTAAAAATATAGGCTTCTCTCCAAAAGTGGCAGGAATATTATGTGCCAATGCCATTCCCAAGGTCGCCGAACCGCTTATCTTTTCTCCGTCACAAATACGGATTGGCGCAGTTTTTGAAATCTGTTCGATAACAGCATCGTATTTTTCTAATAAAGTCAACTTCTCAAACCCTTCATAATCATCCATTGAAACATAGGGCGTATCCAAGATTTCCAATCCGTATTTATAATTTAAAGAGTCAAAAGCAAATTTTCTTGTTTCTTCACTTAATCTTACAGGTCTTTTTCCATTAACAGCAAAAAATTTCATAACTGTTCACCTCGGTAACATTATAGCATATAAAACTATTAAAAAACATTGACGATAATACTATTGTTTAGTATAATACTATTGAGGTGAGAAAATGATTATCGAAAAGATACATGTAGAGTATATACATAAAAACGGTTTTACTTCTAACGCGCATGATGGTATTTCTCATACAAAAATAATGCCATATTTGTCAGTTGTACAAGCAGTTGAAGGCTCTTATGATATTCAACTCAACAACGGTATAACACATAATACCGGGGATGGTGGATTTTTTATTGCACCATCAAATGTGCAGCAACGCATTATTCACAACATGGACCGCTCCGGCAAAAATATAATTTGTCGTTGGGTTTATATGAAAATCAAAATTAATGATATTTACAACTTTGATGAAAAATTCAGTTTTCCTATAATATTACCAGAAGAAGTCAAAGGGGAAATGAATGCGATTTTTGATAGACTATTTAGTGCGGATAATGCCTTTGACGAATATATTTGTTATTATGAAATAGTTAAACTTCTTTCTTTGGTTGCTAATGAAAAAGTGCAACCGCTACCTCAATATATAGAACAAGCTTTGCATTATATAAAAGAAAACTATAAAGAAAAAATATCTGTTGAAGATATCGCAAATCAAACACATATTTCTGCTTCGCATCTGTTTGCAATATTTAAAAAACAAATTGGTGTTTCCCCCATTTGTTTTTTAAATAATTATCGTTTATCCGTAGCAGCAGAGCTACTGCAAGGAACGACAAAGCCCATTAACCAAATATCAGCAGAGGTGGGTATCGACGACTCAATATATTTTAATAAGATATTCAAAAATCACTATCAAATGTCACCAAGTAAATATCGTGAAACATATAAGAACGGCAAAGGATAAAACAGTTTCTTTGCCGTTCACTTCTTAAAATAAAGTTCTAATCCAATATATAATTCCGTAAATTACACTTGCTACCACACCGTATGCGATTACAGGACCTGCAATTTTAAATATATTAGCACCAACGCCAAGTATCCACCCTTCTGCTACTGTCAATATATGACACACCATTTTGCAAAAATATTTACATTAAAACAGCGGTGTGGTATAATTAGAAAAAGGAGTGATAATATGAAAACAATAAAAGCCTTAAAAATCACATCCATATTAAACAGCATCTTTTGTTTCTGCTGTATCACTTTTGCAATATGCTTAACCGTTAATCAATATTACGCTATGGCTGCAATTAAGGCAATTGGTGTTATCGCAACATTGGGTTGGATGCTTAATCCTACGCCTATAGTTTTGTTTGTTATATGTTTAGTTTTCTTTTTAGCAGAACGCCACTCGGATGAAGCAAAACAGAAAATTGGCAAAAAATATATTTGGATATTTTTATGGCCGGTTATTACTACATTATTTTACTTTATTGCAATGGGGTTCCTCGTTGAAATTACAGGTGGCGTATAAAAAACCTTGACCGCTTTTTCAAGGTTTTTTGCGGGCGGATAATATCCGCCCCTACGATAATGTACGATAGAAATTGTAGGGGCGGTTATTAACCGCCCGTTATTATTTGACTAATCCAATAGATAAGGCCATAGACCACCGATGCAGATACCCCATATACAATCACCGGGCCTGCTATTGTAAACATCTTTGCGCTGACGCCCAGGATAAAGCCTTCTGCTGCTGTCAATATAGGACAC
>CAYXID010000025.1:0-1839 GCA_964465535.1 uncultured Ruminococcus sp.
CGGAGATGTGCCGATAGCAATAGGCGGACTTGAAGCATCGCTTCGCCGCTTTGCCCATTACGATTATTGGGACGATAAGGTTCGTCCCTCTGTGCTTATCGATAGCGGTGCCGATATTTTAATGTACGGTATGGGCGAAAAGCATGTCATAGAAATAGCAGACCGATTAAATAGTGGTGAGAAAATATCCGAGCTTACCGATATTTTGGGTACCTGTTATGCAGTAAAAACTACCGATTATGTACCGATGTCAGCAAGGGAATGTCCGTCCTTTGAAGCGGTATCTGTACCTGACGAACAGGGCAAAATTGAATATGCTAAAGCCTGTCGTATACAGTCAGAAGAACAGGATGCAGTCAGGGGCAGACGGGTTATTCAGCGCCACGGCGATAAGATTTTAGTTCAAAATCCGCCAATGCCGCCACTCGATACTGAGGAAATGGATAAGGTTTATTCTCTGCCCTTTATGAGAGACTACCATCCGTCATATAAGTCACTCGGCGGTGTTCCCGGAATTGAAGAGGTAAAATTTTCTATAATCCATAACAGAGGCTGTTTTGGGGCTTGTAATTTCTGCTCGCTTGCCTTTCATCAGGGCAGACAGATTTCCTGCCGAAGCCACAATTCCGTAATTGAGGAAGCTAGGAAAATTACCGAGATGGATGATTTTAAGGGGTATATTCACGATGTCGGCGGCCCCACCGCTAATTTCAGAGCCCCTTCCTGCAAAGCACAGCTTAAAAAGGGACTTTGCGCCGATAAAAAATGCTTGGCGCCCAAAATGTGCAAGGCGGTTGAGGTTGACCACAGCGATTATTTAGAGCTTCTTCGCTCTCTTCGCAAAATTCCTAAGGTAAAAAAGGTGTTTGTTCGCTCAGGAATACGCTTTGACTACCTTATTGCTGATAAAAACGAAGAATTTTTCAGTGAACTTGTAGAGCATCATGTAAGCGGTCAGCTAAAGGTGGCACCCGAACACTGTTCTGCGAATGTATTAAAGCGAATGGGCAAGCCCACCTTTGATGTTTATGAAAAATTCAAAGACCGCTTTTATGCTCTCACCGAAAAAGCAGGTAAAAAGCAGTTTTTGGTGCCATACCTTATGTCGTCCCATCCGGGTAGTACCCTAAATGATGCGATAGAGCTATCTTTATTCCTAAAAAAAGAGGGACTTCATCCTGAACAGGTACAGGATTTTTATCCCACCCCCGGTACAGTTTCTACCTGTATGTTCTATACGGGATATGACCCCTTTACTATGGAAAAGGTATATGTCCCGAGAACGCCTAAGGAAAAGGCAGAGCAGAGGGCGCTTTTGCAGTATTATAAACCCGAGAACCGAAAGATTGTCTTGTCTGCACTTAAAAAGGCGGGCAGAACCGATTTGATAGGTACAGGCAAAAGATGTCTTGCAGCCCCTGAGAAAGCCACTTTGAATAACTCTAAGGCACAAGGCGGAAAGAATTCCGCAAAACGCAAAAAGACAATTAGAAATGTGCATAAGCCGAAGAAGAAATAAAAAAATCCCGTATTGCATTTGCAATACGGGATTTTGGCTTATTCAGTTCTAAGTGCTGTAACGGGGTCTTTTCGGGCGGCTATCTTTGAGGGTAGCAGACCTGCAATAAATGTTAAAATCATACTTATTGCTACAAGAACACCTGCCGCAACGCTAGGCAATACGGCAAGACCCTCTATTTCCGTGATAGCGGCAATTATAGAGTTTATGGGGATTAAGAGTAGTGCTGTTACGAGAATTCCCATAGCACCTGCTACAAAGCCTACTATAAGTGTTTCGGCATTAAATACTCTAGAAATATCTTTCTTTGAAGCACCTAT